>CALMLL010000033.1 GCA_937868075.1 uncultured Marmoricola sp. | reverse complement strand
CCTTCGGGCAAGGTGCCAGGCGCTGCGCGCCTGCATCCGAAGGAGCGTGCCGGCAAGCCGGCCCGGCCCCGGGTCGACCTGCGAGCTCATGTCTCGGCCGCAGGGTGGCGGTGGGTCTCGGCGTACTCCTCGGCCCACCGCTGGCACCGCTCGAGGTCGTCCCCGCGCTGCAGGCTCGTCACGGTCTGCCCATCGGATTTCACCGGCTGGGGTGACTAGCAGTGTGCCGGTGGGTGCGGTGTGACGGACCATCCTTCACGCCCACGATCGTCATGGGTCCGCACGCTCCACACCGGGAAACCTGCTGGGCGAGCGGGGATTGCGCGGATCGCGCGGCCCGTGGCCAGCGCGCCCAGCAGCCTGGTGCCGGCCGTGTCTTGGTTGCCGTGGTGCAAGATCGCCCCGGTGATTCGGCCCGAGTGCTGCCCCACGTAGATCGCGCCGAAGCAGCCGTCCTGGCCGTGCTGGTCGACCAGGTGGATCGTGCGGCCGCCGGCTGTGCTGGTGCGGATGCGGAAGCCGCGTTGCTGCGCCTGCCGGATGATGCGCTCAGTGACGCTGGTCATGACCATGACTCTGCCTCCTTTCGTCTGAACCGTTGCGGTTTCGTGATTGACGTAGTGGTGTGCCAGTGGTGGGCGAGTGGTGCCCAAGTGGTGGGCGGGCACCCGCTCGTGCCTCCCGGAGCGGGAGCACGATCAGCCGCAGCGTGCCCCGTGCGCGGTGGCGGCCTCGCTGCCGGCTCACAGGTACTCCTCCTTGGCCAGCTGCTGGCGCTCGAAGCCTTCGAGGTCGTCCACCTCGTCATCGCGCCACGCGAGATTGCCGGCCCAGTCGTCCCGCAGACGCTGCCCGCCGGCGTTGTACCAGGCACCGCAGGAGCAGGAGACGTCCCCTTGCCCGCGCCAGCGCTCGACCTGCTGGCCGCACTTCTCGCACGGCTTGGCCCATGTGGGTCCCGCCGGGCCCGAGTCTGTCGGCGGAGCCGCCTGCATGCGGGAACCATCGAAGATGCCGTGCTCGGTGACGAACCACTGCGGCTCAGCGGGGTTTCCGTAGCGCACGGGCTCGATCACGGTGTCGGCTCGACGGTCGTAGTTGATGATGCGAAGGCCAGGCACGATCAGAACGCCATCGGCGGTGTAGTGCTGTCCCACGTTGTCCCAAGTGGTCGGTTCCATTGGCTGCTGCCCTTCGGTGGTGGTGTGGTGATCACCAGAGCGATGGTCAGTCGCTCGATGTGGTTGGTGTCTTCGACATTAGCCGTCCCCACCGACAGAGGCGATGGTTTGTGGCCCCGGGACGGGCGGCATGGGGTGCCCGTCCCGGGGGTGCGTATCTCCTTCGCAGCACCCCAGAGACGGGGGCTGAGCGCTACGGGTTGGCCGCGGGAACGGTGGCGAGGGGCATGTCGCCGACGTAGACGCGCACCTCGAGTTCGGGGTCGTCCCGGTCCAGGTCAAGGACGACCACCGGCAGGGGTGCGTCGTCGCTGTCTCGGTGCTGGTACATCGCCAGGCGCAGCCCACCGACAGCACCGAGGATCACCGGCAGATCGGCGTCGCCAGGCCAGACGGCAGCGTGCGCCTCCAGGGCTTCGGGACGCTGCGTGACCGGGTAGGCGTTCCAGTGCCCTCCCCCGTTGCCCTCGCGCTCGATCGCCTGTTCTGCGCTGTCCGCCTCGATCGGCATCGAGGTGTAGGTGACGATCCACTCGCTCATGACGCCACCCCAGAGAGCCAGTCCTGCCCGTCCCTGCCCTCGACGTACTTGCCGCCCGGCGGGGAGTCCAGGGCGGCCCGCAGCGGCTCCTGGAGCCCTTCGCTGGCCTCGGCGAGGCAGTGGTCACGGTGCTCGACCCAGTCCGGCCACTCCCACCCGGCTCCGGCGTCCACGGAGAAGACCCGCACCTGCCTGGGCTGCACGCTGCGACCCAGGACGGCGACGGCGACGTCGTTGGGCCCGTCCGGGTCCCGGGTGACCAGCACCTCGGCCACGACCGGGTCCTGGTCACAGTCGGCGAGCACCCGGTCGACGTCGAGGATGAAGATCCCGCGGCGACGATCGGTGTAGCGCAGCCCGGGCACGGCTCCGGCGTGGTCACCGTTGCCGATGTGCGGGATGTAGAGGTGAGCGGCGGCGAAAGCCACGTCCTCGGGAAGGTCGAGATCCTCCACCTCGTCACCCGCGTCCCAGCCTGTCGCGTCCAGCCAGTCGCCCTGGTCGGAAGCCTCCAGGTGCACCCGCACCGCGGCGGGGTGCTGCTCTCGGGTCTGCCTGGCGATCGCGTAGGCCGCCGCCCGCATCTCGGCCACGGTCGCCTCGACGACGATCGCGGTCAGCTGATCCATGCGCTCGACGGCCTGCTCAACGGTGCTGCTCATCGTCCCCTCCTCGGGGTCTCGGTGCGGCAGATGGTCAGCCCGCCGCGGTGGTTGGTGTCATCGACACTAGCCGCCCCCACCGACGACGAATCCCCTTGCGCACCAACGATCGACCCCGTGCCCGGCGGCATGGGGTACCGGGCACGGGGATGACAAAGTGCAGCGCCCCACTCGGGGCGCTGCAGCAGAGGAGCGGGCGGGTCTTAGGGCATCAGGACCCTGATCCGCCGGCCCCGCGTAGCCGGCATCGCAGGAGCACTCGATCCAGATCCCGTCCGGGTCGCCGGTTGCCACGATCCACTCCCTGCAGTCGGGACAGATCGCGTCGGCGTCCAGCAGTTGGCTGGTCGCGATGACGACGGTTCCCTCGGTGCCTGCTGGGGCCATGTCTCAGCCCTGCTCGGGTCGCGGTCGGTGGTCCTGGACCTTGTGCCAGGGTGCCTTGTTGGTCCAGGAGTACCCGGTCTGAACCGCCACGGTCTTGGCGTTGCAGCGGGCCACGGTATGCCAGGAGCCGCCGATCTTGACCAGGTCGCCTACGGCGACGTTCTCGCGGCTGTAGTTGGTGGCCTGACCGGTGGCGAGCTGGTCGGCGCGCACCTGCATCCAGTGCTCGAGGTCGGCCCGGTCGATCGCGAGCCGGTCCTCCAGATCCTGACGGGGGTGACCGGCCGCGACGGACTGCGCCAGGCTGTGTTCCATGCGTCGGATGTCGGCGCCGAGCCGTTCGATGCGGTTGGCCACGGTCACCGGGTTGTGGCGATGACCGGTCGTGGCAGCTGCGCTGGCGGCGGCCGCGGCCGCCTGGTCAGCGTGCGCCTGGTGCTCGAGGCTGGCGTCCATGTGCGATCGGATCTTGCGGGCGTCCCGCTCGGCCCGGGCCTGGGAGTGGTGGCCCAGCAGGATCGGCTGCCCGAACGGGATCCCGTCGGCGATCTTGCGGGAGGCGGCATACCGCTGATCGGCCTTGGCCTGCTCCCGCTCGGCCCGGTCCGCGAGCCTGCCGGATCGCTCCTGGGCACGCTCGGCCCGCCGCGCTTCGGCCGCTTCACGGTCCCCGGTCGTAGTGTCGATCGACACCTCGACCTCGAATCCGGCCTCCCGCAGCTGCCGCGCGGTCTGCTCGATCAGCGGCCGCTTCGGCGCAGCGTCGCGACTGCGCGGAACGAACCACAGCCCGATGCTGCGCCCCCACCGCCAACCCAACGCCTTGACGACCTCGGCCGAACCGTCCCCTCGGGACGTGCCCAGCAGCAAAGTTCCTTCAGCCTCGGTGTGCTCGATGGTCAACGTCATGACCCCTCCTCGGGTCTCGGGTGAGCGATGGTCAGCCGCTCACAAGTGGTGGTGTCTTCGACGCTACCGCCCACTACCGACACCGCAACGACCCACAGCAGCTGAACCAGTCGGCATGGGGTGGCCCCTGGAGGCGTGGCGGTGCGCGTCGCCGGCGTGGTCGTGGTCGCCGCCGGCGACGCGCACCGGGGTCACGGGGTCAGTCGCAGTAGACCTCGCTCACGTCCCAGGTGATGTTGTCCTCCCCGAGCGCGGCCCAGACGTCCTCGCGGGTGAGTGCGTCGATGGCCTCGTCCTCGCTGGTGGCGGTCAGGGTGACTCGGACGGTGGCGCTGACCTCGACCTCGAGGTCGTAGTCACGGCTTCGGCGGGGCAGCCCCACGCGGGCCATGAAGTCGTCGAACTCCCCGCACCACTGGCGGTCGTCGGCCTCGCTGTGCGCCTCGGACACGAGCCGGTCGCGCCACGCCTCGTGGTCGCGCCGGGTGCAGTTGTGTGCCCTCGCCTCGGTCAGCAGCGCGCCCAGCGCGGCCCGCTCGCCCTCGGTGGCTCGACCCTTGACCAACTGCCGCGCGTCGGCCTTGGTGACCGGCAGCACTAGGCGGCGCACCGTGGAACCGGCCAGCACGAACACCGAAAACGTCTCGTGCACGCGCGTCCCGGCCTCCACCGGCCCCAGCCAGTAGCCCTTGACCGTCTCGTTCCCCGGCATCACCTCGGGCATCTCGACGAACTCACCGGTCACCGGCAGCATCACCACCGTCTCGGCCTCCCGACCGGTCCCCGGCTCTCGGGCGGTGAACACCTCCGTGCCCCGCAGCGCCGTCACGGTCGTGATCTCGTGGTCGACCACAGCGGGTCGCCCCACCAGGTCAATGCTCCACACCGGAGCCTCAGCAGCCATGGTTGTCATGGGTCATCTCCTCATCGGAGTCAGGGGGCAGATGGTCAGTCCGCCCGGTTGGTTGGTGCCTTCGACACTACCGCCCACCACCGACACCGAACACCCCTGCACCGCAACGGAACCCCCTGTGCCCGGCGGCATGGGGTGGCCGGGCACAGGGACGGCCGGCAGCCCTCTCCACAGAGGATGCTGCCTGGCCCGTCGAGCGGCATACGAACTCAGCCAGGACTGCGGCCCAGCAGATCACTACGCTCCCAGAACGACGAAACTCCCGGCCAGATCGTCTTCGGCCGGGAGTTTCGGGTCTCGTCGCAATGGGTCAGCCGCCTTAGGTTGGTGTCTTCGACACTAGCCGTCTGCACCGCCACCGCTCCCTGCCCGGGCCACCATCTCGGGCGGTAGGGGGGTTGAGGCTACTTTGGTGACTGTTTCCCGTGCCGCCATCTAGACCCAAGAAGGACGAGGATAGATGAATAGGTCGTGGTCGCTGAAGCGAGCTGAAGTGCTAGTGCGGCTGCTCAACGAGCGGGGTTTGACCCTGCCCGTCGATACGGCAGTCGAGTTGATCGAGGACCGGGTCCAGGCCGTGGCGACAGGGCTGAGCATCACGCCAAAGAGCGCTCGTTCCTATCTGGACGATGAGCGACTCGCTGGACTGGCAGACAGCATCGTCGAGATGTTGGCTGATGAAGATCCCGGAGAGGACCTTGTGGATGCGATCAGAGACTGCCCCGTCCCTGTAGCGGTGGCAGCTCGCACCATCACCGCGCTCTCCGAGGCTGGTCGAGTTCGACTGCCCAGCGGTGGGTATGAAGCCGCCGATGATGCTCTGGGTCTGGTGAGTCTTTGGGGACACCTGCTCCTTGAGGGCAATCGTGATGGCGGGCTGCACCGCATCGAAGTGCCTGAGGCCCTGCTGACTCGCTCGATTCGACGACTGGAGGCAGCAGCCGCGATTCTCGGCGACCGTTCTGGCTCCGTCGCGAGTGGAGAGAGCTCGTTGGCCACGGCCTTCCTCAGGGATGCCCAAGTTCTGCTCCTCCTTCTCGATGAGGACAGCCCAGCAGCCCTCATGTCCAAGGACGAGTGGCTCTGCACCTGGGTCTTGGCCGCGACAGATTGGCCAGAAGCAGTGACCCGCCTTCGCCACACCGGAACCCGGGATATTGAGGCGGCCCCCAGGATCTGGTCTCGTCTTCACCGGGGCTCCAGCACAGGTGACAGCGTGCATGTCTTTCTGCATCTGTCCCGGGACGAAGCACTCCAAGCGGCGGCGGACTTCGCCGTGGAAGCACTCGGCGGCGACGTCGCCTATCAGCTCCATCGAACGGGCAGGTTCGAGGAACTGTGTGAGCTCTATGAGCGAACCCATCTCTCCGGGAATGGCATTCTGCGAGTCGAGTGGGCACATCCCGAGGGAGACCTGGCTGAGGTCGATGGTGTGTGGCGAAACGAGCCAACCCCAGACGGGGATCCGACCCTGATCATCGAGCCAGACTCCCACAGCTCATGAAACGCGCGCGCCGCTGTTGGTGAGCGCGTCCTCACCCGTTCAGCGCGCGCGCCGAGCTGATTCGTCCAGAGCGCAGGTCTCCTTGCCACATGGGGACGTCAGTGTCGACCGGGACGACGGTGATCAGGTCGGCGTGCTGGGGCGGGTGGTTCGTGGCCTCCACCAGCGCGTCGCTGTAGACGTGCCCGGCGTAGTAGCCGAGGCGTCCGCTGGTGTGAATGTCGGGGACGAAGGTTGGATCATCCATGGTCCCTATGGTCTCCAGGTCCCCACGGGCAGATCATCCCGGACCGCCCGGCGGCGGTTGAGTGTTCACCGGTGGGTCGCCCTCGATCAGCTCAAGTGCGGAGGTCGGGCGGGAGATGCGAGTCCCAGACTTCGGCTCCCAAGTCCAGCCGGGAAGTGCCTCAAACTTAGCGACCCACTCGTCGGAAAGGAGGCCCTTCCGGTGGCGCTGTCGAACGCGGACGACCTTCCAACCGAGGTCGGGATGGGTAGTGGGGATGCGGGCCGAGCCATGCGCGGTGGCGTATGCCGCCGATGCTCTGTGAACCTGCTCAAGCCACGGCTCAACGCTGGTGGGATGAGGCCTCGTGCCCGGCGCCCAGGTCCAGCCGGGAAGTGCCTCAAACTTGGCGACCCACTCGTCGGGCAGTTTGCCACGCTTGTAGCGACGTCGAATCCCGGCAGCAGGCCGGCCGGTCTCGACATCGGTAGTGCGGATCAGGGCGGTCCCTTGTGTCTCCACGTGTTTCAGGACCTTGAGGTATACCTCCTCGAGATGGTCCTCACCAACCGTGTGGGTTCGCCAGGTCCACCCGGGCAGCGCCTCGAATCTGCCTGCCCACTCCTCGGAGAGCGAGCCGGCCCGGTGGCGTGCACGGAGATTGGACACCGTGTTCCCAAGGTTTCCGTCGCGGTCGCGAGCGGTGGTTGGGACGGCCGCCGTTCCGTGCGTCTCGACGTATGCCCGGACCCTGGCGATCGTCTCCTCCAGTTGGGTCTCTCCGATCGCGTACTTTCGCCAGGTCCACCCGGGGAGAGCCTCGAACTTGGCCGCCCACTCATCAGATATGCGGCCGTTCTTGCGCTTCTGGCGCAGAGTGATGACCAGGATGCCGAGCCGCCCGTGTTCGTCCGTGACCTCGGAGCTGATGTCAGTCGTCCCGTGGTCCTTGGCGTAAGCCTCCAGACGAATCAGCGCCGACTCAAGATGTCTCTCGCCCCGTGCTCTCGCGGCCCAGGTCCACCCGGGCAACGTCTCGAATCTGGCCTCCCATTCTTCAGTGAGCTCCCCGCGCTTGCGCCGTTCTCGGATGCGACTGACCGCGGTACCTAAGGGGCCGTCGTCATCGAGCTCCTTCATCGGGATCTTCGCCGTCCCGACGTCTTCGGCGTAGCGCCTGACGCGCTCATAGATTCGGTCGACGCTCTCGATGTAGCGACTGACCAATCGGAGCCGAATCGCGCTTGAGACGGCTTCGGCGTCGTCGCCGATTGTGATCACGGAGACGAGACGCTCCAGTGGCGCGGACGACTGGTGCGCTCCCGGGCGGCCCATCTCCCGAATGGTCGCTACCACTCGACTGTCCTGATCTTGCAGAGCGGACAAGGTTTGATGGACATGCCGGAACTCGGAGCCGCTCAAGGCAGCGGCAGGGTTTTCCTCATCCGCGATGAAGAAGGGCAACAAGACGATCGCTGGCTGCTGTGGCCTATCCGGATGGAGCCGGATAGCTCGGCCCAACGCCTGCGTGATCTCGATGACGGAGGTCCGCGGCTGTGCGATCAGGATCGAGTCGATCAGGGGGATGTCGACGCCCTCTGCAAGGCACCGCACGTTGCTCACGACACTGAGCTGGTCCTTAGTCTGGTGATTGAGAGTGTCAAGGGCCTCGTCGCGGACAGTGGGCGGCGTTCTCCCGTCGACGTGACACACGCTCAAACGCCCTGGTGGTCGATCGCCCGGAGGGAGGGCACTCAACGTCGCCGGGAGCGTCGTCGCGAAGCGAGCCGAGTCGGAGACCCGGTTGTGGAAGCAGAGCATTGATCTGACCCCGTAGTCGGTCGCCGTCCTAGCGATGGCGACGGCAACAGCTGCCTCGCGGAGCTCTCTCGCTGAGGGGGGTTGGTCGCCCATGAGCTTGCCCAGGAGCTCTCTGCGGGTCACTCCCACTGCAAGTACCCGGTAGTCCGACAGTAGGCCTCCGGCGATCGCATCGCTCAGTGCCAAGGTGTGCATCACCGGTCCAAAGACGGACGGATCGTCCATGGACGCGGTCTGCACTCGCTCTCCTAGGCGATCGACCTCGTGCACTCGGGGGGTCGCTGTCAGGAACAGTCGGTGCCGAGCGGGGATCCGCTGGTCAGACAGGCCTGTAGCGAACGCACCATCGGCCGCGCCAGCCATGCGGTGAGCTTCATCGCAGATGATCAGGTCCCATGCAGGCATTCCTTGTTGGTGCGCCTCCGCCACCGTCGGCGACGACTGATAGGTGCCGAAGACCACAATCCTGTCCGCTTGAGTTGTCCAGCGAAGCAGCTCGTTTGGCTCCGTGGTGGCGTCGATGGTCAACTCGTCGAGGTTGACGGATGGGAGGTCTTCATCGAACCCCTCGACGTCTTCGGAGCATGCAGCAACCGCGGAGTACTCCGATCGGGCATTGACAGCCCACACCCTCGCTGTCTGCGCCAGGAGTGCCAGAGATGGGACGAGGACGAGTACTCGAGTCGCCTCAAGTGATTCAGCGATCCTCTGTGCAACGAGGGTCTTTCCGGTTCCGCAGGCCATGATGACCTGACCACGAGAGTGGTCCACGAACCCGTTCAGGGCGGCCTCGATGGCCGCCTGTTGGTGGGGTCGGGGCTGGAGGGCTGCGAGGTTTGCTGGAACCAACTGTGGGCCCTTCGCAGGCCGACTCACCCCGTCAGTGCTTTCTCTTCGCTGGCCGGTCTCGGAACGAGGTGGCCAGAATCAGGAGCGCGTCACGGACGTCAGCGGACCCCTCAGCCGATAGGCGCAGGTACTGGGCCGCCGCGGCGCAGTCGAGGCATGCTTCCTCATCGCGGCATGCAGTGCACGCAGCGATCCCGCGCAGAGCCGGTCCAACGGTCCTAGCCAACCAGCCTTCGACCTCTAGTGGTCCCTGCGATTCCACGATGGCGCCGGTGAGGTCGATCCCCTTCTCGATGCTATTGATCAACTGATCCCCGAGTTGAGGGTCCAGGGCCGGCTCGAGCTGGTCGACCGCAGCCATGATTACCTCTGAGGCGAGGTAGGACGGGCGTCGCGTCTTCTTGGGATGGGGGCACTCTGAGCACGTCACTCGTCCGTCGATCGGGTGAGCAACGAGATGGCCCCATAGCCGGCATTCCTCGCAGTGAACGCCGTCCTTGGACTGCGCCGCGAGCGGGTGGATGTAGGCCGGGTTGACGCGGTAGTGGATTGCTCGGCGCCTGGTCCAGGTGTCGATCTCGGCTGATGCCCGAGGTGCGGTTAGGTAGAAGGCCTCGAGCGCATTGTCCAGACCCGCGTCAAGGGTTCGCTCCAAGTGTTTCTGGTAGAGCTGGAGGTCGAAGTCGGGGACGTAAATGTCATCCGCCGTGCCCTCACCTGAGGCTAGTCCGCAGGTTGGGTAGCGGATTCCCTTGAGGTAGCCCTCGACGCGAATGGAGTGTTCGATGTGCCCGTAGTAGTACCACCACCGTGTCTCTTTGGTGAGGAAAGTGCCGAGCTGGAGGTCGTGGCTTGAAAGGGCGTCGTACTCGTCTGCCTCGGGGATCTGGTACATCAGGTCCCCGCCGTTGAGTGCGAAGGCCCCGAGGTCGGAGCCGTAGCCGAAGACGCTGTTGATCAGGACCGCGAGATCGGCAAGTGACATGGTGGGAGCGGCCCACACGGTCCGGATGATGGGTTCGTCTGATCGCAGAGTGTCGGCAAAGATGGTGAGTTCGACGGATCGTCCGAGTCGGCGTCTGCGTTGCCGCAAGGCTGTGCGTTCCACGACAGCCATGAGCTCCGGAAGTTGATTCCGGACGCGGTCATCGGGCTGCCAGTGAGCAAACTTGATCGGCACCTCACCGGGCCCCCGGTCCCATCGGTTGTCCTCTGGTTCATACCAATGAGCGTCTTCAATAGGCACAAGGGCGCTCTTGAGCCAGTCGAGGACCCAAGCGTGGCCGTCGGTGGGGTCCATGAGGGGTACCCACCTGGTGAAACTTGGGCGATGCTCGCCGGCTGCCACCAGGAGTTCCTTGGGCTTAAGGTCGAAACGAAGGAGCTGACCCGCGAACAGCAAGGGGTAGTTGACCTGCTCGAGAGGTCCTCCGTGGCGTGTGCGTCCCACGGTTAGCATCCTCTCAGAGACCGCTTGCCGCCCCGGTGGGGCGGCTTAGAGGAACTCTCGAAGACGAGGTAGCGCTGCCGCCAGTTCCTCGATGCGATCTCTCGTCGACCCAGGCTCGGTTCCCAGGCTGCGGCGGCGCGCGAATCGACTCAGAGCGGGGTGATGCGTCCGGTGCGCAGGTCGCCCTGCCAGCAGGGCGGGTCATCCGTGTCGACCGGGACCACGGTGATGACGTCCGCTGCTTCGGCCGGATGGTCCATCTCCTGGACGAGGCAGTCGTCGTAGACGTGCCCGGCGTAGTAGCCGAGGCGTCCGTTGGTGGTGCGGTAGAGCCGGTCGGCGGTCTTGGGCAGCAGCAGTGAGAGCGCCTGGTCGATGGCGATGGAGAACTCAACCCCGGGATGCCTCCTGCGGGCACGGGCGAGCAGCTCGTCCGTCATCCTCTGGACGTCACCGATCGCGCCGTCGACGACGTCGTCCTCAGGTGTTTCCATCGTGCTGCTCCTCTTTCCTAGACGAACTCGCGGATCCGGGGCAGGACCGCGGAGAGCTCCTCGAACAGGGCCGGCCAGCCCCGGCGCAGCCAGGTGATCCGGCCCTCCTCGAGTCGGGTCCCGTCGATCATCCCCGACACCCGCAGGAAGTGCTCGGGTGCACCGAGCCGGCGCAGCTTGTCGTAGACCGGGTTGACCGGGAGCCGGTGCCGGCTGATGTGCCCCCAGATCTCGTCGGTGTGCCAGTCCCACACCGGACCGTAGGCGACGGTCCCGTCGACCCGGCTGATCAGCCCCCCATGGCGGGCCCGCCGCTGCTGGCCGGTGCAGGTATCGGTGCACGGGCAGGTCACGGCGCGAAGAGCGTTGGCGTAGGCCGCCGCTCGGCCGCGGGACTCCTCCGCGCGCACTCCCCACAGCTCCCCCGGGCCGTGCGCCCTGTGCGCGGCCGCGGCTGGTTCGACGATGAGGACCTGGTGCAGGTTCGGTGTCGGCCGGTCAGGTGCCTGGTGGTCCCAGCCGCCATTGCCGGCCAGGACCTCCAACGTGGTCATCCGGGCGGGGACGACGTGCAGGTTGAGCGACCACATATTGGCCAGCTGCTCGAGGTAGGCGTAGGTCTCGGGGAACTCCAGGCCGCTGTCGAAGAAGGCCACCGGTGTCTCGGGGGCGACCTGTCGGACCAGGTCGAGCACGACCAGGGAGTCCTTGCCGCCGGAGAAGGCGACGTAGCCCTCGTGCCGGTCCAGGTGCGCCCGGATCCGGCACCGGATCAGGTCCAGGTCGCGGCGGCTGGCGCGTAGCCCCTGCAGGGCGCGGACGTCGAGGCCGGCGGTCATGAGCTCAGCAGTGCCGGGAGCGCGAGCTGGTGCTGTCGGGCGGGATGCATGTAGGGCGGTCGGATCCCGGCTCGGCCGAGGCCTCCGTCGACAACCTCGGCACCGGCCCGGTCTCGACAGGTCTGTGGGCATGGCCTGCCCAGGGTCCCGTCGGGGTGCAGATGGCCGGCGGTGAACTCGTCGAGGTCCTCGGCGAGCTGCACCTCCCAACACAGGACGTGGCCTTCACCGGTGGAACGCTTCTTGCCGATGCTGACGACCGGCTCCAGCAGCTCACGGATCGCGGTCGGGTCTCCGACGGCGTGCCAGGTCACCGAGGCGCACGGTGTGACCAACAGCGGCATCCTGCGGGCCCGGAACCGTCCCTGTCGGTCAGAGACCGTCTTCGGCAGTCCCGTGGAGACCTGCTCCAGCGCCCGGGCATCCACCCGTCCGGTCCAGGTGTGGACATCGACCCGGCCGGAGTCCTGGTCGGGCAGGGCGCAGGTCGCGGCCCAGTGCCATGGGCCATCGGTCGGGGTGCACCGCGCCAACGGGAGATCGAGATCCGGTGGGTCGTCGCGCTCCATCGCGCGCACGTACTCCTGGCCCTGCTCGCGGCAAGAGGCCTTCTGACGCGCCCACAGCTCCGAGGCGAGCAGTCCGTCCAGCGCGATGCCCCACGGCGCTGCCTGGGCGATCCCGAACGCCAGATGAGCCCGCACCTGGAGCGGCTTCACGCCAGCCCCTGGAGTGCGGTGAGGATCTCGCTACGGTTCTGGTCGAGCACAGCGCGCCAGTCCGGGAGCTCCTCGGTGGTGGGCGGCACGTCGACGGTGAGGTCGGCCCTCACCTGACCATGGCCGATCCCGACCCGACCCCCGAGCCGCCCGTCGCTGTGGAAGGTGTCGAGCACCTCGAGGAAGAAGGCCATCTCCAGAGGGCTGGGTCGGCGCAGCCGCAGCCAGGTGCTGAAGGTGGTGCCAGCCGGGAAGGTCTCGATGTGGAAGAGCATCTGGTTGCCTCCGCGCAGCACTGGTTCAGGTCGCCCGGTGTCGTCGAAGAGGAGCTCGGCTCCGGCGTCGACCGGGGTGATGACGCCGGCGAAGTCGTGGCCGTCGCCGTCGTCCTGACGGGTGTAGGCCTCGAGCTGGGTGCCGGTGAAGGCAGAGCGGGTGGTGGTGACGCCGGTGATGTGGCTGGTCTCGCTCAGGTGAGGGACGACCTTGCCGACATCGAGGGCACCGTTGATGATCGTCCCTCCCCCGGCGGCGCCGAACACCCCGATCTGCGGGACCAGGTCGCGCAGTTGCTGGAGTCGGTTCCCGGACAGCGGTTCGTGACCGGTCTTGGCCAGCGACCCACCGCCCCTGAGCGCGTGAGCTGCTGCAGGGTGCAGGAGACCTTCGTAGCCGACGGCGTCGCGGAGCAGCTCCTCCCCCAGTCGGCGTAGCCGGCCGCGCAGGGTGTTGCCGGAGACGATCGGGACGTGGACGAGCTCACCGCTGGAAGAGCAGACCAGCTCGCGGCGAAGCAGGGTGATGGTGCCGCGGGTCTCACCGCCGTGGGCGATCGAGGACAGTGCGGTCAGGGTGCCTTCCCACTGGGTGGTGCGCATCAGGCCACCGCCTCGGTCCGAGCGGCGCGGCTCTGGCGCACGGTGTCGGCGACGATCCTGGTCCGCAGCAGCAGTGCCTCGGTCTCGAAACGGAGCACCTCCAGCACCGGGAGTGACTCGGCGCGCAGCAGCTGCTCGAGCTCGGCACGCTCTGCGGCGGTGCGGGGCTGCGACCCCAGGTCGTCGGCGACGTCGCGCCACCACCGGCGCAGGTTGGCTGACCGGTAGGTCGCGCAGATCACCCGATCGGGCAGCAGGCTCTCCCAGTACGTCGACCGGTAGCGCGAGACCCACCCTCCAGACCAGTCGATGCCGTAGTGCACCAGCAGCAACAGCCGCTCGGCGACACCGGCGGGCCCGTCGAGGGCCGGCATGAAGTCAGCGGTGGTCGCCAGCCACCTCGTCGTCGGGGTCACGTCCTGCTTCACAGCGCCACCGCGTAGGTCGGCAGGGCCATGAACGCCGGCGCCCGATCGAGGCATCGGGGGCACTGCACCTCGGCTGGGTGGTCCCCGATCTCCTCCAGCGCCGCGCGGCCGCACAGGGTGGTCGCCGGCAGCTCATCGGGTCGTGTCCCGCGCAGGGCTGGGCTGGTCACCACCAGGTGCGTGAGCGGGTTCCCCGCGGCGGTGACGCTGCGGAAGGGGGTGTTCATCATCGTCGGCTCTCCTTCGTGGTGGGGGTGGTGACGTGCACAGCAAGTGCCATCCAGGGGTTCCCGGGCTGACGCCACGGCTCCAGCTGGCTCCAGGCGTCCAGCACCTGGGGGAACTGCTCTGGGGTCAGCGTCCTCATGACTTGGAAGGGCGGCGCAGCGGCGGTGAGCATGCGCGACCCGAACCCCAGGGCCCGCAGCCGGTCGATCTGACGTAGCCGGCCCACCTCCTGGTGGTTCCATCCCAAGTCGACGTCCTCCACCGCGACCCTGCCCCAGGTGGCCATCGGCAACAGATGCTTGCGTCCTGGCCGAAGCGGGACCACCAGAGCGCTGTCGGCGCCGAGCGGTCCCGACCGCAACAGGGCGGCGACGCCGGCGCGGTCGAGAGGGGCCAGGCTTGCCGGCTCTCTGGTGACCAGGTGTGCACCAGCACGCAGCTCGGCTGTGGCGTACCCCCAGGCGCACCCCGGGCAAACGCCTCGACCCGAGGGGTTAGCCCATCCATCGAATCCGGTGAACTGCTTGGACACCACAGCTCGCACCGCGACCAGCTGGTCGCGGGATCCGCAGTGGGAGCAGTCTCCGGTCAACGAGGTCGCGTAAGGGGTTGGGGACCCTGCCCCGACCCACGCAGCGGTGAGCACATCCATGGTGGCCTCGCACGGTCAGTGGTTTGCGACGGTCACCTGGGGAAGGTTCACCAGCGGGGTCTCTGTGACCCCCTCATGCACGCGAGATCAGGTCAGTAGGCGCGGGACTGCGGACCGTTGAAGAGGTCGGCCGCCGACTTGCCGTCCTTCTCGGCCGCCAGGATCGCCGCCCGGACCGCGGGGTCCTTCAGATCCAACGAACGCAGGGTCTTGTCTCGCCCCTCGTCGATCGCGTCGATCCTGGCGTAGACCGCACCGTGCTCCTCGGCGTACCGGGCCAACCCCTCGAGGCGCTCCAGCGCTCCGGTGAAGCTGCCGCTGTGGGGATCGACGATTGAGGGGACGATCTGCCCGCCGGCGTTGGTGTCGAAGAAGATGAAGTCCGGCTGCAGCGACTTCCAGAGCCCGTCCTTGCGGTAGGGGACCCGGATGGAGTGTTTGCCGGCGTCGGAGGGGTTGCGGTACCAGGCCACGACCGAGGACCGGTCGAGCTCTTGGGCGAGGACGTCCTTCTCCCAGCTGGTGAACTTGGGGTCCAACGGCCACTGCCCGTCGCCGTCGGCCAGGACGTGCTTGGGGTAACGGGGCAGCTTCTCCCCCTCGGCGGTCCCTCCCTCGACACGTTGGTAGGTCCGCAACTCGGTGGGAGTGAGCTCCGGTTCGCGGGCTTGGCCCCGGATGTCGTCGTAGACCGCTTGACGGGCATCACCCAGAAGCTTGATCTGCCCGTGGTACTTCTCCAACCACGCCCGGGTCTGCGTCTCGGCGGTGTCCTGAAGCGCCTTGACCACCACGGCCTCGCCGTTGCGTTCGATCCGGGACAGCGCTGCGACCTGGGCGTCGACGCTGACTAGGTCAGCAGTGATCCCGTCGGCGGTCAGCGCCTGCTGGTAGAGCCGCTTGAGGTAGCCGGTGACCACCGCTGCACCGAGAACCCGCCGGGTGGAGCCCAGCGCCTCCTTCACCGTGTTCTCGTCGGCCTCGCGCACCATCTGGCTGGTCTGCGTGGCACTGTCCCCATGCCGCGTGGTGAACCTGCGCACCTCGGCCTCCATGATCGCGGCCGAGATCTGCTCGACGTCGTGTGCGTACTGGGCAGCGGCCCCGTCGAGCACCCCGAACAGCGAGCTCATCAGCTGTTCGTTGGGCTTGTCCACGAACCCGTCGACAGCCATCGCGGTGGCTGCGTCGATCGCCCGCTTGACCGGTTTCGGCGAGGCCGCCGGCTTGGGCAGCGAGGGCAGGCTCTCAAGCAGGTCGCGGACCTCCTCGGGGACCTGCTCGTTCCAGGCCAGGTCGACCGGCTGGAAGATCACCTTTGGCCCCGGCGGCAGCGGCGGCTCGCCACCTCGAGACTTGGCGATGCCCATGATCTCCTCGGAGACCGCCTTGGCGGTGGGCCGGTCGAAGTGCGGCAGGAAGCACGAGGCCGAGTTGAGACGGTCGTCGTTGGTCGACCGCGCCAGCGGGGTTCGCACCATCCGGCCGAGCAACTGGGTGATGTAGGTCTTGTCCCGCGCCGGCCGCAACGAGACCAGGACCTCTGCTCGAGGGCAGTCCCATCCGGTGGAGACGGCGTCCTTGGCCAGCAGCACCCGCACCGTCGGATCATTCTGGATGTCCTGCGGCTTGACCTTCGGGATCGGTATGCCGTTAATCTCCAGATCCCCGCGGTCGCCCAGGACGTGGGCGACGCAGTCGTCGGTGAACTCCGGGAAGGCGCCACGGATGACGTTGAGGCTGGTGGCGATGAGCCGGTCCTCAGCCTTCTCGCCGGCGGCTCCGGTCTCCTTGTTGGGCATCTGCACCACCAGCAGCGGGGTGACCACGTTCTCGCCTTCAGTGGCGCAGTAGTCGGCCCAGCGGGCGCTCTGAGCGACGAACTCGATCGTCCCGTCGCGCAGCATCGAGGTCTCGAAGTCACCCTTCTCGTCCGGGATGTCGAGCACCAGGGTGTTCTTCAGCAGCCCCGAGGCCTGCACCCGGACGGGGTCGATCACCACGTTCGATTTCGCGGTTCGCTCGGTGGCGCTGGCCATCGCCGTGGTGAACCGCTCCGGGGTGGCCGAGATCCCCCAGACGATCGGCACGGGCAGGTTGGTCCCGTTGCCGTTGATGATCTTCTGCACGATCGTCTGGCGTTCCTCGGCCTCATCCCGCCGGACCGCCTTCATCCCCTCGTGTGCCTCGTCGAGGATCACGTAGAGGGTCAGCTGGTCGTCCCGGATGGTGTTGTCGAGGATCTCCCAGAACGTGAACTGGCGGGCGTTGGTCTTGCGCACGAACAGGCTGCTGCTGGCCAGCTTGGCCGGGTTGATGAAGTAGACGGTGCCCTTCTCCAACTTCTCGCCGGCGAAGTCCTTGTCCAGCAGGACCAGGTCCCCGACTGGAACCCGGTCGGCGGCTTCGATGATCCGGTGCCGGGTCTGCTCGTTGAGTGCCGGGTCCTTACTGATCCACAGCACCACAGCACCTGGGTCGGCCTCGACATCGAACTCGGTGGAGCCATGGATCAGTGCCTCGATCACGGTCGCGGCAATCACGGTCTTGCCGGCACCCGTGGTCGCCGAGAGCGCGAAGGAGAACCGCTCCCCGCGCCGGTGGTAGTCCTCACGGCACTGCTCGAGCCGGTCCAAGACGGACCGGGCCGCGTCGTCCTGGTAGTCCTTCAGCTGGTAGCGCACCCACTACTCCTTACCGGTGTTGATCTCGAAGGTCCGCAGGTACGACTCATACAGCCGCACCGTCTCAACCCGAGCCGGCAGCAAGGCGGAGACCCGTTGAAACTGCTTCTCGTCGTCGGTCACGATGAACACCACCTGGAGGTCCGCAGCCTGGTCGACGGCGTCAGCGAAGTCGCCGGCGGTGTCGCTCGAGAAGAGCACCCCGTAGGTGTCTGCCAGCGCGTAGGTGTCTGTAGGGACGGTGATCCGAGATCCGCGGGCACCGGCGCGCATCCACAGCAACGGGGCGATCGCCTCGAACGCCATGTCGGCACCCACGACCCGTGGATCCTCGTAGGTCAGGGTGAAGAACTCGACGTTCTCCTCGAAGCCATCGGCCATGGGGAAGGGATCGGTGAACTGGTACTCCCCCCGGATAGGTTCACCGGTTGGCGTTAGTCCGGTGATGGCCGCCTCGATGCGGGGCTTAGTGATGTAGTCGCAGATCCCGAGCGCTTCCCACTCGACGTCTCCCGGACGGTGGCCCTTGCGGCGAAGTGACACCTCTTCCGTGGCTGAGACCTCGTTGTTGGTCACCAGGATGCTTTGGCGCCGGCCGCCGTCCTGACGGTTGAGGCGCATGACGGCGTGTGCCGTGGTGCCAGAGCCGGCGAAGAAGTCGACGACGACGGCGTCGGGCTTGTCGGCGAGGAAGAACCTCAGGGCGTCTTCAACGGCGTACAGACTCTTTGGGAAAGGGAACCGCCGGTCAGGGATGAATCGCGTCAGCATCCGTGAGCCGTACTGCGTCGAGTCATGACTGGCAACCCGCCATTGGGTGCTCGGGATGACTCGACGCTCGTCCGAGTCCAGGGTGGAAGTCATCACTGACCCGTCCGTGTCGCGGCCGGTGACGGTGTAGATGCCGTCGCGGATCTTCCGCTGCTCTCCCAACGTCAGGTAGTAGATCGGGGTGTTTTCGCCCTTGACCGCTCCGACCTTCACGAAGCCGCTGGCAAGAGCCTCCCGAGTGGAGGATGGGCCCAGCCTCCACCGGCCTTCGGACCCGTTCCTTCGTATCGGCCACACCGCGATCGTGCCGTTGGGCGGGACGACCGTTGATCGGTCAGTGCCCAGGTCGATGGCGTCGCCAATCGAGTGGATCGTCCTTGTATCTCGGTTCAGGAAGATTGGGAAGAACATGCCCGGCCGGTCGCTTCTGGCCGCCGAAGCAGCTGATCGGCGAAGAAGGTCCCAGCGGATCTCTCCTCGATGTGTGCGACCTTTGGTGGTGACCCAGTCGCTGGCCAGCGGGACAGGTAGAGGAGCCGACCGTCCCAGCATGACGAAAAAGTAGTACTCGTCAGCGCGCCTGAACTCGGACCCTCGTGCGATCGCAGCCGGGTTGATGGCCACCGAGACCATCTGTAGCCGAGCCTCGGGGAAGAGTTGCTCCAACAGGAGCCCCAGTCGTAGATACTCGCGTTCGTCGATGCTGATGATGAGGACGGAGTCGGTCGGATTCAGCAGCTTGCGAGCCAGTTTGAGGCGGCGCTCCATGAAAGCAAGCCACTTTGAGTGTCGGTAGCCGTCTTCTGCATCGACGTAGTCGTTGCTGTACTTCCAGTCCCGTGCCCCCGAGTTGTACGGGGGGTCAAGGAAGACGGCCGACACCCTCCCTTGGTGGCTGAAGAGCATTGCCTCGAGCGCGTGGAAGTTCTCGGCGTTGATTACCACGTGATGCGGCTTGTCTCCGCCCCGTCGCACGGCTCCGGTGTGGCGCAGGCCTGGGTAGATCGGGTCTCGGAAGTCGGCGATGACCACGAGCTCGTCCAGCGGCGCGCTCTGCTCGGCGTTGCCGTTGAGGTCCAGCAGTTCCGCCTGGTGCTGCCCCGACCTGGTCTTGGTGATGGTCTGCACTCGCCAAGTCCGGGGGTCTTTCCGGGGCCCGTGCTGGCCGCGGGGGTTGAGTATCCGGACCTTGTCGCCGGCCCTGACCGTGCGGCCGTACAGCTCGACGGTCTCCGGTTTGTGCTTCTCGAAGTTGAGGCCGAACTCGCGCCGGCGGGCGAGAGTGCTGATCTGGGCGCGCAGCTCGGCCGCGAGGGACCTATCAACCCGCTCTACGCGGTCCAGCAGGTTGTTGAGGTCGTTGGCCATGGGGTGGTGAACTCCCGGTGTGGTGGGTGGATTCTGCCCATGACCTTACGTCCCGTCTCAGGTTGATCTTGGAGGATGGCCTGAGAGTCAGCGTGCGGGATCACTGCTGGACATGACTCGGTCCGTTCAGTTGCGCCAGCATGTCCTCACTCGCATTCTTCTCGCGATGCCCGCCGAGGCCGTAGAAGATCCGGAAGCCTTGCTCGGCGGCGACGAAGGGGCCCTGACTGGGGTCGCCAGGTCTTGGCCCCTCGAGGCGAGCCAGACGCACCCGCAGGTCTTGGCCAGTCGGGATCGACTTCCGCTGCAGCTGCTCTAACCTCACCGCGTCTCGTAGTCGCGGGGGTCCAGACCGAGGTGGGCCATGACGTCCCACAGCTCGGCGTCGGCAGCGTTGGGCTTGCCGAACTCGCGCAGAACTTCGGCGCGGTGCCGTGCGATCGCGCCGATCAGCGCGGCGATGACCCGCCGGGAGTGCGGCGGGTGCGCGGTTGCGTGCTCGCCGGCCCATCCCAAGGCGCCGTCGCGGTCGCGGCCACGGTCGATCCGCTTCCAGCTCATCTCGCACTGCTGCTTGAACTTCTCGGCGCGCTTGGTCCCGGCCTCGTCGAGATCTCCGGTCTCCAGCGCGTCCTCGGTGGTGTCGAGGAACTGCTCGAGCACGTTGTAGGTGCGGTCGGCGAGCTGGTCGTCCTCGCGCAGGACCTTCCAGAACCTGTCCCACAGCCGTCGCCCCTGGACGTCCTGGTCGCGTGGCACCAGCTGCGCCTGGATCAGCTCGGCGAAGGAGAGGTCGTCGAGGTCGTTGAGTGCCTGGGCGGTGAAGCCGGTCGGGATGGTCGGCGGCTTGCGCAGACGGCTCCACGGGCTGTCGATGAGCGCCATCGTGTTGTGCCAGCTCTTCTCTGGGTCGGGTAGAGGACTGTTCTGAGTCTCGCCTACCCGCAGGGTGGTCGTCACGCGGCCTGCCTCTTGGCCTTGGCGCGCTCCTGAGCTCGTGCCTGCGCGTTGGCGGTCTTGCACTCCCCGCAGCGGCACCCGCGCCGGCGGTACCAGAAGTAGCTGCCCTCGCCGAGCGGGTGCAGCGCGCCGTCGGTGAGCTCGCGGCGGGCGAGGTCCTGAAGCCAGTCGGCGGTGTCGACGTCGTCCTGGTCGAGCTGTCGCATGATCGCGCGGTCGTTGGTCGTGGTCCCGGCCCAGTAGCCCTGCTCCTGCCCGGCCAGAGCCCACAGCAGGCAGCTCTGGCGGCCCGGGCACCGCCGGCACAGGGCGGCCATCATGTCGGGGACGACGCGCCGTTCCCGGTCCGGCACCCACTCCATCGGGGCGGGGAAGGTCGCGCATCGGGCGGCCTCGACGGGGAATGCCTGCGGTGAAGACGACACGGAGGCCGCGCCACCGTGGTGACGAGCCTCCGGGTCAGTCTGCATGCTCGCAGTGAGTTCAGTGTAGGTGGTGATGCTGCGCTGGTGGGTGGTGATGGTCATGAGGTGTCCCTCTCTCTCCGGCTGGTCAGTCCGGTTGTGCCTCGCCCTTGGTGGGAGCGATTGGGTCCACCCTCTCGCACTTGCTGCGACCCGTCAACCTCAGGGGGTTTGGGCGTGTCGGGTCCGTAGACTCCAGCCGTGAGCGAACCCCGACGTGCCACCTACGGCTATGAGGAGCTCGCTGCCCGGATCGAGCAGGTCCTTGGCGAACGGCCATCACCTTCAGCTCTGCGCGCGGCTCGCGCCCAGGGCCGGCGGACCGAGTCGACCTTGACCAAGCCCCGGCTGACCGTGGGGATGCCGGCACCCCTGCCGGCGTCGTCGCGCACAGCTCCTGCCGCCTTCGACGTCGAGGAGGTCGAGCGATGGCTGGCCGCCCATCCGCGCGTGGCGTGGAACCAGGCCGTGGCTCAGGCTGAGCAGGCGTTAGCGCGCGGCGAGGACGTGGAGTCGGTGATCTCTGAGGCGCTGACGCACGGATTGTCCTGGCGCACGATCACCACCGTGCTGGTCGAGCACGACGGGCAGTCGCGCAGTACCGCCGGGGTGCACAAGCGGTACCGACACCTGGGGCCCTAGCAGCGACCGGTCGCTGCGGTCAGGGCGCGGTGGTCGGCCCGGGTCAGGGCCACCCCGTAGGCGCGTGCCACCTCGAGGTAGGCCTGGGCGTAACGGCACCGCCCATGCTCGGGCATCCACTCCCCCGGGGTCTTGTCTCCCTTGGACAGGTTGGCGCCGCTGGTGGTGATGATCAAGTTCCGTGGGTCGTTGGCGAAGTTCTGCCGCTTGCGCGGACTCCACTGGGCGGCGCCCAGGTCCCACGCCGCGGCGAGCGGGATCACGTGGTCGGCGACGACCTCGGTGTTTCCACTGCGCTCGTAGGTCACCGTCTGGTCGGTGTAGGGGTCGTGCAGGATCCCGCGGGCCACGATGCACCCGTTGGTGCCCGGCTTGAGCTGGATCTGCTCGAGGCTCTCCCGCAGAACATCGGAGCGTTGGTCGCACCCATTGCGCCCGTCCCGGACGTCGACATCGTCGGTCCAGGCCGGCCCGAACACGCAGGCATGTCCTGCCTTGCAGGACCGGTCGTAGCCGGGCACGGCCGTTCGCTGCCGCACCACGGTGAGGGTGGCGTCGTGCTCGTCGACGTGTGTCTGGTCCCACGGCCAGCTGGAGGGCAGCTCCAGCCCGGAGCTGTATCCCTGCCCGGTCAGGACCAGCACGATCGCGCAGAGGGCCAGCAGCAGTCGAGGCTTCATACCTGCAGGAAGGTGTCGGGAGCCCCGACCTGGTGACTGCCTCAGCCGGTGATACCGGCGCGGGCGATCGCCACGGCCGCGCCGACGATGATCGCCGGCCCGAAGGCCAGATGGCTGGTGCGGCTGGCGCCGCGGATCAGCAGCCAAACGGCGGCGGCCGCGCCGGCCGCGAACCCGGCGAGCACACCCGTGGTCACTGCCGACCATCCAAGGGCGCCGAGCATCAGCCCGGTGACCGCGGCGAGCTTGACGTCGCCCAAGCCCATCGACCCGACCACGGCCAGGACGAAGAACAGCACCGCCATGGCGAGCCCAGCCAGCACCGCGGTCACGAGGACATGCCACCCGCCGGCCCCGGCAGCAGCGCCCAGGAGTACCGCGGCGAGGAGCGCCGGCGCCCACCAGCGCAGCACCCGGTCCGGGACCCGGTGCACGTCCAGGTCGATCCAGATCAAGCTCACCGCGCCAACCAGGTAGATCCACGCGGCGATTGCCAGCCATGGATCAGCCAGCACCCCGGCGAGAGCACCGCCGACGGCCGCGGAAGGGACCACGGCCCAGGAGCGGTCCAGTCTCAGACGGGGCTCGTCTTCGTCGATGCGGTAGATCCCGGTGCGCAGCCAGCGCCACAGGGCGGCGCCGGCCAGAGCACCGGCCAGCGCGCCCACGAGGATGGTCCAGAGGGTCACGACGAGCGCGCCTCCGTGGCTGCCAAGCACGCCCGGTGCCAGATCTGCTCCATCAGGTGCGGGTAAGGCGAGCTCGGGCACTGGCAGGTCTCGAAGGTATAGACGAGGCGGGGCAGCCCGGTGCGGCAGCAGTCCTTCTCGCAGCCCGGGCATACGGTGCGGCGAGGGTGGGAGTGGGTCCATTGCGACAGCAGGTCGGCCCCGTTGGGACGTCTGGGCATGGCCGTCTCGGGTTTCAGTGAGACTGGGTGTTGGGAGCCTCGTAGTCCCGACCGTCGACCTTGCGGGGCAGCTCGCCGGCCTCGCCGAGGATCTCGGGGTGGAACCCGAACATCTCTTCCCGCTCGGCGCGCTCGGCCGCCGACTGGGTGTCGTTGTGCTGGGTGTCGCTCATGTCTGTCTCCTTGGGGGGTGGGTCAGGGCTCAGGGGTGACGTCGCGCAGCTGCACGACCATTCGGGTGCCGGTGGTCCCGTCGGGCGAACGGTAGGAGGCCTCCTGGACGCCCACGACCTCGAACTCCAACCCCCTCGGCAGCAGGTGCTGGGTGTTGTCCTTCTTGTCGGACTGGCCCAGGTAGGCGCCGCGTCGGGTCTGCAGCTCGAAGACGGCCACCCGCCCGTCGGGGTCGTGGACGTAGCCGGCGGTCTCGTGCATCTGGTGGGTGGCGTGGGTGAACCGGTCGAAGGCGACCCGGTCGCCGGCGGCGAAGTTGTTGCGCAGGAACCCGGGCAGGTTCTGGTGGTTGATGTAGTAGGGCATCCGCACGTTGCTGTAGAGGACGTGGCCGCGGTCGTTGTGACGCTCGTAGGACTGGATGGCGCGGTCGACGCGCCGAACCTGCTCCTGGTCCTTCTCGCTGAGCGCCTGGATGTCGCCGGTGTTGGCCGACAGCTGGTCGTTGAGGTCACGCCACCGCTCGGGGCGGGTGACCAGGTCCTTCTGGGCACGCAGCTGGGTCAGGGGCATCGTGGCCTGGGTGTCGCGGCGGTCCTTGCTGCGCTCGTTGCGTTGGCGGGAGGAGATCGGTGCCCGCTCCTGTCCTTCGGTGGGCAGGTGCCGGCGCATACGCGGGTCGCCGAGGTCGGCGCTGGTCCCGCGCGGGAAGAGCCGTTCGCGGTCCTTCTGCATCCGGGTCAGTCCGCTCATGCCCTCGGTCATGGCGTCCAGGTCGCGCAGCCCGGACCTGCTGGCCGCACGATCCTGGTGCTCGTCGAGGTCGACCAGCCGGGCGTTCTTGGTCGGTGACGCGCTCGAGCCGCGGTCGGGGTCGACCGTGTAGTCGGGGTGGCCCTTCCTCGGCATCGGCTGGCTCCTCTTCCTCGTGGACTGACGGGCTGCTTGGTGATGGAAGGTGCGCTCTGGGCCGAGCCCGTGACAGCCCGAAGGTCAGAGATCGAACGGCACCGGCGACCGTGCGCCGGACCGGATGCCGTCCAGATGCTCCTGGAGGGAGACGCGGGTATCGGTGTCCCGGTAGGTGACACAGCCTTGCTCGACCTCGAACGCGCGCAGGTCGCAGTCCTGGCACGGGCAGCCGCCGTCGCGGTGCTCTCGTGCCCGGTGCCCGCAGGGGCACTGCCGTTCGGGCGCCAGCCGGATGCCCTCCTCCAGCTGGGCCAGCAGGCGCGTGGTCTTCTCCTCGGTGCTCATCGTCGGCCCTCTCGGATCAGGAACAGTGCGGCGGTGCTCAGATGGGTCTTCGGTGTCGAGGGCTCGACCATCCAGGCTTGGGTGAAGCCCTGGGTGACCTGGTCCCCGCCGGCCTGGAACCGCCACGGGGCCATCTCGGTCAAGACCTGGTGGACCAGCACCGTGGCGTGAAAACGGGTCGGGACCGTCGCCTCGTCGAGGACCTTGCCGCGTCGGGTCAGCTCCGCCACGCGGGAGGGTTCGTCACGGGCGATCGCCAGCTGGCGGATCTTCAGATGCCGGACGGGGATCTCCAGGACGGCGACCCGGTGCGGTTCGAGCCATCGTTGCTTCTCCCACGCCGGCTTGATCCCCATCTTGCGCGGCAGCCGCAGCCCGTCGATCGCCTTGCGGGCGTACCGAGCCTGCTGTTCCTCGCGAGCCAGGGTCTCGGCCGCCGGCCGCAGCAGCTCGATCAGCTGCTGGCGGCGCTTGGGCGGGATGTGCGCCACCGACCGGCCGTGATCGGCGTGCAGCCATCGCTGGACGGTGCGCCGGGTGACTCCCATCGCTGCGGCCGCGGCCGCGGTGTCAGGTGAGGCCGTGTCGTGGCCGAACCCGAACCGTAGGCACATGACCCGTTCCAGCCGGGCCCGGGTCCACAAGGGAGCCATCAGGCGGCCTTCCGGTTGCGGGCCCCGCCGCCGGTCATCGCCATCCACCACCGTAGGGCCGCTCGATGTCGATGGCGTCGACGGCGTCGAACTTCCAGTCATCGAGGTACTCGTTGCCCCAGTGGCCGGTTGCCCAGGTCATGAAGCCCTTCTCCCCACCGTTCTCCCAGGCGTCCATCATCGCCTCGGCGTCGGCGGGGTCTAGCTCGAGCTGGGTGGTCCGGTTGCGCATGTAGTCCCGCCCGGCGGCGTGAGGTCCCTGCAGGCCGGTGATGGACAGTCGTGCCCCGCGGCTGGCGATCGCCTGGCGCATGCTGGATCCGGCCAGGGCGGCCCGGCGCCCGGCCTTGGTGGTCGCGGCCTGACGTGCCTTGGTGGCCAGCGACTTGGCGTGCTGCGCCGAGGGCCGCTGCCCGGCACCGGTCTGCTCGGTCTTGACCCAGCGCTCGACGGTGCGCCGTGAGACCCCCAAGCTCTTGGCCGCCTTGGTCAGGTCGATCCCGGACTTGGTGCGCCGGGAGGCACCGCCGACGGCCATGAGCATGCCGCGCAGATCGCCTCCGGCCTGCCCCGAGACATCGGCATCCCGGCCGGTGAGGGCCGTGAAGAGCTTGCCGCGCAGGTCGCTCATCACTCAGCCCCCGCAACCCGCTCGACGATGGCGTCCTTGCCCTTGTAGGTGCCTCCGGTCAGGAACTCCAGGTGCTCCTTCAGCGGCGCGCTGCCCTCGACCTTGTAGCGGCCGAGCTCGCGACCCATCCACTGCTCCCCTCCGGGCCACGAGGCGACGGGGTCGGGGTCTGGGGAGGTGTAGAGGACGGTGTCGGCGACGACGGCGACCGGGTATCGCCCGGTAGCCGTCCCGATGGTGGCGATCCGGCGCAGGATGTTGGTGCGCGCCTTGGCGATGATCATGTGCCGGCGCTCGGGCGCGTACCCGACGCGGCCGGCCATGTGGGTGCTGGATCCGAGCATCCCGATGGTGGGCGCGTAGATCTGCTTGAGCTGGTCGCGCGCGATCTGGCTGTCGATGTCGTCGACGTCGAGCCGAGTCCGGGCGTCGCGGATCCGCTCGTACCAGGGGTCGAGGACGCGGGCCCGCTCGACCCACGTGTAGGCCTCGAGGATCTCGGGCTCATAGCCCTGCTCGGCCGCGAACTCCAAGGCCGGGGTGGTCGCCCAGCGCACCTTGCCGGCGTGCAACCCGCGCGGGTCCAGCGGGTGGGGCATGCGCCAGTCGCCGGTGTCGGGGATCTCGATCCGCCAGTAACCCGGCATCCTGGGCACGAAGGCGGTGCCGTCAGGGTGGTGGACCGGTGCGCCGACACCGAGCTCCAGGCCGCTGACGCCGGCCAGGTAGGACCCGGACCGGTCGTAGGCGTGGATCCACTTGTGAGCCAGCTCCTCGCCGGTGGGCTGCCGGCACCAGGAGATGTCGGCCTCCACGTTGCTCACCTGCGCTGGCGGGCAGGGCTCCAGGACGGGGAAGAACCGGTCGCGGTCGCGATGCCGCAGAGTGGTCATCAGGTCAAGACCGGTGGTGGACCCGGACAGCTGATAGGGGTGTCCGAGGGCATCGGCGAGCAGCCCGATCCGCCGGGCCAGGGTGGCGTGGTCGGGCTGGTCACGCATCAACGCGACGTTGGCGTCGTCTCGGCTCATCGCGGCCAGCAGCACGACCCAGACGGACTTCTCCGTGCCCTTCCAGATCCTGGTCCAGCGGCCCAGTGCGTCATCGCCCTTCCCGCCGAAGCTGTAGCCGGCCTCCTGCGCTGCGGTGACGGCCACGCTGGTCGCGCTGCTCTCCCGGGCGACCTTGTCCTTGTCCTGCTCGGCGGCCTTGGCGATCGCCTCGACGTCGATGCCCAGGCGACGAGCCAAGTCGTCGCCAACCCACACCTGCGCCGCGGCGTCGAGGTACTTGGTGACCGCGGTTCCCAGAGACAGCCATTGAGCCAGCCGGACCAGGTCGCCGGCGTGCTGAGGTCCGTCTCCAGGCATCTCGACGAACTCGCCGTTGCTGAGCCAGATCCCGTCGACGTCGACGACGGCGGCCGCGGCCCGGAACTTGGTCTCCGTCGCAGCAGCCTTGGCGGGGCTGGTGCGCCCCTTGGCCGGCACCGGATCTGGTGCCGGCGCTTCCGGTTGGGTGGTGGCCGCGACCTCGGTCTCGGGCTGCTGGCCGCGCATCCATGGGTGGCCGACCGGGGTCTGGGCTGCGCGGTCGGTGGCGGTGCTGCCTTCCCAGCACACCGTGTGCACGCGGGCTCCGGAGATGACCACGCCACTGCGCACTCCGCAGACCACGCACGGGGCCACGTCGCCGCTGCTCCGCGGCTCGGTCCAGCCCACGACTCCGTCGAGGTCGGTGTGCGGTCGCGCGGTGAACTCGGGCTCGTCCATGGGGGTCTCCTCGCTGGGATGGTCAGTCCCGTCATGGTCGCCGCTGTGGTCGGTGCCGGCGCCGGTCCCAGACTCGGTCATCGTGTGCGCGGTGTCCACTGCGTGTGGGTCCGGAGTGTTCAGCCCGGGGATCTCCAGGACCGGGTCCTCGCCGTAGGTGTCCGGTGCCGTTCCACTGCAGTCGGGGTGGTGGTTCCCGGGTCCGCTGTGGGGGTCGTCGCCGCCGGGGAAGTCTCCGCCGTCCTCTGGGTCATCACCCACCGCATCGTCCTCGTCGTCGATGACGCGATCGAGGTAGAGCGTGACCATGCGGGCGTCCCGCTCCTCGGCGTGGATGCGGCACTTGACCGTGTGACGGGTGCGCCCCTCGGAGGTGTCGGGGATCAGGACATGCTCGTCGTGCAGGGCGCGGCACGCGGTGTTGCGGTCGATCTCGAGTTTTTCGGCCTGGGTCGCCGAAGCGGCCTTGAGGACGGCCTCGAGCTGGGTGGACTCGCACATCAGCACCCGACCGCGGTCCTTGGGTCCGGGGTCGTGCATGACGTAGCCCAGCCGGATCCCGTTGCGCTCCAAGCGGTACTTGCTCGGCGAGCCCATCATGTCGGTCTCGGTGACGGTGCGCCGCCACCCCAGGCGCCCGGCCAGCGGCCATGGCGGGCACTCTCCGGTACGGACGTCGTCGACGTAGGCGATGCCCTGACGCAGCGCGTAGGCGAGCAGCTCTCGTGCCCGGGCACCGGTGGTGCGGGGCATGTCGGGGTTGACCGCCGCTCGTCCTGCCTCGTGCAGTGCCTCGTCAACCCGGCGCAGGGTCCGCACGCGCTCCTCGGCGGTGATCGCTCCCACCTCGAACAGGAAGTCGGTCATGGCGACCCAACCGACCCAGGTGTGGGAGATGGCGGCGGCCTGACGCACGCTCTCCCCCGCGCGCTCGACCAATGCATCGGCGTAGGCGTCGGCGATCTCCATGTAGTGGGCGCGCTTGCCCATCAGGTCACCAGAGAGCCAGGAGATGTAGGAGGCCATCACCAGTGCCCGCTGGTGGCGAGAGAGTGCCTCGTCCAGGGGGAACAACAGCGCGGTGTCGACGTCCTCCCGGGCCAGGGGGACGACCAGCATCCGCTCGGCGCCGGACCCGGGACGGGGCATGACCTCCGAGGTGCACAGGCCGCTGGCGCGGGGCCCGGTGCCGTCGCTGACCGAGAGCCCGTCTCGCGATGAGCGGGAGCGCTCCTCCTGGTTGTGGATGAGCCGGGCGGTCTCTTCGAGGTGCTTCTGTGCCTCCAGCCAGCTGCGGGTGGGTGCGAAGTCGTCCATCCAGTAGAGGCAGTCCTTGGCGTTGTGCAGCTTGAACCGCAGCGCGTTGAAGGTGTCGCCGTTTCCGGACATGGAGGACGCCGGCTTCTTGTGCTCCCACTTCTCGCCGAAGTGCTGCATCGCCTTGGCGGCCACCGAGGTCTTGTAGGACCCCGGAGGTCCGACCAGGGTGAGCACCCATGGGTTGTGACCCAGCACCGCGCGGAAGACCTGTCCGAGCAGCGGGGCCGCCACGCGCCCCGGCAGCCGGTCCAGCATAGTGGCCGAACCGTTCTGCCAGGCCGTGCGCAGAGCCTTCGCCTCACGGATGGGGTCGGGGAAGTTGTAGCGCTCGATGGGCCCGGAGAAGGCGACTTCGACGTCCTCGTGCCCGGTGGGGGTGATCGCGCCTCTGCGGTGGATGAACCGGTGGGTGCCGTCGGCGTTCTCCCTCCACCCTGTGGCCCGGTAGAGCACCTCGTCGACGACGTTCTCGCTGATCGCGAGGATGGCCCGCTGCAGCTGGTCCAGTCCGGCCCGCTTGTGGTCGTAGTCAGGGGGCCCGGGCAGCGACTCCAGCCACGAGTGGTCGCGCCACTGGTCGGCCATGACGCGGATCTCCAGCAGCTCCCCGGTGATCTCGTCCGGGTACTGCAGCCGAACCGCGATCAGGGTCTTGGGTGCGCTCACCCGCCGCTTGGTCGGTGTCGATCGACCCATGAGCTCGGTGTCCTCGACGTCGTGGTTGTGCTCTACCTCGAGGTACTCGCGGCAGGACACCCGCACGATCATCGACAGCA
Organism: uncultured Marmoricola sp.; assembly: GCA_937868075.1. Lineage (GTDB taxonomy): Bacteria > Actinomycetota > Actinomycetes > Propionibacteriales > Nocardioidaceae > Marmoricola. The sequence goes on along the minus strand of CALMLL010000033.1, from coordinate 60,802 downwards.
GCGTCTTGAACTTGCCCGGCTCGTCTTGGTCCTCATCCCACTCGTCCCGCTGCCTGCGGCTCGAACGGTCCGGCTCCCACTGCACGATCTTGCCGTCCAAGACGCGGAAGGGAGTGTTGCCTGACCCCACACCCTTCTGTCCCAGCCAGTCGCTGTCCTCGGTGACGACGTCGGTGGGCGAGGCCTTGGGCGTGGGCTCTCCATCTGCCGGCGCGGGCGAGTTCGCCGGCGGCTGGGCAGCCGGCCGCAGCGACTCCGGCACGGGGACCTGGACCTGCAGGTGACACCGTCGAGCAGCCTCGGTCCCCTCGGCCAGCAGCGCCTCAGCCGCCTCGATGGCCTCCCCCACCCACTCGGTGCCGATGCGCATGCCCGCAGCGCAGAGCTGGTCGACGAGATCGCGCAGCGACTCCTGCCTGACCTGGCTCTCCAGAGCCCACCGCTTGGCGAAACGGCGGTTGTCCTCAACGTCCTGGCCCTCCGCGGCCAGCTCCCACCGGCCCTGAGCCTCCTCGATCGCCTGCTGCAGCGAGCGTGCCCGGTCCTTGACCGAGGTCAGCTCGTGCCAGACAGCGACCTCCTCGACCGCGACCCACTGCAGCGCATCCAGACCCTTGCCGGCCTCGACGTGGTCGGTGAAGTCGGTCTTGGCATCTTCCAGGTCAGGCAGGCGGAGCAGTACCTTGGCTCCGACGCCAGTGAGCTTGGCGTGCAGGTCAACCCCGCGGGCCCAGCCTGTGGAGTCCCGGTCGAGGACGACGACGACCCGGGCGTTGGTGAACTCCTCAACCAGGTCCGCGGGGAAGCTCTTGCCGCCCTGGGTGTTGGTCGTAGCGACCAGCCCCAGCCGCTCCGCCGTGTGGACGTCCTTCTCCCCCTCGAGGAGCCAGACCTCGCTCCCGGCCTTGACCGCAGCAGCGACCTGCGGGGCGCGGTAGATGACCGGGTAGAACTCCTCAGGCTTGCGCTTGACCCGCCGCCCGTCACGGGTGACGAAGAGCTGCCGAAACTGCTTGTGCCGCTCGCCCTCGGCGGTGCACTCCTCGCGGATGACCTCCTGGACCAGCCGGTCCTCGTGGTCGACGTAGGGGTAGCGCTCGATCTCGACCCAGTGGTGCTCGACTGCGGGAGCGGGCGCCGCGGGCGGCTTGGGCAGCAGGGAGGGAAGGCGGCCCAGCTTGCCGCGGCGCTGACCCGCACGGCGACGCGAGGGGCTCTTCCCGACGCGATACAGGCTGCGGTCTCGCTCTGGGAGAGGCTCGTCGAACAGGTCGCTCATCGTCAGGCCGAGCGCCTCGACGATCTGCTCGGCCTGTGCCTGGCACCCGTGGCAGTAGAGCAGGACCCCTCCCCCACGCGGTCCACCACGCCAGGTGATGTGCAGCGAGGGTGTGCGCTCGTCATGAACCGGGCAGCCCGCCATCAAGCTGTGCTGGCGCCGCGAGGCAGTGGTCAGCCCGCGTGCTTCGATCGCGTTGACGACGCGATCGAAGGAAGAGTGGGCCCCGCCTCCGCCAGATTGGCGGGTCGGCTCAGTCACGGCGTGGTCACCTCCCATCACCGGGGAGGGACACGCCGAAGCGCGCGTCGAGAGAACCCTGACTCAGAGTCAGGTACTCTCGGATTGGTCGAGGCCACAGCAGCCTTTCGTAGTCGGAGACGCCGCCCCACATAGCCGCCAAGCAGAGGGGGTGGCGTTCTTCGTTGTCTGGGGACTTATCCCACCCGCAGGAGCGCCTCCTGGTCTGGGTCGTCGAGTCGTGCGTAGTCGGGGACGTCGAGGCCGTGGTGCTCGGCCAGAAGCGCCGTGACGTAGTCGGACAGGCTCTGGTAGCCGGCGCGCTTTCGCGCCCCGTCGAAGATGGCCCACTGACTGCGGGGCACACGAACAGTGATCGCGCGGCGATCGCCCTTCGGCCTGGTGCCGGGCTTGGCTCGGGACTCCATGGCTCATTCCTACCGGCGCCTAGATGCTGCATCAGGGATCTCATGGCCACCGGCGTGTCGTTGCAGTCGAGGACCCCAAACGCCGTCATGGATGCGGAAGGTGCGGTCACTGCGTCCTGTGTGACAAGCCGAGACGAAGTTCCTCTCCCGCACAGCTCCCCCGCAGACACCCAAGCTGCGCCGCGCCTCGCTCCCACCACACACCGCGGGCCGGCGCCGCCGCCCCCCTGCTGCGAGAGAGCGAGAGAGAGGAGGAGCGCGCGCGTGTGCAAGAGCCTCGCGCGCGTGCCCACACGCATAGACATGGGGATGAGTTTGGTGGGAAACGTGGGAAACGAGGGTGTCTGCGCAGGTCAGAGACGGTTTTTCACTTCCCACTGAGGGGGGAAACGAGGTGGGAAACGTAGGTGGGAAGTGAGGAGGAGAACGCCCGCGGGGGGTGTTTTGCTCCCGGTCTGAGGGTTTGGAAAACAGTGACCCCCCTGCCGGCAAGGGGCGGCAGGGGGGAGCGGTATGAGCGCGTTGGGAAGTGCTAGTAGCGCTGCTCTACGCGCCGGCGCGGGTCGCCTGGGAGCCCCCGCTCGCGCCGCTGTTGCTCTACCCGCAGGCGGACTCCGTTGCCGGTGCGGTGGATCACGGTGAGGGGGGCGATGCTGTCCCAGCCGAGGTCCTCGGCGAGTTCGGTGGCGAGGTCGCAGAAGGTGTCTTCGAGGATGTTGTCCGCTGCGGCGTACATGCCGTGCATCTGGCGCAGTTCCCAGACCTGGCTGAATGGATTGGGCAGGGGGATGCCGCGCAGGGCTCGCCTGGCCTCGGGGTGGTTGCGGACGCGGCCGCTGAGTGCGTTGTAGCGCAGGATGTCGACGTCGGTCTTGGTCATCCCGACCAGCTCCAGGCCGGCGCGGTAGTCCGGGCACCGCTCGCGAGCGAGAGCGAGAGGGTCGAGCATGGCGTCTTGTATGCCGCCGGCGTAGTAGCGCAGCTCATGCAGCTGGATGTCGAGGCGTCGCAGGTGACCGGGGGTGGTGAACTCCACCCGCCCCTTAGTCCAGGTCAGCGCGATCGACATCGGGTCCTCTGGCACCCAGCGGAACTTGGACTGGTCGTACATGCGCCGGTGCCACGTCATGTCCTCGAGCCAGTCGGAGGGCTTTCGCGCGGCAGTCATGGCTCCATGATGCCCCGACACACCACTCCCCCACCAGAGGCACACCGGCATGGCACCACTCACGCACCGGGTACCCACCATCGCCACACCACTAACACACCACTTAGACAGTGGAGGGGCAACAGACCGTCAATGAGGGGGCAACAGGGGCACAGTGGGGGGCGCACAGTCCGCTAGCAGGTGCCTACACAAGCGCAAACAGAGGCCACACAGACCGGCAACAGAGGGCCAAGGGCCGGTCTGTTGACAGTCAGTGGACGGTCTAAGAGGGGCTAGTTAGGCGGACACGGGGGGGCCACATGCCGCCTGTGGACCCACAACGATGCGACAGTGGGAGGACAGGTGGGCCAGAGTGGACCCACTGAAGACCGTCCGTTGGGGGTCAGTAGGCGCACCGCGAGGGAGCAGTTGGCCCTCACCTGACATTCGCTTGTCACAGGCACCGGCCTCGGGTCACCTTCCACGGGCATGAGCGTGATGGAGGGACGGATGTCCGAACCTGAGCTGCCGGACGCGGCCGCACTGAGTCGTGTGGTGGCCGTGATCAACGGCAAGGGCGGGGTGCTGAAGACCAGCATCGTGGCCAACGTCGCCGGGTGTCTGGCAAAGAGCATGCGGGTGCTGGTGATCGACCTCGACATCAGCGGGAACCTGAAGATGGACCTGGGCATGACCTCCGCCGCCGAGGATGACGCCGGCAAGAGCGTCGTCGACGCCGTCTGGTCCGGCGCTGACCTTCAGATCGTGCGCGAGGTGCGGCCCAACTTGGACATGATCTTCGGTGGCCGTGCGCTGGAGATGCTCAGCTCGTTGGCAAAGTCGTCGATGTCCGATGAGCTGCCGACCGGGTCGATCGCCACGGAGTTCGCTTCGCGCCTGGCCGACGTGGCCGAGGACTACGACCTGGTCCTGCTGGACTGCCCTCCTGGCAACGGTGACCTTCAGGATATGGCGCTGACCGCCTCGCGATGGGTGTTGATCCCGACCAAGACCGACCCCGGGTCCTGGGACGGGCTGCTCGGGGTGGGTCCTCGCGTCAAGCGCGCTCGTGCGATCAACCCTGATCTGGGCTACCTGGGTGTGGTTGTCACTGCGCACAACCCGCAGGCGACTCGGGTCATGCGCAACACCAAGGTCCGCCTGGAGGAAGTGGGGGAGACCGTGCCGCTGCTCCAGGCCTATGTGCGCCACTCAGAGAGCTCCGCGCACGACTGCCGCTACCGCGGGCAGCTCGCTCACGAGCTCGCCGCCGACGTCGACGCCAACCGTGCGGAGCGACTCGAGGCACTCAGCGCCCGTCGCCGGGGTGAGGACTCCGTCGACAACGTCATCCCGCTCCCGGTCGCGCTCTCCGGCACGGCCGACTCTCTCGCGGGTGACTACGACCGGCTCGCCGCCGAGATCTGCGCCAGGATCTCGGCCGCCGAGACCGGAGCTACGTACCTGGCAGGAGCAGAGGCATGACCACATCCGGAACCGGCTCGGCCCGAGAGATCCCGCCCGGCCGCCTGTCCAACTTCGAAGACGTCCCCGTCGAGGACGCACCGACGCCGCTGCTGCCGCCCCGTCGCACCTCCCAGTCACCCTCGTCGGCGCGTGGCACGACCAACCGGTCCAAGAAGGCCGCAGAGCGCCCTGTGCGGGCCGCTGAGACCTCTACGGCCTCGCCGGAGCACACCAGCCCCTCCGATCCCTCCGCGGCGCCTGAGACGGCTCAGAAGGGCCCCGAGGACAAGGTCCGGCCCTCCAACGTGCACATCCCGGTCGCACTGCTTGATCCGCTGGTCGCCAAGTGCAAGGCGGACGGACTGTCCCACGGTGAGGTCATCATCGTGGCCATCGAGAACGCCCACCCCCGGCTGAAGGACCTCATCCACCCGGTGGCGACCGCCGGCGGAGGGCTGTTCGCCTCCAGGCGCAGCCGCGCTTCACGCAAGACAGATGGCCCACTGACCCCCCTGAACTACCGGCTCCGTGAGGCTGACTTCGCCACCTTGGACCAGCTCGTCGAGGAGTTCGGTGCCAGCTCGCGAGGACACCTCATCACCGCGGCCCTGAGCGACTTCTTCGGCGACAACTGAATCTCGATCCAGAAGCCAGAACCTCAACCAAACCCGAAAGGCCCGACCAGCCAATGTCGACCACGACTCCCGCCACCGAGACCTGGCGGCAACAGCGTAAGAACCCCACCGATGGGGAACCGACATCGGCCCCGGGGGAGCAGTTCGCCCCGCCGCCGAAGCTGCGCCGCCGCCCGGTGCTGATCGCGGCATCAGTGGCCGCGATCTGCCTGGGGGCACTGGCCAGCATGTGGGCGTACCAGTCCACCTCCGACGCCCACAGCGTCCTGGCCGTGCGCCAGACCATCGAGCGCGGCGATGTCATCACCGCCGAGGACCTGATGACCGTCAACATCAGCGTCGACCCCGCCCTGAAGCCGCTCTCGGCCGACCAGGCCAACAGCGTCGTCGGCAAGCACGCTGCCCTGGACATGTCGGCCGGGGGAGTGGTCACCCAAGACCAGATCACCGAGCAGGCGCTGCCAGCCAAGGGCTCCTCCGTGGTCGGCATCGCGCTCACCCCGGGCATGCTGCCCGCCAACCAGATGCGTGTCGGCGACCAGGTCAGGGTCGTGGTGACCCCCGGGCAGCAAGGCGAGATGCCCACCACCGACCCTGACTCCATCCAAGCCGTCGTCGTCGGCGTGGCCAAGGACGAGACCACCGGCAACGCCATCGTCAACGTCCAGGTCCCCACCAACGACGGACCGATGCTGGCCGCTCGAGCCGCCACCGGCAAGGTCGCGATCGTCCTCGACAGCCGGAGCTGACCCCATGGCGCTCATCGTCCTGACCTCCGCCAACGGATCCCCCGGCGTGACCTCCTCCGCGCTAGGCCTGGCCATGGCCTGGCCGCGACCCAGCATCCTCGTCGACGCCGACCCGACCGGATCCCGGGCGATCCCCGCCGGCTACTTCCGCGGCGGCCAGCTACCCACCGAAGGCTCCATCATCGACCTCGCGCTGGCCCACCGCCAAGGCTCCCTGGTCGAAGAGCTTCCCCGGCTGCTGATGCGCATCCCCAACACCCATATCCAGCTCCTCAACGGGCCGGTCCGGCACAACCAGGCACGCGCCCTGGACAGCCTGTGGGAGCCTCTGGCCGGCGTCTTCAAGAACCTCGAGCGCAACGGTCAGGACGTCATCGTCGACGCCGGCCGACTCGGGCTGGAGGGGTCGCCCTTCAAGTTGCTCGCGGCCGCCGACCTAGCGCTCCTGGTCACTCGCTCCACGGTTCCTGCCCTCGTCGGCGCGGCCTCCTGGTCGCCGACCCTGCGAGACACCTTCACCCGATCCGGCGCCGCCACCAGCCTGGGAGCACTCATCGTGGGCCCGGGCATGCCCTTCACCGCATCCGAGGTCGCCAAGACCCTCCAGATGCCCGCCGTCGCCTCCCTGGAATGGGACCCCACCTCCGCCGAGGTGTTCTCCGTCGGCAACCAGCCGCGCCGCAAGTTCGAGAACGCAGGGCTGAGCAAGTCCCTGCGGGCCGCCGTCCAGGCCATCCAATCCACCCTGTCTAGCTCCCGAGCTGCGATCGACCTCGCAGTCGGGGAGAGGAGCCAGTCATGACCAGTCAGATCCAAGCGCTTATCGACGACGACACCGTCGAGAACATCATCATCACCGGCTCTCAGGAGGTCTGCGTGCAGAAAAGCGACGGGACCCTCACCGCCGTTGGCCCCGTGGCCGACTCCGACCGTGAGCTCCTCGACTTCCTTGGAGGATTCCGTGACTGACCGTCTCGACCCCACCTCGCTGCCAATCTTCGGAGCCACCTCGCCCAACGGCCATCACCAGGTCCCGACGATCTCCCTCGCGCCCTCACCCGTCGCGCCTTCGGCCCGCTCCCTGGCGGGTCCGATCGGGGGCGTGGCCCGAAGCCCTGAACGGCCCGCTCCCGCTCCTGCGCCGACCGCTCTACCTCCGCCGGCTGCACGGCCTACCGGCGTCGCCCCGGGCGGAATCGACTGGCACCAGGTCGCGATGCTGCGCGCTCAGGCCTCGGACCAGCTGACCGCGGCGCTGGGGGAGGAGCGGGGCATGGACCCCGAGACCGAGCGGGAGCTTGGTCGCACGATCATCCAAGAGCTCCTGCAGACCACGGCCGCCGACCGGCTCCACGACGGCGAAGCCGCGTGGTCGATGGATGAGCAGGACGCGATGGCGGTTGCCGTCTACAACGCGCTGTTCGGGCTGGGCAGGCTGCAGCCCCTCGTCGACGACGACACCGTCGAGAACATCATCATCACCGGCGCCCAGAACGTGTGGGTGGAGAAGGTCGACGGCACCCTGGTCAAGGCCGACCCGGTAGCCGACTCCGACCAGGAGCTGCTGGACTTCCTGTCCTTCGTCGCCTCTCGCAGCGAGGTCAACGCCCGCAGTTTCTCTTCGGCCAACCCGCGGCTGCACATGCGTCTGGATGGCGGACCGCGTCTGGCGGCCGCCGCCTGGGTGACTGCCCACCCCTCCGTGGTGATCCGCCGCCACCGGCTGCGCCGGGTCACCCTGGACGAGCTCGTCGACCGCGACATGATCACCCTCACCCAGGCCACCTTCCTGCGCGCTGCGATCAAGGCACGCAAGTCCGTCGTGGTGGCCGGGCCACAGGGCGCCGGCAAGACCACGATGGTCCGAGCCCTGTGCGCGGAGATCAACCCGTGGGAAGCGATCGGCACGTTCGAGACCGAGTTCGAGCTGCACCTGCACGAGCTCACAGACGTCCACCCCATCGTCCACGCCTGGGAGGCTCGCCCCGGATCCGGCGAGGTCGGCCCCGACGGCAAGCAGGCCGGCGAGTTCACCCTCGACGAAGCCCTCTACGACTCCTTCAGGTTCAACCTCTCCCGTCAGATCGTCGGTGAGGTCCGCGGCCGCGAGGTGTGGGCGATGATCAAGGCGATGGAGTCCGGCGCCGGCTCGATCTCCACCACCCACGCCGGCAACGGTGAGGGAGCCATCCGCAAGCTCGTCACGTGCGCCATGGAGGCCGGCCCCCACGTCACCAAGGAACTGGCCACCTCCAAACTCGCCGAGACCGTAGACCTCGTCGTCCAGGTCCACCTCGAGACCGTCCCCCTCGGCGACGGCAAGTGGCGCCGATCCCGCTGGGTCTCCGAGATCGTGCACGTCGCCCCTGGCGAAGCAGCCAAGGGATACGCCGTCACCCACGTCTTCCGGCCCAACCTCGCCGGTGGCCCTGCGGTGCCCGGCACCCTGCCCGACGAGCTGCGCGAGCTGGAGCAGCACGGCTTCGACATCAACGCCTACCTGGCCGACAACGGTCGCGAGGCGGTGTAGACGGAATGCCGTTGCTGATCCCCGCCCTCGGTGGCGCCCTGGTCGTCGCCGGCATCATCGGCGTCATCCTCGGCGCCCGTCGCACCCCGGCCACCCCGCCAGCACCCCGCCGGGGCACCCAGTCCCGCCTCAGCACCCGACTGTCGGGCATGGAGCGCCGAACCAAGATCCTCACCGTCGCCGGCCTGATCGCCGGGGCGGTCATCTATCTGTTCACCGGCTGGCTGATCGCCGTCCTCCTGGTCCCGCTGGCTGCGGTCGGCCTGCCCACCCTGTTGTCCGCGCCGCCGTCGGCAGCCCGAATCGACCGCCTCGAGGCGCTCGAGGAGTGGACCCGAGCACTGGCCGGCGTCCTGACGGTCGGTGTCGGACTGGAAGAGGCACTGCGCTCGACACTGCGCTCAACGCCCGAGGCGATCCGACCCGAGGTCACGACCCTGGTCGCCCGGCTGCGCGCCCGGATCAGCACCGAAGAAGCCCTGCGCGCCTTCGCCGACGACCTCAACGACGCCACTGGTGACCTGGTCGCCGCGTACCTCATTCTCGGCGCCCGTCGACGCGGCCAAGGCCTGGCCTCGGTGCTGGAGTCGCTGGCCGAGTCCGTCGCCGCCGACGTGCGCGCCCGTCGTGCGATCGAGGCCGACCGGGCAAAGCCACGCACCACCGCCCGCTGGGTCACCATCATTACGATTAGCGTCCTGGGTTTCCTGACCCTGACAGGTGACTACATCAGCCCCTACGGCTCACCGCTGGGCCAGCTCCTGCTGATCCTGCTGCTCTCGGCCTACGTCGGACTGCTGATCTGGATGCGCAACATGGCCAAGGGTGAGGCGCTGCCCCGCTTCCTCGGCGACGCCGCCCGCGAAGGAGCCCACACATGACCACCGGACTCCAGCTCGCCCTCCTCGGCGGGGCCCTCGTCGGCCTCGGCCTGTCGCTGATCGTCTGGCGACTGCTGCCGGCCGACCCCGACCCCGTCGATGTCGTCCACCGCTACTCCCCAGAAGGAGTCCGCGCCCGCGCGGCCGCCGCCGGCCCCACCATCCAGGCCTCGACCACCCCAGACCGGCTCGGGATCTGGGCGATCAAGCGCTTCCCCGCGTCCTGGTGGGGCAAGACGCCCACCAAGGAGCTGGCGCTGCTGCGGATCCCGGTGCACCGGTTCTACGGCAAGAAGGTCCTCTACGGCATCACCGGCCTGCTGATCGCCCCGGTCCTGTCCTACTTCTTCGTCGTCCTCGGCTGGGCCATCCCGATCATGATCCCCGTGGTCGGCTCGCTCCTGCTCGCCATCGGGCTCTTCCTCACCCCGGACATCGACGTCCGCACCGACGCCCGCCACGCGCGCGCCGAGTTCGGCCGCGCTCTGGGCGCCTACACCGACCTGGTCGCCCTCGAGCGGCTCGGCGGGTCAGGGTCGCGTCAAGCCATGGAGCTGGCGGCCGAGGTGGGGGACTCGTGGGTGTTCCACCGCATCGGCGAGGAGCTGGCCCGTTCCCGCTGGTCCGGCCTGGCCCCCTGGGACGCACTGACCGCGCTCTCGGACGAACTCGGGCTGCCCGAGCTCGACGACCTGGCCGACATCATGCGCCTGAGCAAGGAGGGGTCCCAGGTCTACAGCAACCTGCGCGCCCGCTCCGGTGCCCTGCGCTCTGCGATGCTGAACGAGGAGCTGGCCAAGGCCAACGCGACAGGGGAGCGGATGAGCATGCCGATGTCCCTGCTCGGTGTGGTGTTCCTGGCGATCCTCGTCGCGCCCCAACTCCTACGAGTGATGGCGGGAGGTTGATCGGCACCAAGATCCCAGTGACGATCTCGACCCACGCCGAGATGAAGTCTCGGTGACAACACCACAGAATCGGTGTCACAGACACCACCGTGTCGCACCTTCCGGTCTTGACCGGAGCTCGCACTAGAAGAGGGGACTCCCGCTATGCACTACCTCGCAGCAACACTGCACACCCTCGGCGTGGACCTGGCCGACCGGGCCCGCGCCAGCCTGACGACCAAGTCCGAGCGCGGTTCGGAGACCATCGAGAAGGTCCTTTGGGCCGTCGCGGTGATTGCCATCGTCGCGATCGTCGTCACCGCCATCCGCGCCTACGTCACCAGCGAAGCCGCCAAGATCACGTGAGCGACTTCCGAGCGCCGTTCCTGCCGTGCCGTCTGGCCAACTGGTTGACGGCGCGGCGGGAGCGTGGCTCGGCGACCATCCAGATGGTGGTGCTGATGCCCGCCCTGTTCACCTTGATGTTCCTCGGGGTCCAGGCCGCGGTGCTCTACCAGGGGCGCACGATCACACTGGCCGCTGCCCAAGAGGGCGCCAGGATCGCTGCGGCTGCCGACGGAACCAATGCCGCCGGCGTCGCCGCGGCCTCCGACTTCGTCTCTTCCACCTCGGCAGGACTGAAGAACACCTCCGTCTCAGGCAACCGCACCGCGACCACCGCGACGATCACCGTGACTACCTACACGGTCAGCTTGATCCCGTTCGTCTCCCCGAAGATCACCCAGTCGGCGTCCATGCCAGTGGAACGGCTGACCGGATGAGTCGGCTCAGGCTCCGCCCCCTTGGCCGCAGCGACCGCGGTTCCGAGGCGCTGGAGGCTGCTATCGGCGTGCCGGCATTCCTGCTCTTCATCGCGCTGATCATCGCCGGCGGCCGCTTGGCGATCGCCGACCAGGCCGTGCAGGCCGCAGCTGCCGAGGCGGCGCGCTCGGCCTCGATCTCCCGCACCCAGGGGCAGGCCCACGGCTCGGCCATCAGCGGAGCGACCTCCTCGCTGGCCAACCAGAAGCTGCAGTGCACCACCAAGTCCGTCAGCGTCGACACCAGCGGGTTCGCCTCTCCAGTCGGCACCCCAGCCACCGTGACGGCCACTGTGACCTGCGTGGTGAACCTTTCTGACGTCGCCGTTCCCGGCCTGCCCGGCACGCGCACCATCACGGCCACGATGAGCAGCCCACTCGACACCTACCGGGAGCGATGATGACCACTCTGCCCCAGCGTCTGCCCGACTCCGAGCGCGGTTCGGTCTCGGTGTGGTTGGCCACCGCTGCAGTCGTGATGATCATCCTCGTCGGCGTCGTCGTCGACCTCGCCGGCCAGGTCCACGCCCAGCAGCACACCCGCAACGTTGCCAACCAGGCCGCCCGGGTCGCTGGCCAGCAGATCAACGCGCCTGTGGCCATCCGCGGCCAAGGCGTGCAGGCCAACGCCTCCCAGGCCGTCTCAGCCGCCCAGACTTACCTCAACGCCTCCGACGTCAACGGAACCGCCTCCATCGTCAGCGGCAACACCATCAGGGTCACGACCTCCTCGACCTACAACACCAAGTTCCTCTCGATCATCGGGTTGGGCAGCATGCGCGTCACCGGCCAGGCCGAAGCACGCATCGTCCGCGTCGTGGGAGGTGTGGCCCAGTGAGCACCCTCCGCCGTCGTCTCCTCGGCCTGGTCGCGCTGCTGGCGATCCTCGGCATCCTCATCGGCCTGCCGTCCGTCCTGCTCGCCGTCGGAGCCAACCCCTTCGCCGGAGGACTGCCGACCTTAGAGGCGATCAAGACCGCCCTGACCTCCCCCGACGACGGCACCCTGGCCGTCGCGCTGATCAAGATCGTGGCCTGGGCATCTTGGGGATTCCTGACCCTGTCCATCCTCCTGGAGGTCCTAGCCCGTCTGCGTGGAGTGCGCGCACCTCGCCTGCCCGGGCTACGACTCCCGCAGAACGCCGCCCGCGGCCTGGTCGGCACCGCCATGATGCTGTTCGTCGCGATCCCCACCGCAGGAATCGCCAACGCAGCCCCTGCCGCGCCGGTGGCCGTGACCTCGAGCGTCACGACTACCGTGGTGAGCGCCGCTCCCGCTGATGCGGCAACCCAGGCACAGCCCACCGCCCCCGCGGCCACCTCGACGCAGGAGACCCCCGCCCCGGCCACGGTCAAGCACACCGTCAAGCAAGGCGAGACCCTGTGGTCGATTGCCTCCGACCATCTGGGCGATGGGCACCGCTACAAGGAGATCGTCGAGCTCAACCGCAGCACCCTTGGAGACCAGCCAGGCTTCATCAAGGCCGGCTGGGTCCTCGACGTGCCCGCGCCACCCGCTCCCGCATCCACCGACCCCGGCACCGTCGCCGTCGAGAAGGGCGACACCCTCTCCGGTATCGCGCTCGAGCAGTACGGCGACGCCACCCGCTACCCCGAGATCTTCGAGGCCTCGCGCTCCATCACCCAGCCCGGGGGAGCCAAGCTCACCGACCCCGACGTGATCGACGTCGGGTGGACCCTGAAGGTCCCCACCCAGGCGGCACCCCAGATCCAGGCAGCGGCCCCGGCTGCACCCGAGGCGCCCGCCGAGCAGCCTCAGACAACCACCCCCACCACGGCTCAGCCCTCGCCGCCTGCCCCGGCCCTTCCAGCTGCCCCGGCCGCGCCAGCCCCCGAGGCCGCTGCTCCGTCAACGCCGGCACAGTCCCAGTCTCCGACCCCGTCCCCGGCCACCCCAGAGACTGCGGCCGCCGACCACCTCCAGGACGAATCGCCGTGGACGGCCCGGACCAGCTACGGCGTCGGTGCTCTGCTCGCTGCCGGCGTCATCGCCCTGCTCGCCACCCGACGTCGGACCCAACAGCGTCGCCGTCGCCCTGGCCAGCGCATGCCCATGCCCACCGGCGCAGCAGCCCAGGTCGAGCAGGAACTGCGCGCAACGGCGGACGCCTTGTCGATCGAAACGGTCGACGTCGCGCTGCGCTCCCTGGCTCGCAGCTGCACCGAGGCTGGGGTGGCCCTGCCTGCCGTGCGTGCGGCTCGGCTCACCGCCACCCAGTTCGATCTCTACCTGGCCGAGCCTGCAGAGCTCCCCGAGCCGTGGACCGGCACCGCGGACGACACCGTCTGGACGCTCGAGGTCGACAACGCCGCCGATCTCGAGGGGACCGACGTCTCCGACATTCCCGCGCCCTACCCTGCTCTGGTCACGGTCGGCCACGACGAGGAAGACGGCCACGTCCTGCTCGACCTGGAGTTCCTCGGCTCCATCGGGGTCTCCGGCCAGGATGACGCAGCCACCCGCGAGATCCTCGCCGCCCTGGCGATCGAGCTGGCGAACTCCACCTGGGCAGACGACCTGCAGGTCACCCTCGTCGGGGCCTTCCCCGATCTCGAAGACACCCTCCAGACCGGCCGGATCCGCTATCTCCCCTCCGTCGGTCGCATCCTCGAGGACCTGCTCGACCGCGCAGACCTCGACCGCGAAGCCATGTCCGCCGAAGGAACCCCCGACCTGCACCACGCCCGCGTCACCGGCGCCGCACCCGACGCCTGGGCCCCCGAGATTGTCCTGCTCGCCGGCGAGATCACCGCCCGGCAGCGCAACCAGCTCGAGCAGCTCGTCACCGACCTCCCTCGCGTCGCCCTGGCCACGGTCACCAACGGCCTCAACGTGGGGGAATGGGGTCTGGACCTTACCGCCGGCGCCGGTCCCGACTACGCAGTGCTCAACCCCATCGGACTTCAGCTGCGCCCCCAGCGTCTCCCCGCCGAGCAGTATGGCCATCTCCTGGAGATCGCCTCTCTCGCCGACGTCGCAGAGCTCGACCCCACCGAGGCAGTCCCGCCCCCCTCGCTGGCCGAGGTCGAGTCCGTTGTGCCCGTCGATGAGCCGTCCGCCCCGGTCTCGGCGATGCCCGAGATCACGCTGGAGCACCTCGAGGCCGTCGCCGCCGTCGAGGTGTCCTCCAGCCCCACAGCCATGCCGACCTTCGGACCCCTGCTCCCGCAGGACAAGCGACCCACCGATGACGTCGACGACGAGACCGTCCTTACCGCCGCGCCCACCGAACCCCAGCTCGTCGCCGAGGGGCCGCCCTCGGACCGTACCCTCGCCGACCCCGCCGAGGTCGAGGTCAACCCGGTCCAGTCCGACGACTCCCCAGAGCAGGATCCCGAGACTCAGTTCCCGCTGGACGAGGCTGGCACGACCACTCCTGAGGCCACCGCTTCTCACGTCTACGCCAGCCCCGCCGTCGACGAGACCCTCGCCGAGTCCACGGACGAGCCCGCCGCCGCCCAGGAGGCTCCGGTGCACCCCATGCCGCTCCCGACGCCCAGGATCCTCGTCCTGGGCCCGGTCGACCTGGTCAACGCCGAAGGCACGGTCGAACCGACTAAGCGCTCACGCCTTCTTGAGTACGCCGCCTACCTCGCCCTGACCCCCGGCGCGACCCACACCGCGATCGACAACGCGATCTGGCCCGACCGCAAGAACGAGGACAACCTCAACACCCGCAACACCGCCACCAGTAAGCTGCGCCGATGGGTCGGCACCGATCCCGTCAACGGCGACGAGTACCTCCCGCGCCTGCAAGCGGGGGAGGGCTACGCTTTCCACCCGGCTGTCACCACCGACGCCGGCGACTGGGACCACCTGCTGGGCCACGATCCGCTCAACGCACCCACTGAGCGCCTCGAGGGGGCACTCGCCCTGGTGCGCGGGGTCCCCTTCGAGGGAACCCATCGCAAGCGGTACGCCTGGGCCGAGCCGATCCGTCAGCGCCTCATCAGCGAGATCGTCGACGCCTCCTATGAACTCGCCCGGCGCCGCCTGATGGAAGGCCGCTGGCGCGGTGCGGAGGAGGCGGTCGTCGTCGGGCTGCGCATCGAGCCTGCCCAGGAGAACCTCTGGCGAATGAGGATCCTCGCCGCCCACGAGTCCAGGAACCTCGCTGCCGAAGCCGAAGCGGTCGAGCGGCTCCTGACCATCACCGAACAGCTCGAGTGCGACCTCGAACCCGAGACCGAGCAGCTGCTCGCCGCACTCAAGACCCCAGGCATCGACTTCGACAAGCTCATGGCCAACGCACTCTAGGAGAATCCGACCCATGACCCGCCACACCCAGCACCTCACCTGCATCGCGGCGATCGCCGTGGCTGCCCTGGCCCTGAGTGCGTGCAACTCCACCGGAGACCCCGGGAGCAACACCGCCACCGCCGCAACGACCTCCGCGCCGGCCACCACGGATGTCTCGCCCACCGCCTCGACCCCGACTCCGACCAAGTCCCCCGAGGACGAGGCGATCGCGGCCGCGGAGAAGATGATCCCCCTCTACTTCCAGGTCGGCGACAGTTCCATTGCGGCACCTGACAAGTTCGACCGCGAGGAGCTCAAGAAGGTTGCGATCTCCACGGCACTCGACGACATGCAAAATCTCATGAGCGCCTTCCAGAACCAGCAGTTCAAGGCATCCGGCTCGACCGAGGTCGAGTCCATTACGAACCCCCGTGTCGACCTCAAGCTCGACCTCAAGAAGTCCCCGCCGGACGTTCCAACCGTTCAGCTCGACGTGTGCATCGACGTCAGCAAGCTCAACGTCGTGGACAAGGACGGCAAGTCCGCCATCCCGGCGGACCGCAAGCCTCGCCAACTGTGGAGGGTCGGAGTTTCCAACTACGAGTACCCGAAGGCTGACGCCTGGAGGGTTGCCTACACCGACACCAAGGGGGATAAGACATGTTGAAGCGAGCAGCCACCTGCCTCCTCACCCTGATGGCCGCGGCGTTCATGCTCGCTGGCACAGCAACGTCCGCGAATGCTGAGGGCCCTGTCTGTCAGAAGACAGATCCCCGAACCGGCATCTGCGTCATCTGGATCGAAGTGCCTGGCGGTGGCGGCGGCGGCGGCGGCGGAGGCGGAGGCGGCGGCGGAGGCGGAGGCGGCGGAAGCAACATCATCGTCCTCGTCATCGACGGCCAGAGATGTACCTACGCCGGCCTGAAGAACCCCCAGCCATCCAAGGATGATCCGGTGTGGGAAGGCCACACTGACGGCGCAATCTATGCGTGCGAGGTTGCTCCTCAGGTTCGGCGAGGCAGCATCATCGCTGGGTACCAGATCCCGTTCTGGGCTGCGACCCCTCCCGCCCTCCCGCCGCCAGACCCGCGGGTGCTTGCTCAGCAGGCTATGGACTCGATGAATCTCAAGGCGATCAACATCGGGATCGTGCCGGAAGACCGTCCCGGAAGCATCGGGATCATCGGGCTGCCGAGCTGGATGTGGGTCGACGCGCCAGTCGAGAACACCATGGGGCCCATCACCCGCTCTGCCTCGGCTCGTGGTTACACGGTGACCGCCGTGGCGAAGGTGACCAAGATCGTCTGGAACATGGGTGACGGCAGGACGGTGACTTGCACCGGCCCGGGCACGCCGTATGCCGACAGCTATGGCAAGCAGAGCTCCCCGGATTGCGGTCACACCTACACCCGTCAGGGTCGCTATACGGTGTCGGCGACGTCGTACTGGACCGTGACCTGGGCTGGCATCGGCCAGACCGGGACGATCCCGATCGACTTCACCACGCGCACGAACATCACCATGGGTGAGTCTCAGGTGATCAACCAGTAGCCCTCACTCTGGACACGGAAGAGCCGGCCCTCACCCCTATCCGGGGGTGGGGGCCGGCTCCTGTGCTGCCAGTAGTGGACGGGTCTCAGGCGCAGGCGACCTGGACGGCCACGGCGGGTGTGGCGGGGGAGTGGAGCTCGGCCCGGACGGCCTCGGTGAGCTTGCGGGAGGCGCGGGAGCAGCGCTGGCGCACGGCGGCATGGCTGAGGCCGAGCTGGTCGGCCACGTCCGCGAACCCGAAGCCGCTGGTGCGCTCTGGCAGGTAGGAGGCCACGAGCAGCTGTGCCTCGTCCTGGCTGATGGTGTCGTTGCGCATGCCCCAGGCGATGACCTCGAGCAGATCCGAGTCGGGGGTGATCTCCTCGACCGGGTCGGGGTCGGTGGTGCTGAGCCCGGCGAGCCAGGTGCTCCGGGCGCCGTCACGGGTCTCGTCGTCGCGGAAGTCGTGCGGGTCGACGGGCAGGTCTGCGGGAGGCTTCCGGGCGCCGGTGACGCGGTGCAGTGTGTCCAGGGCCAGGTTGGAGGCGACGGAGCTGGTGCGCCGATCCACGGGGTAGTCGGCCATCACGTCCCAGAACTCAGCGAGGGTGATGTGCCTGCGGTCCTCGGCCCAGGTGTCGCTGCTCGAGGTGCACATCCCGCCGGCGTGGGTGGCCGTCTTGGCGAGCTTGGGCAGCAGCGCCTGGAGGACGACACGGCCGGCTAGCTGGTGGCCGCGCTGGAAGAGCCGGATGAGCGCCAGGAGGAGCTCGTTGGTGCGGTCGTGACCGGCGGCGTCGATCGCGTCGACGATCTCACCGGGGAGGGTGAATCCGGTCAGTGCCTTCTCGCTACGGCCCCACCTCCGTACCGTCGCCGGCGTGCTGGGGGTTGAGTGCAGCTCGGCCCATTCCTGGGTTAGCTGGCGGTAGAGGGGTGAGACGACGTCGGCGGGTGCGACGTCGTGCTGGCGAAACATCCGGGCGATCTGCTTCACGGCTGCTGGCTCCTCCGTGCGGTTCATGCTTTGGACCGTAGGAGTGCTTGCTGCGACCCGTCTACTAGTTGTGGGTCGCCTCCTACGGTCTCCACTCAAGTCCGGCACCCTTGCCCGTTCTCTTGCCCGAGCAGGTCAGCCCGAGAACTTTCTTCGGGCAAGCCGCCAACTGGGGGCTTGCCCGCCACCTGCTGATGGCCCTGTGACCTGCGATAACGCGCCCGTTGGGTGTCGGGAAAAAAGTTGGGCGATATCTCCTCCGTGCTCGTCACAGCCGGCCTGGGCTCGGCACCTTCCAGAGACGTCGGAAGAAACCTGCCGCACGAGGAGAGACCATGAGCCGCACCAATCGCGTTCCCCGCGACCTGGCCGACGCTGCCGCCGTCCACGCTGCCCGCGACGCGATCGTGCTGGCCCTGGGGCCCCTGGCCGCGAGCCCTCTGGACGAGCAGGCGACCAGCCGGATGAAGGCTGCCCTCGAGCGCGCCGAGTCGCCGGCGGTCCGCCGGGCGATCCGGCGTCTGGCCCGGCCTGGGGAGTCGCGCCCCCCGCTCCAGGTGGTCTCGCCCATGACGACTGACAGAACCGTCGGGTCCCGCCCGCAGGCTCCGCCGGTGGTCCGGCGGTCCTGTCAGTTCATGACCCCGGCCCTGGCTCCGGGAGGTGCGGCATGAGCCCCACCCTGTCGCTGCGCCGCGGGTCGAGGAAGGCCGACCCTGAGCTCGATGTCGACCAGAGCGACGATGTCGAGTTCGAGGACCTGCCGCCCGTGGCCGACGGCCGCCACCAGACCACCTCAGCGCTCGGCGCCAAGGCCGCCACGGTCGGCCTGTTGACCTGCCTGGCGCTCGGCCCGGTGGGTGCAGTGGCCGGCGGCCTGGCTTTCCTGCAGTCCAGCCAGCCCTCCGCCGCCCCCGTTGTTGCCCCGGTGGACCAGTCCAACGAGCGCGCGATCGTCGGCCAGTTCGCCCAGCAGGTGGTCGTTACCTGGCTGACCACTACCCAGGACAAGCCCGACCCGATGCTGGCTCTAGTCAAGGACGCCCAGGTCTCGGGGCTGTCCCAGACGGCCTTCAAGGTCGACGACTCGGCCGTCTCGGGGATCACCTTCGTCGATGGCACCTGGTCGGTGACCGTGGCCGCCACCATCACCGACGCGAACAAGACCACCGCCCGCCGCTACTTCCAGGTCCCCGTCCGGTACGCCCAGGGCGGGCTGACCGCGCTGACCCTGCCGGCCCCTGTGTCCCCGCCGCCGGTGACAGTCGGTTCCTCCAACGGCTACCGCGCCCAGGTCGACCTGACCACCCCGCTCGGGCAGGCCGTGGGCCAGTTCCTGACGGCCTACATCGCCGGCTCGGGTGACGTCTCTCGCTACCTGACCCCAGGAGTCAACCTGACCCCGCTCACCCCGGCACCGTACACCTCGGTCCGGCTCTCGGAGATCCGCGCCGCCGGCAGCGACCAGCCACCGGCGGCCGTCCCGCAGGACGGCACCAAGACCCGAGTCCTGGCGCTGGGCACGGCGGTGGTCACCGACCAGCAGACCGCCAACGTCGCCTATGCGCTGACCCTGACTGCCCGCGCCGGCCGCTGGGAGATCTCCGCGATCGACCCCGCCCCGGTGCAGCAGCAGTCCCAGGCTCCCGCCGCCAGCTCGGCGCCGGGCCCGGCGTCTACCCGGCCTTCGGGTAGCGCCACCCCACCCCCGGCCGGCAGCCCCACGCCGACCACCGCCCCGTAGGAGGAGCACCACCATGTCCGCACTCATCCAGCTGAGCAGCGAGGTCATCTCTGCTCACCAGTCCGGCGTCGTCATGGCCGCCGGCGACGGGATCCTCGACTGGGTCACGTCGAAGAACACCCAGACCCAGACGGTGCTGCGCGGTGTCGCGGTCACCCTGGGGATCATCTTCGTGATCATTCAGGCGGTCGCCTCCCGCGGCGCCATGGCCCGCATCATCATCTCGCTGATCGCCGCCGGCATCTTCATCTGGGGTGTCTGGTCGGTCACCGACATCAAGGACCGCGTCGGCAACGAGATGAGCATGGGCCCGGTCGCCGTCCATGTCATCCCCGGCCCCGCCGGCCCGTCTGCTTTCCCCTCCACCACCTGACCGGAACCAGGACTACCGGCAATCCAAGGAGGAGACAGCGATGTCGACAACGACGAACCCGCGCACCAGCAGCGGCGAGGCCTACGAGGTCGTCAAGTGGTACACCCGTGCCCGCCGCTTCCCTCAGCTGATCGGGAAGACACCCGACGGCGCCACCATCTGGGGCGGCCCGTACACCTACACCCAGGTGATCGCGGGCGTGGCGTTCATCGTGATCGGCAGCAAGACGACGTGGCTGTGGGGCCACTTCGGCCTGATCGGCAACGCGCTCATCCTCCTCGGCTGCGCCTACGGCCTCGTGGTGCTCCTGGGGCGGCTCCCGATCGGGTCCCGTAACCCGATCTCGGTCGGCTCCGGCGCGATCCGTGCCCTCAGCTCACCAGCCCAGGGACACCTGGGCGGAGCTCCGGTACGGATCCGCCGGGCCCGACCGACCCGCTCCCGCCTGGTCATCAACCACGACGCACCGTCCCTGGCCGAGATCCAGGCACGCCGGGCCGCACCCACGCCGCCCCGACCGACCCGCACTCGTCGACGGCTCCCGCGGCCCAGGTGGTCCCGCCCAGCCCCCTCCCAGCAGCCCTCGGTCGCGGCCGCGCCTGCCTCGACCCGGCTCCGTCCCGTACCCGCCACCGCACCCCGCAGCTCGGCCTCGCCGGCGCTGACCGAGGTACAGCGCCTGCTCGCCTCGTCGGGCGCGTCCCAGGAGGACTGATGCGCACCCCGTCCCGTTCCATGGCCGCCAACCTCCGCTGGACCCGCTCGGGATCGGTGTGGGCCGACTGGCTGCTCACCGGCCTTCCCTACGGCCTGCGCCCCACCAAGGACAAGCACGGCGTGCGCGCCCTGCACCAAGCGCTGTTCCGGGCACTACCGGGGGAGTCCTTGCTGCTGGGTATCAACTCCGGCCTGGACCCAGCGGTCGTGGTCTCCAAGATGCTCGACGGGGTCGACCTCGAGGACTGCCCGGACTGGGTCGCCGAGTGCGAGGCCACCCTGGACACCCTCGACCACATCGGCCCCGGCCAGCGCATCTACTGGCTCTCGGTCCCGCTGGGGGACGACAAGCCCTCGGACCGGTTTACCGAGCCGTTCAAGGCCGCCACCTCCGACCTGCGCGACCGCCTCGGCCTGCCCCGCGCCGCCGTCAAGCTCGGCGACGTCGAACGTCGCCTGGCCCAGGCCGCACGAGTCTCCGAGAGCATCCCCGGCCCCTTCAACCCCACCCCGGCCACCCCAGCCCAGATGGTCTGGCTCCACCAGCACGCGATCCGCCGCGGACTTTTCCAGGACCTCGACCTACCCGGCGACGGCGAAGACGATGTCGCCGCGGCACTCCTGGCACCCAAGACCGGCGCAGCCCTGGGCGAACCGGTCCTCGACGAGGGCGGCCAGAGCGACCTGGACCCCAAGTCCCCGGCCCGCCTCAACCCGATCTCGCGCCGCTACCTCAAGGTCACCGACGCCTCATCGGTCGCCGACACCGAGGCGTCCTACCAGTCCCTCATGGTCATCTCCGACGTCCCCGACGGGGGCATGGTCTTCCCCGGCTCAGAGGTCATCGGCCGCATCGACGAATCCGGCATCGACGTCGACTGGGCGATGCGACTGTCGATCCGCTCCTCGGCCGCCGTCGCCTCCCAAAACCAGCGCGCCCTGCGCAACCTCAACGAGCAATACGGCCAGCGCGAAGGCGAGGTCTCCCACGGCCTGAACATGCTCGACCGGGTAGCTGACGACCTGGCCGAGTACGTCTCCATCCTCGAGTCCGACAAGCTGGAGGCCGAAGCCCAGGCCACCATGATCTTCGCGGTTGCCGGCCCCACCCCTGACTCCTCCCGACAGCAGGCGCGCGCCCTGGCCGACTTCCTCGGCGACACCGGCTACAAGCTCTCCGCACCCCTGGGCTACCAGGAGGAGCTGTGGTGGGCGATGCAGCCCGGCGTGCCCGCCTCGCGCGCCGTGCGCGAGTTCGCCCAGATCACCACCAGCAAGGCATTGGCCGCCACCGTCCCCCTGGCCTCGGTCCGCCTAGGCGACTCCAAGGGCTCCGCCCTCGGCCTGAACATCGCCCACGGCCCACTCCTGGCCCCCAACGTCCCCTGCGGCCCGACCAGCGTCGTCCTGCACGACCTCGAGGGAGCCTCCGACCGGCAGATCTCCGGCTCGGCCGCCGTCGCCGGCGAACTCGGCGCCGGCAAGACCGCGACCTTGATGAAGCTCGCCGGCGACGTCATCGACCGCGGCGGCCAGCTCGTCATCGCCGACCGCACCGCCAAGGGGGAGTGGGCATCGTGGGCCGGCGCACTGACCCGAGCCGTCGTCGTCAACGCCGCCGACCCCGAGCTGTCCCTTGACCCCCTGCGCGTCTTCGGCCCCCGCACCGGCAGCCGGATCATGCAGACCTTCCTCACCCCGCTGCTCAACGTCCGCCCCACCAGCGAACGAGGCGTGCTGCTCTCCGACGTCCTCGACCCGGCCTACCTGGAGAAGCACGAGCTGACCTCCTCCGGCGACCTGCTCGCCCACCTGCACGACGGCTGCACCCTCCCCGGCGCCAGCGAGCTGGCCCGCCTGGTCAACGTCTTCGCCCGCCGCGAGATCGGGCGCGTCATCTTCGACGGCACGGTCCCGCCACTGGACCTGTCTACCCGCGCGGTCGTCATCCGCACCCACACCCTGCAGCTGCCCTCCCGCGAAGAGCTCGAGCACGAGCACCTCTTCGAGCAGCTCGGCCTGGAGAAGCTGTTCGGCCGAGCCCTCAACGCGCTCATCGCCGCCCTGGCCCGCCACGTCTGCTTCGAGGACACCTCCACCCTGGCCGGGTTCGTGGTCTCCGAGGCTCACTCGATGACCATCTCCTTCGAGGGTGAGCGTGAACTCGTGGACTTCGTGCGTGACGGCCGCAAGCACCGCGCCGTGGTGCTCCTGGACTCCCACGACCCCGAGGCCGACTTCGGCTCCCCGACCCTGCGCGGCCTGATCCCCACCCGCATCCTCATGCGCCACCGCGACAAGACCCTGGCCAAGCGCGGCCTGGCCTGGCTGGACCTGGACGCCGAGGACGAGCAGCTGATCGAGATGGTCCGCCACGACACCTCCCCCCTCGGCCCGGACGGCAAGGCGGTCCCGGTGCACCGCCGCGGCGAGGCCACCATGCGCGACATGTCCGGCAACGTCGGCAGGGTCAAGGTCCTGCTGCCGGCCCGCGATGAGCGCTCGGCCGCGATCACCGCCGGCGGCTCGGCCAGCACCAAGGCCGCACCCCGTAATCAGGAGACGGCATGACGTGGCTGCGAGCTCGCGGCCCCTGGCTCCGGCGCGCCCTGTCGGTGTTCGCCGGCTGGATGCTGCTGATGTTCGTGCGCGTGCAGTCCGCGGCTGCGGCCCCGATCGCCGCCGCGGACAAGATCGGCCAGACCCCGCCGGCGCTGGCCTGGATCGACCTGAAGGACTCTCGCGGGATCTCGATCTGGAACTTCGAGATGTCCTTGGACCGGGGCGGGATCACCTCCCCGGACAAGTTCTTCTGGGCGTCGATCACTGATGCCTGCTGGGGCGCCTACCGGTCCTGGTGCGCACTGTCGCTGTGGTTCCTTGACTGGGTCCTGTCCTTCACCTGGGTGCAGACGATCGCTGCCCCGCTGCTGTCGGTCGGCGACGCGATGCAGCAGGTCGTCACCCGCCTCGGACTGGTCCCCACCTTCTTGACCCTGACCGCGCTGCTGGCCGGGCTGTGGATGCTCAAGGGCCGCCACACTACCGCGATCTGGGAAGTCGGCATCGCCTGCGTCATCGCCGCTCTGGCCTCCGGCGTCTTCGCCCAGCCCGTGCAGATGATCGCCGGCCAGAACGGCTACATCGTCAAGGCCAACCAGACCGGCCAGGAGCTCGCCGCCGCCCTGGCCACCGGCGACGCCGAAGGCAAGAGCCCCGAGCAGCTGCGCCAGGCGCAGACCGGGCAGCTGGTCGACACCTTCATCCGACAGCCCACCCAGATGATCAACTTCGGCCAGGTCCTCGACGGCGGCAAGTGCGAGGGCGCCTACAACGACGTCGTCAAGGGCGGGCCCTACGGTAACGAGTCGGACATCCGGGACAAGATCTCCGACTGCGACAACACCCTCGGGGAGTACGCCGCCAACCCCTCCGCGTCGATGGCCCTGGGCTCGATCGTCTTCTTCCCGGCCGCGTTCGTGATCTTGGCGATGTGCATGCTGCTGGGCGGCTCGGTGATCGCCGCCGCGGTGTGGGCGATGTTCCAGTCCTTGAAGGCGATCGTGACGTTCGTGACCGGCCTGCTGCCCGGCGGCGGCCGCGGATCTCTGATGCTGACCGCCGCCGAGACGATCGTGGCCCTGCTGCTCATCGTCTTCACCAGCGTCTTCCTGTCGGTGTTCCTGCTGGTGATCCAGGCGCTGTTCGCTGCCTCCAAGGGGGAGTCGATCCCCAAGACCTTCGTGATCGTCGACATCCTGATCATCGTCGGGATCTTCGTCTACATGCGTCAGCGCAAGCAGCTCAAGGCTGCCGCCCAGCGGCTGGCGCAATGGATGTCCCAGCGCCCCGGGGGAGCTCCGGCGACCCGCCTGCCTGAGCGGTCACCCGGCATGGGTCTGGGCGCCGCGTCCACGGCCGTCCGCACCGCCACCGGCCTGGCTCAGCTGCGAGCTCAGCGCGCGGCCGCCAACCGGGAGGCCGGCACCACCTTCGTGGACAACCGTCAGCAGGCCGCGGTCTTCTTCCCCTTCCCGCGCCGCAACGACGGCGGCAACGGCCCGTTGCCCCACGTCGACGTCGTACCGACACCGCGCCCCGGCGGGGGAGGGCCCGGTCGACCGCAGCTGCCCGGCGGCCCCGATCGCCCACATCTGCCTCCGGGCGGCCCCGGCCAGCCCCCTTCGCCTGCTCCCAGTGGCGACCTACCCCGGATCCAGGGGCGCAAGAAGGCCGCCGGGGCCCTCGTGCGCGCGGGCACCCACGCCGCGCTGGCGTATGCCACCGGTGGAGCTTCGACCGCGGTGACCGGTGCAGCACGTGCCGCCAGCGCCGGCAAGACCGCCCGCCGAGTGGCTCTGGCCGCGCGTCTGACGCGCAGCGCCAGCCCAGCCCGGCCGATGCCGATGCGGACCAGGCCGGCACCCCGGCCCGGTCACCCGCAGCGCCCCGCGGGCCCGGTGATCCAGGGCGAGGTCATCTCCTCGAGTTCGACCTCCACGACCTCCCGGTCCGCCCCGCCGCGCAGCACCCCCTCGCCGACCCCGCAGACGCGCCCCGGCAAGGGCACCCCCGCCCCGACAGGCAAGAACACTCCGCCCCCGGGCAGGAAGCCCGCTCCTCGGCAGCCTGCCCGTCCCGCATCGCCGGCGGGCTCGCCACCTCCGGTGAAGAGGCCCTCCCGGACGAGCCCTCCCGCTGCTCCGCCGCAGTCAGAGAACGCCCAGCGCGCCGCCCAGCTGCGCCAGCGGCTGGCTGACCGTGCCCGTCGCCCCCGCCGCTCCGCCTGAAGGACCTGATCTGACATGCGCCGATATCTTGGCTCCCTCGTCCTGGCAGCCGTGGTCCTGGTCGCCCTGTGGTTCCTGCAGCAGCGTGACGCCGCGCCACCTTCCCCCTCCCAGCCCAGCGCGACATCCTCCGCTCCTACGGTCGCGGTCCCTGCGCCGGTCACCCCGTCCCCGGCCGCCGCTACCCCGACCGGCACCACCTCGACGTCGACGAGCAGCCCCCAGGCTCCTGCAGTCAATCCGGTCGAACCCGAGGGTGACCTGGTCGACCCCACGGCGCCGGCAACCGCCCGCGATGAGGACCAGGCCAAGCAGTTCACCGCCTACGCCAAGGCCGCCGAGGCGTTCATGGCCGACTTCGCCCGGCCCGCCACGGTGACCGAGCAGCAGTGGTGGGCCAAGGTCGCCCTGCACCTGAGCGAGCAGGCAGTCACGGCATACGAGGGGACCGACCCCCAGAATGTGCCCTTCACCACGGTCACCGGCCCGGCGACCATCGTGCCCAGCGACGCACCGAGCCAGCTGCTGGCGATCGCCCGCGTCCCCACCGACGCCGGCTGGTACCGGGTCGAGATGACCACCACCGGCGACGGGATCCGGATCACCCGGGCCAGCCCGGAGAGCGGTGGCCAGCGATGAAGAAGAAGCTCATCTTCGTCCTGGTCGCGCTGACCGGGATGAGCATGCTCCTCGGCCCCATACTGCTCGGCCTGGTGGCCGTGATCTTCAGCGCCAGCGCCTCCGCCTCCCAGAACCCGTGTATCACCTCGGTCGTCAACCCCGTCGGTGGCCCGGTCCGCCTTCCGGTCACCGGCGCCTTCACCATCACCAGCGAGTACGGCATGAGGTACAACCCCGGCCCCTACGGCAACGGCGTCTACCGCCTGCACGGCGGCATCGACCTGGTCATGACCGGAACCTCCAAGACGGTCGTGGCCTCTAGCGCCGGCGTCGTCTCATCTCTGCCCACCGACCCCACCGGCGGCGGCAACATGGTGGTCGTCGACCACGGCGGTGGCGTGAACACCGTCTACATGCACCTGGCCTCCCGCTCGGTCACCCCCGGAGAGAAGGTCTGGCCCGGCAAGCCTTTGGGCATGGAGGGCTCCACCGGCAACTCGACCGGCCCGCACCTTCACTTCACGGTCAAGGTGAACGGACAGCCCGTCGACCCGCGCCAGTGGCTCACCACCCAAGGCCTGACCCTGCCACCCACCCGCGGAACAGCAACGGCACCGCCGGCGGTCACCACCGCGACCCCCGGATCCACTCCCACCGGCAACACCGACCCGATCCTGGCCACCCCAAGAACCGGCACCATCACCGCCAAGCCCGTTATCTCGAACCTCCCGGCCCAGGTCGGGCCCTACAAGGGCGAGCAGGTCGTCAACGCCGGCTACGTCATCAAGGCCGGCCAGGCCATGGGTCTGGACGCCAAGACGATCACCATCGGCGTGATGACCGCGATGGGAGAGTCCAGCCTGGTCAACATCGGCTACGGCGACGCCGCCGGCCCGGACTCGCGCGGGCTCTTCCAGCAGCGGGCCAACGGAGCCTGGGGGACCCTGGCCGACCGAATGAACCCCACCATCGCCTCGACCAACTTCTTCAAGGCACTCATCGCCGTCCCCGGCTACCTGCAGATGGAACCCACCCTGGCCGCGCACAAGGCGCAGCGCAACGCCGACCCCTACCACTACCAGCCGTACTGGGCCGATGCCGTGCTCATGGTGTCCACGCTGACCGCCGACCCCTCCCTGCTGGAGAGCCTGCCCGCCGGCGGCTTCCTCGAGGGCTGCGAGGGCGGCGGCCCAGGAGAACCGCTGAACCCCGGCGACGGTTCCGGCGCGGCCATCGTCTCGGCCGCCAAGCACTACCAGGGCACCCCCTACAGCTGGGGCGGCGGCAACTACCAAGGCCCAAGCCTGGGCATCTACTCCAGCCCCAGCCTCGACGGCACCAAGACGGTCGGCTTCGACTGCTCAGGCCTGGTCATGTTCGCCGTCTACAACTCCACCGGGATCCAGCTGCCGCACAGCGCCGAGGACCAGGGAATGGACGCCAGGGGGACTACCGTGCCCAGAGACTGGACGAAGATGCAGCCTGGCGACGTGATCGCTTTCAGCGGGAACGGGTCGGGCTCACCAGGCAGCTTCGGGCACGTCGGCATCTACATCGGCAACGGGCAGATGATCCACGCACCCCGCCCCGGCAAGACCGTGGAGATCGTCCAGCTGAAGGGCTCCAGCTACTACGAGCCGATGGCCTGGTCCATCAAGCGGTACGCCAAGACCGGTGCCACGGCCTGACTCACGCACTCGCTGCCCGCAACCGGTCCGCGGGCAGCCACTCCTGAACCGTCACGTCCCCCCCGGCCTGCTCGAGCACGAACACCACCAGGGCAACCCACCCTCGCTGATCCTGCGCCCACTGCAACACCAGCCCCTGCGCCAGACCATGCACCGGATGGTTCACCACGCACCACCGCTGCCTCGCCGGAGCGTCAGCCGGAGCAGGCTCCTCCCGCGCGACCCCGTTGACCGGGCGGTCCTTCAACGGAATCTCGGCCCGGACCGGTGGCCCGGCCTGGCCCGACATCGACATGCGATCGAGCGTAGATCGCCGCACTGACCCCCGTCACAGACCGCCCCGAAATGACCTTTCCCAGAACGCACACCCACCCGCATCCTCAAGCAGAACGGAACGCCGTCGTGACCCAAACGCCGCCCCGCCAGACCGGCCGGATGACTGCCATCCTGGGCGTGGCCACGGTGGCCGCCACCGCCGCAGTGATCTCCTTTTCCCACGTGCAGGCACTCGCCCGCACAGCCGGAGAACCCGAGCTGACCGCCTGGCTTCTCCCGCTCAGCATCGACGGGGCGATCGCCGCCGCGGCCGCGGTCGTCCTGGCCGACTCCAAGGCCAGCCGGCGGACCACCTTCTTGACCTGGCTCATGCTCGCCCTCGGCCTGGCCGCCAGTCTGGCCGCCAACATCGCCAGCGCCCAACCGACATGGACCGCCCGCGCCGTCGCCGCCTGGCCCCCGATCGCACTGGCCCTAGGCATCGAGGTGCTGGCCTCGATGTCCCGCCGGTCCGCCGCCCCAGTCGCCCCTGCCCGGCCCGGGACGCCCGAGACCATCACCTCCGAGCAGACCGAGCCCAGCCAGGCATCGCCCCACACCTCATCCCGGAGCGTCTCGACGTCCGCGCCGCTCCCCGCGAGCGGACCGTCCACCACCGCCCATGCCGGCGGGAAGCCCGGACCGGCCCGCCCGTCGACGAGCGAGCAGCTGCACCTGGTCGACAAGCCCGCCCCGGGCAAGCCACCCCGTCCGGTCACGGAAAGAACCGAGGACGCCCTCGCCATCGAGGTCATCCGCCGCCTGGACCAGGCCGCCGGCGGGCAAGCCTCACGCCGGACCATCCAGGACGAACTGGGCTGCGGAGCCTCACGGGCAACCCGACTGGCAACCCTTGCCCGGACCGATGCCCAGTCCGGGCAGATGGGCCAACGATCGGCCTGATCGGGGTCATGCTGCGAGGTGGCTCGACGCTCTTGCCCGGAGTGTTCAGGGCAAGAGGGTGCGGCCCGCCGCCGATAGGGCACAACTCCTCGCGCGGGGGTCGCTCTCCGCCTACGTTGGGCTGCTGTGAGACCTTCATTCGGAGTGCTCCGCGACCGCCGGGGCGAGAGTGCGCAATCGGCCACCGTGCTCGCCGATCTTCGGGCGAGCATTCAGCCGGCTACACAGACACGCTGTATGGCGCCGAACTGCCCCGGCAGTTGCGAGTGGCCGGCATCCGGCGGTCGTCCAGCGCGGTTCTGCTCGCGCGGGTGCCAAGAGCGGTTCGATCGTGAACGCGCCCGGCTGCTGGAGGAGGTCGCCGCTATTGAGGACACGTTGGCGAGAGCGCCTGGCCCGGTCGATCGGAAGTACCTTGAGAACCAACGCAGTCGACGACTGTGGCTGCTGGAGCGGTATCCCATGCCGTACAGGGAGCAGGCGAGATTGATGGTCCTTGACCATGCGGCAGACGCTCAGCAGTGACGCGCAGCCACCGATGGACCTCTATAACGGCTTGGTCGATTCCCACTCCTGCATCTCGACGACATCTCGACAACAAGAGTTGTCGAGATGCGGTAGAAGTTGCGCGTCGTCGTGCGGGGTATCTTGCACGCCGTGGCCCGTCGTGCGTCGTCGTGCAGGTTGCGGTGCGCCGGCCACCTCCGCACCCCCGAACCGCGAGGGCTACGGTCGCCGCCTAAGGGCTGCCCGGCCTCCGAAGGGGGCCGTTTCCCCTGGTCGCCGCGACTCGTCATAGCTTCTCGGTCGTATGGGTCGCGGGCGGGGGGCATTGGGCAGCTGTGGCGAGTCGCGGTGAGGGCTCCCTCCCTCGTCGCGGTCGATCCGCGCCGCGGCGATGCGCCGGGCTCGTCGATACTCGGTGTGCGCGGTCCGGCAGTCGTCGGATCGGCAACCTCGAGGCGTCTCCTGGCGCTCTGGCGGTGAGCCCTTGCCCACGAACTTGGGGCAAGACATCCTCGCCCCCGTCTGCTGCGTCTTAGCGCCGCCCATGCTGTGCCCTCCGGCGCTCCTCTACGGTAAGGCCTCATGAGGCCGACCTATGGGCTGCTGCGTGAGCGTCGTGGTGCCGCCGCCACGCTGGACACCGTTGCCGATGACCTGCGGTTTGCGCTGGCGCCGCCGGCTTCGGCTCGGTGTATGAACCCCGAGTGTTCGGAGGTGTGCGTGTGGTCGCCGCGTCGTGGTCGCCCGTCCCTGTTCCACGATCGGCTCTGTCACGAGCGGTACCGCCTAGTGCGTCGTCGGCTCGTGGCGGAGCGAGAGGACATCCTCGGAGCTTTGGCCCGCGAGCCGCGGCCGTCCACGACTGAGCGGATCTACCTTGAGAACCAGTTGGCTCGCCGGCGGTGGTTGCTGGAGCGTTATCCGGAGTTGCGGCCCCAAGGCCCTCGCCGGGGAGGAGGGTGACCGGCATAAGCGGAGGCCGGTGAGAAGAAGCCGCTACGCATAACGCGGCGTTTATGTTACGTAGGTCGCCAGTTGCGCAAGAGTTCAATCTTGAGTGCATCTCGACAAGGGGGGCGCACCCCCGCGAAAAGTGAGCTGGAGGTGCGCACTGAACTCGGATCTCGGACAGAACCTCTTCGAGAACCGTGCCCGAGGCCGAGTTTAGGGGGCGCGTCAAGCGGCCAACTGACCCCTCGCTTGGGCAAGACTGACCCCTCACTGCTGACCCACACCTCATCCATGGCCCGTCCGCTGCCACTCCGCTGACCCGACAACGCACCGCCAGTTGACGGGCAACAACCCCCCACCACTGCCACACCACTTCCACACCTGCCCGGCGTCACAGCCCACTGGGCGCGCGCACCTTCCTGATCGAGGACGAAAGATCCGATCAGAAGGAGGCCGGTATGCCGGCAGCTCGAACACTTCAGCGCCGCCCAAGTCCGCCGCGGCCTTCGGCTGCGGCGCCGGCGCCGGCCGCGAAGGTCCCGTCGCGGCCGACCACGCACCTACGAGATGCGGCCCTGCTCACCGCCGCGGGCGTCGCTGGTTTCGGAGCCGCGCCGCTGGTCGGGTACCCGGGGCTGGATGTTCCGTCGTTGCTGCTCGGTGTCGGCGGGGGAGCAGCCCTAGCGGTGACCGGCCAACGCACCAAGTTGCGCCGCGAGCTCGAGGACAAGGTGCTCGAGGCGCTGGCCCCGTTGCTGGGTGTGCGCCACCTGGACAGGCGCATCGTGAAGATGACCAAGTGGACCAACCGGTGGCCCGGCCTGCCGGCGAAGGTGCGGATCCACTACGCACCTGGCGCGCCCGACAGCGACCCGATGTGGAAGAGCGAGATCCTCGCGGTCCTGGACTCCCGAATGCTGGCCCGCTACGAGGTCGCCAGGCACGAGCCCCGCCGATGCACGCTCTGGCTCACCTTGGTGACCAAGGAGCAGACCGGGCACGAGGAGCCGCCCTACTCCCAGGTGCGCGCCGAGCGGGCCATCACCGAACTGATCGGCCCGACCGCGAAGGTCACCGGCGTCGAGCTGGACGGTGAGGAGCTGCGCTCCCTCACGGTCACCCACCAGGCCGGCGCGAAGCTGGCCGCCTCCGGGTACCGCAACCGGATCGAGCGGGTGATCTCGACGATGATGCCCGGACGATGGAGAGCGGTCTGGGACCTGGAAGGAGACGAGGTCCGCTTCGAGGTGCGCCCGACGTTGCCCTCCAGCGTCTGGCTCCCACCTCGCGCACCCGAGGACACCGAGGACCTGCTGCGCAACTACCGCCAGGTCAAGATCCCGTGCGCCATCGACGAGGACGGCCGCGAGATCCTCTGGTACCCGGCCCGGGTTCCCCAGGCGATGCTCACCGGAGGCACCGGCACCGGCAAGACCTCAACCGCGCACGCGCTGCTGGGGCAGATCACCCAGTACGGATGGCCGGTCTGGGTGCTCGATGCCAAGCGGGTGGAGTTCCTGGACTTCCGCACATGGCCCAACGTGCAGATCGTCGCCGGCAGCATCCCCCAGCAGGTGGCGCTGATCCGCCGAGTCTGGGAGCTGATGGAGTACCGCTACCAGCTGATCGAGGAGGGGAAGGCGACCGTCAACGACTTCGAGCCGCTGGTGGTCTTCCTCGACGAGTTCGCCGAGTTCCGCTCCAACCTCTTCGAGTGGTACGCCCAGATCAAGGTCAAGGGCGACCCCACCAAGCCACCGACTCTGGCCGAGGTCGCTTCCCTCGCCCGCAAGGCACGCACCGCCCGGATCCACCTGGTGCTGTCTACCCAGCGGCCCGACGCCGAGTTCCTCGGCGGCGAGATGAGGGACAACTTCGGCTTCCGAATCTCCATGGGCCGGCTGAGCCCGCAGGGCGCCATGATGATGTGGGAGAACCCCGCGGTCGGGGTCAGCCTTCCGCGGGCCCGCACCGGCCGAGCCACCGCCACCCACGAGGACGGCAAGCCAGTCGAGGTGCAGTGCTACCGCTTCCCCGACATCACCGCCGAGGAGGGCTCCGAGGAACGCCAGCTGCTCGAGGCGATCCGCCCAGCCGAAGCGCGCTGGCCCCGGCTGGTCATCGTGCCCCCCGAGCCGCTGGTCGACCTCGACGGCGGCGAGCCGACCCCACCGACCTTCCGCGACTACGCCCGAGCCGTCTGGGACCTGGCCGAGAACCGACCCGACCTCGACCCGCTCTCCGGCGCCCAGGGCGAAGGCGCAGCCGACGGCCGCGAGCTCTCCTCAACCATGGCCTCCCTGGGGATCAGCACCACCGACCATCCCGGACCCTGCGCACGCCCGCACCTGCGCCTGGTCGACGCGCTCGAGCAGGACGAGGCCGAGGACGAGCAGCAGCACAGCGGCTCGACGTGGGAGCTCGACGAGTACGTCGGCTACGCGCCCCCGGTCAGCTGCGCGGCCCGCGACCTGGTCGTCGGCGACCTCATCCAGGTCGAGGACGGCGCAGGGGAGTGGGTCGTCGTCGACGAGCCACCCGAGGAAGACCTCGCAGCCCCTGGCATGATCGCCGTCTCCTGGCGAGGCGACGGCGACGAGTCCGGATCCATCTCGCTGCCCGACGACAACTACGTCGAGGTGCGCCGACCCGAGGAGGACGCATGAGCAACACCCCCTACCGAGGCAACGGAATGGCCGACACTCCAGAGGAGGAGGTCCTGCTGATCCATGTCGGTCTGGCGCTGCTGGGGATCGTGGCCGCTTCTGCCGGCACGTTCTGGCTCAAGGGAGCCACCTGGCTGGTTGAGCACCAGGTCTTGGTGGCCGCGAAGGCAGACCCGCTCCTTCAGATCCCCGGCGCTGCCGGCGCAGGGCTGGACGTACCGCGGCTAGCGATCCTCGCCGCGGTGATCCTCGCCGTCGTGGTCACAGCGGTCAGCTCGGCCCGCCGCGCGATCGCCCGCCGCCGTGAGGAGCTGGCGTGAGCTCACGGCGCAAGGAAGCCCTGGCGCAGGCGGCATCGGTGCGGCTGGTCGCTGCCGCGTGCGCCGGCCAGGGCAAGATGTGGAACCGCCAGGAGCAGCTGCACGCGGCAGCCGGCTCCCAGTCCAAGGCCTGGGCGGCGGCTGAGCCGCTGGTGAAGATCTGTGCTGGCTGCCCGATCGTGGCCGAGTGCCGAGCCTGGGCTGAAGCCGACGAATACACCGGGATCGCCGCCGGATCCGCGTGGGTGAAGGGGACCGAGAAACCGGCCCACTGGATCCACCGCCATCCGATGAAGAAGCTCGCCAGCTGAGCCACTCACGCGGGCCGCCGGGCCCCGACCGTCGAGATCAGGAACATCTCACCGTCGCGGGTCGCCGCGGTGGAGTAGTCCCTCCACCGCGGCGAGTCGATACTGTCCTGGCGCTGCTCGTCGGCGCGAGCGAAGGCGAGCTGGCGGTCCAGCTGCTGCCGCTCGAGGTCACGCCGGCTCCGCCACTCGGTCAGCTCGGCTTCGACCCGGCGCAGGTTGTCCTCGTGACGTGCGATTCTCGCCGGCGCGTGATGAGCCCGGTGCGCGGCCAGGAGCTCGTCGACGTCGGCACGCTCGAGGAACGCCTCGACCAGGCGGGCCACGATGTAGGCCGCTCGTTCCTTGGTCTTCCACGGGACCTGCTCACTCCAGCTGGCGTTGCGGCGGAAGACGGTCAACCAGCCACACCAGTCGTTCTCGGTCTCCCGTAGGTGCGCCAGCGCCTGGTCAGGGGCGAAGACCGACCCGCCGGCCAGGCGGATCCCGTTGATGACCGGTGCCCCGTCCAGCTCGCGGACACGACCGAAGAGCTGGTCATCGGTCCATCGCCCGTAGACGACCTCAAGCCGCTCGGTGTCGCAGTCGTGGGGATACCCGTTGGCCCCGAACGCCACCGTGAACGCACCGACCTGGTCGACGTCGAACTCCACCCGCCCCCACTGGGTCGCGGTGGCGGTGAAGGTGATGGGCCGGCGTGCGTGGCGGTTCATCGCAGGTCTCCTCTGGTCGCTTGCTGCGAACCGTAAACCGGCTTTGAGAGGTGATGGCGACCCACACCGGGTGGACGGGTCGCAGCAAGCCGTGTCAGGTTGGGGGCAACCAACCAACGAGCCTGACCAGCTCGACCCGAGGGAGCGATCCTGATGGCAACGACCAGCCCGACCCCCGTCCTGACCGACGACCACATCGACCTGCTCATCACCGCCGCCGCAGACTGGCGACTGCTGGCATCCCCGACGGCGGCGGCCTTCGCCCAGTCGGCGCTCGAGCGCCACGTCATCGTCGCCTCGAGCACCGAGGCCGGCCGGATGCTGCGCGCCGAGAACACCGCCTCAGTGCGGTGGCTCTCCGACCACGGCCGCACCCGGCTGGTCGACCGAGCCCCGGCCGGGCCCTACACCCACACCCGGGTCGAGACCATCGACCCGGTCGAGGTGATCAAGGCCGCGCACAGCGCTCAGGCTGCCTGCAAGGACAGCCCGACCTGGTCGAGCAGCCCGACCGCGCGGCTCATGGCTGCCCTGATCACCGCCGCCACCCACCGCCTGCCCGGCTACGCGGACGCGCCCTGGTTCTGGACCCGCCCTCAGCTGCGCTCGGGCACCAGCATCGGCGTGGCCCTGACCCACTCCACCCCTCCCGCGGTCCCAGGCCTGACCTGGGTCGCCCCCGACCAGGCACGCGAGCACTGGCACGACGCGCCGCTGGTGGTGATCCGCTGCGACGCCGCGGCCGCGCTGCCGGCCGATCTGCCCGCCCGCAGCGGCGTCTTCGTCCTCTCCTTCGACGGCCAGGAGGACGCCAACCTGGTGTGGGAGGCCGTCAGCGGACTGAACATGCCCGCCCTGGCACTGCTCTGGCCCTCCTGCCAGCCGTGGCTGCAGCAGCAGCTGCGCGACCCCGCCCCGGAGTTCGTCGAGCACCGGAGCCAGTCGTGACCCACAAGCAGCCGGGCACCGTCCCCGGACCCATCTACACTGGGCCCGGCCGGACTCGTCCGGCCCCCCTGTCTGGGACCAACCGCGGGATGGAACCCGCGGCCCAGGCCGGAATCCGCGGCGGTCGGGAGCAACGTTGGGTTGGTCCCCGACGCCCGACCCCGCGGATTGTTGGGACAACATCGCCCCCGTCACAGCGCTCCTTCACCGCGCACCTTCCTTCGGGTATCAGCACCCGGCTGGAAGGCGGCACCGAGATGGCACCCCACGGCGTCCTCGACACCTACGTCAACCACGGCTGCCGTTGCGCGGCATGCACCAAGGCCTCCCGCGAGTACGGCCGCCGCAGGGCCCGGTTGCGTGCATACGGTCAGCTCGAAGAACTCGTCCCGCTCGAGCAGGTCGCCGCTCACATCGCTTGGCTGTCGACGCAGGGAGTTGGCTCCCGGCAGATCGCCCAGCTCGCCAACGTCGGTCGGATGACCGTCGAACAGGTCACCCGTCCTAGCAGTTACCGCCGCGGCGTGACCCCCCGTGTCGCCGCGGCGATCCTTGCGGTTCGCCCCACCCTGGATGCTCTGGCCGACTCCGCGCTGACCCCATCTGCCGGCACCCAGCGGCGACTTCAGGCGCTGATGGTCCTGGGCTGGTCCCTCAGCCAGATCCAGCGCGCAACGGGCACCTCAGCCCTGCACCGCTGCCTCACTCGCGAGACCGTCACCGCGAAGCTGGCCCGCGAGGTCCGCGACTTCTACGACGCCCACTGGACCAGCTCACCGGAGGCAGACGGTCCACACGCCCAGACCGCGATCACCCGCACCAGGCTGCGCGCCGAGAAGGCCGGCTGGCTGCCACCACTGGCCTGGGACGACGACACGATCGACGACCCCAACCTGCCCGCCCCGGTCCACGCCCGCCGACCCGCCAAGTCCTGGCAGCGCATCTACGTCGACGACGTCGCCGAGCTCGCCGCCCTGGGCGCCACCTGGGCAGAGCTGGAGCACCGGGTCGGCTCCTGCCGCAACAGCATCGAGATAGCCCTGACCCGCGCCGGCCGCACCGAGCTGATCGGCCGGATCACCAGCAACCGGTGGGTGGCGGCATGAGCATCCAGACTCCCGCCACCCACCGGACTCCATCATCGCGGTCACCCCGCCGGGCCCGCACCGCCCACCACATGCACGTTTACCGGGCCGCAGAACGCTGCTGGCTGTGGGACTGCCCGTGCGGAGGAGGCGTGCACGGAGCCACCCAGTCCCTACCCACCCAGCGAGCCGCCTTCGTCGCGGCCCTGGACCACTCCACCCGAAACCCTGGGAGCTGACCCCGATGACCACCACCGTGACTCCCCGGCCTCCTCGAGGACGCTGGCAGCAGGCCAACGTCTGGGCCGGGTACCTGATCTTCGGCTTCCCCGCCGTCGCCGCCGTCCCCGCCCTGATCGCGACCATCGCCCGCTTCGGCCTGCTCGACAGCATCCTCAACGCCGGACCTGCCGCCCTAGCCGCCTGCCTCCCGCTAGCCCTGTGGATCCCCTACACCCACCGCCGGCCCGGGACCTACACCGGCAAGTTCACCTGGTTCGTCATTGCGGTCATCGGCATCGGGGCACTGGCCTTCTCCCCGCTCTTCTTCTGGGCCGGCCCGGCCACCTTGGTCCTGCTCTCGGAGATCCTGCGCCTGCTCACCGGCCCCGCCCTGTCCTCGGCCACCCACCGCCTGCGCGCCGGCAGGCGCGTCCTGACCACCCGGAGCGAGCAGTGACCCCCACCCCCCGGTCCCACCAGCTGGAGGCGATCGCCGCCATCCAGGCACACCTGCACACCACCGACCGAGTCAACGTGCTCATGGCCTGCGGCACCGGCAAGACGCTCGTGGGTCGCTGGCTGGCCGAGCAGCGCCGGTGCGCGACAACGCTGGTCGTCGTCCCCTCCCTGGCACTGATCGCCCAGACCCTGACCGAGTGGCGCTCGGCCAACGGCTGGCTGTTCGAGGCGCTGATCCTCTGCTCCGACCCCTCCACCGCCGCTGGCGCCGAGGAACGAGCCGCCAGCGACGGCGAGGACATCCCCACCCCCTTCTGGGCCCGGCACCGGGCTCAGGTCACGACCTCCATGCACTCCGCGGCCCACGTCCTGACCGAGCGCCGCCCCGACCGGCCACTGGTGGTCTTCTCCACCTACCACTCCGCCCCAGTCGCCGCGGCGGCCGCCCGGACCGCCGGCATCCAGTTCGACCTGACGATCGCCGACGAGGCACACAACCTCGCCGGCCACCCCCGCGCCGACTTCCGGGTCGTCCTGGGCTCCGAGCTGCCCACTGCCGCGCGCGTGTTCATGACCGCCACCCAGGTCAACGCCGTCCCCGCCCCTCCCCAACCCGGATGGGACGACTGGTCGGCACCGCTGTCCATGTCCGACACCACCCTGTTCGGTCCGGTCGTCTACCGCCTCGACTTCGCCGAGGCCATCGAGCGCAAGCTGCTCAGCGACTACGAGGTCCTCATCTACGAGACCCCGGGCCAGACCGCACCGGACCCGGTCGCGGCGCTGAGAGCCGCCGCCGCCACCGGCCTCTCGCGAGTCCTCACCTTCCACGGCCGCGTCGCCAAGGCGAGAGCCTTCGCCGAGGCCATCGACGGAACCGACCTGCCCGACGGGCGCCGAGTCCACGCGATCGCCGTCGCCGGCGCCGACCCGGCCCTGCACCGCTCCCGCGCCCTGGCGGCCCTCGAGCACCCCGACCCGTCCACCCTCGTCGTGGTCTCCAGCGCCCGCTGCCTCGCCGAAGGAGTCGACGTCCCGGCCGTCGACGGCATCCTGTTCGCCGACCCCAAGGCCAGCGACGTCGGGATCATCCAGTCCGTCGGCCGAGCTCTTCGCCTGGCTCCCGGCAAAAGGACCGGCAAGGTCCTGATCCCGGTCTGCTACTCCGCGGACCTGGACGAGGACACCACCTTGTCCACCAGCTCATTCTCGGCCGTCTGGCGGATCCTGCGCGGCCTGCGCACCCTCGACGCCCGCCTCTCCGCCGAGCTCGACAGCTACACCCGCCCCCAGTCCCGCCGCGGCCGCGAGGACGGCTCCCGCAACACCAGCCTGGTCACCTTCGACCTGCCCTCGACCACCGCCCTGCCCGCCCTGATCGCCCGCCTGGTCCAGAACACCTCCAACGCCTGGGA
Source organism: uncultured Marmoricola sp. (assembly GCA_937868075.1). GTDB lineage: Bacteria > Actinomycetota > Actinomycetes > Propionibacteriales > Nocardioidaceae > Marmoricola. The sequence continues at coordinate 22,206 of CALMLL010000033.1, read as the reverse complement.
CGAGCGCTTCGCCGAGCTCGAGGCCTTCGCGATCGAGCACGGCACCGCCAACCCCCCGGCCAAGAACAAGCGCCTGACCACCTGGTGCGAGTACCAGCGCAAGGCCTACCGCCGAGGGATGCTGCTGCCCGATCGGGCCGCCGCACTGCGCTCCCTGCCCGGCTGGACCTGGGACGCGGAGATGCGCACCTGGGTCGAGCAGTGGGGAGAGGTCTACTCCACCATCGCGCCCGGGGGCCGTCTCGACGTCGAGAACCCCGAGACGATGACCCGCCCGCTGCAGACCGTCTCCGGACGCAACAGAGCCACCACCATCGGCCGCTGGTGCGCCCACCAGCGCGTCCTGGCACGCCGGGGCGACCTGGACACCGCCCGCCGCAACTACCTCAAGGAACTGCCCGGCTGGACCTACCACGCCCTCTCCGACGTCGACGCCGCCTGCCTGGACCTGCTAGCCGAGTACGTCGCCTGGAAGGGAGAGGCCAACCCACCGGCCGACTACGTCGACGACGACCTGCCCATCGGCCGCTGGCTCAACCAGATCCGCCGCGCCAAGGTCCTGGGCACCCTGAGCCAGGCGCTCCTGGACGAGCTCGAGGTCACCACCCCCAGCACCGGCTCCCCGGGCACCCTGCGCTGGGAGACCCGTCAGACCCAGTGGCAGATCGGCCTGGAAGTGCTGCACCAGTACGCCGCCCGCGAAGGCCGCTGCCGGATGCCGGAGAACCACACCGAGCCCTTCGAGGGCATCGAGTACCCGCTGTACGTGTGGTGCCGACGGCAGCGCCACGACCACCGCTACGACAACCTCGACCCGACTCGGGCCGCCGCCTTGGAAGCGGTCCCCGGCTGGCTGTGGGAGATCCAGCCCACCCCTCGCATCAGCATCGACATCGGCGACGCCCGACACGGCACCCGGACCGGCTACGTCAAGGGCTGCCGCTGCCAACCCTGCACCGACGCCAACCGGGTCGCCCAGGCCAGCCGTGACCAGCGGGCCCGCGTCGGCGGCCCGTCCACCGACCTGATCAGCGCAGCCCGAGCCCGCGGCCACCTGCGGATCCTGACCGGTCAAGGCGCCAGCCAGAAGGGACTGGCCCGAGCCGCCGACCTCAACGTCAAGACCATCGTCGACATCCTCGAGGGCCAGCGGACCCGGATCCAGCCAGACACCGAGCGCATAGTCCTGGCCATCACCATGAACGACGTCCGCCAGTCCCACGCGCCCGGCACCCTCATCCCCGCCGCCCCCATCTGGCAGCTGATCAACGACATGGTCGCTCGAGGCTGGCCCAAGAGCTGGATCGCCCGCGAAGCCGGCCTCGGCAACAGCATCCAGCTCAAGACCGACCAGGTCACCGCCGGCAACGCCCAGCGCATCGCCGAGCTACATGCCCAGCTCGACGGCATCACCCCACCCCTGCGCCGGCACCGCACCCCCATGCCCCCACTGTCCGAGATCACCGCCGACCTGACCCGGTCGGCCTGACCCCAAGGAGAAAACCATGTACGACTACCCGCACTTCGACGGAACCCAGGCCTGCCAGAACCCCACGCCGGCCGCGGCCTCCGCCTTCTCCGGCACCATCGGCGCCGACCCGAGCCCGGCCCTGGCACTGTGCTCGGCCTGCCCCTTCGTCGACGAGTGCCGCGACTGGGCCCTGGCGCACGACGTCTACGGCGTCTGGGGAGGAACCACCGAGGACGACCGCGCCGAGATCCGATCCCAGAGCGAGCTGCCCGCCCCGCCCTCGATCACCGACCAGCTCGACGACCTGGTCATCGCCATGCGCGCCCGTGTCTTCGACGACGACCCGATCCTGCTGGTGCGCGCCTCATGACCACCCTGGGTACACCACCACCCCTGCGCGGGCATACCGCCTGGCACCTGCTCAGGTTCGCCATCGCCTGCCGCTCCTCGGCGATCGTGCTGGACCTGCAAGGACACCCCGCCCACGCCACCCACCTGCGCGCGCTGGCCACCGCCGCGGACACCCGGGCTGCCCAGCGCACCGCCGCAGAGCCAACCAGCCTCCCGCGCGCCGCCTGACCCGAGAGAAGACCTGATGACCGTCTACGTCGACGACATGCTGAAAGCCGCCGCCGTCCGCAACGGCGACCACACCGTCCGCGGCCGCTGGTCTCACCTCATGTCCGACACCACCTGCGAGCTCCTCGACTTCGCCGCAGGCCTCGGCCTGCACCGGTCCTGGCTCCAGAAGCCCGGCAGCCCCCTCGAGCACTTCGACATCACCGCCGGCAAGCGGCTGCGCGCTCTCGAGCTCGGGGCCGTGCCGATCACCTACGGCGAGGGAGGCCACCTGACCCGTGCCAAGCGCGCCGGCGTCATCTTCGACCTCCAGCTGCTGCGAGAGAATCCGCGCGACTTCGAGGCCGCCCTGGCCCTGCCCACCCACCGGCCTGCGCCCGGTCACCCGACCCGGGTGCGGCTGTCCCGGTCGGCCGGGTTCACCCTGCCGCCCAACACCGTGTCGGTGGCCGCACCCACCCGCTGGGCCAACCCGTTCCGGCCCGCGGCCCGCACCCCCGCGGCTAACCAGGCCGCCGTCGAACACTTCACCGCCTACCTGCGCCGCAACCCCGCCCTCGTCGAGGAGGCCGTTGCGGTGCTGCGAGGACGCAACCTGGCCTGCTGGTGCGCCCCCCACCTGGTCTGCCACGCCGACGTCTGGCTGGCCCTGGTCAACGAGAGCACCGGAGTGAACCATGGGTGACCGCACCGCCATCTCCTGGACCGAGGCCACCTGGAACCCCGTCACCGGCTGCACCGAGGTCTCCGAAGGCTGCGACCACTGCTACGCCCGCTCGGTGGCCCACCGCTTCGCCGGCACCCCCGCCTACCCCCGCGGCTTCGAGGTCACCCTGCGCCCCGAGCGCCTGGACCAGCCGCTGCGCTGGCGCCGGCCCCGGATGATCTTCGTCAACTCGATGAGCGACCTCTTCCACGCCCAGATCCCCGGCGCGATGATCGCCCAGGTCTTCGCGGTCATGGCATTGGCTCCCACGCACACCTTCCAGATCCTGACCAAGCGACCGGCCAGGATGCGCGCCCTGCTCACCTCACCCGACTTCAGGTGGAAGGTCTGGCATCACATGCTGTCCCTGACCCACAACCGTTCGCTGCCGATGCCGGCCGAGCACGCCACCGCCCTGTCATGGCCGCTGCCCAACGCATGGATGGGCGTCTCTGTCGAGACCCAGAAGTGGGCCGACATCCGGATCCCGATCCTGCTGGCCACCCCCGCCCGGATCCGGTTCCTGTCGATGGAGCCTCTCCTGGCCCCGGTCACCCTCTCCTCGTGGACGCTGCTGACCCCGCAGCTGCACTGGGTGATCGTCGGCGGCGAGTCCGGTTCCGGAGCCCGCCGCATGGACCCCCAGTGGGCACTGGACCTGGCGCAGGAGTGCCGCACCGCCGGCGTCGCGTTCTTCATGAAGCAGACCGGCTCCGTCCTGGCCCGCGAGTGGGGGATCCCCGGCAAGGGGGAGGACCCGACCCGCTGGCCGGCCCCGCTGCCCCAGCAGATGCCCGGCCCCGCGGCCTAACGACCAGCACCCGTAACAGCCGGCATGGGGTAGCCGCTGGGCGTGGCTGGGGTGGGGGAGAGGGCCGGACGACTCGTCGTCCGGCCCTCTCCGGTGTCTCAGGCCAGTTGCAGCTGAGCCAGCCGGGCGAGGTTCATCAGCGCCTCGACGTGCTGATCGCTCAGCCCAAGGGTCTCGCCCTCCTCGTCACCGCCGCCGGTGAAGACGGCCGTCCCGAAGTAGGGCTGATGGGTGAAGCCGAACCCGCGAGCGATCGAGGTCGCCACGATGTTCATCGGCATCCCCTTGACGATGCCCTCGTCGTTGACCCACATGGTCACGTGCTCGTGCAACGCGACCAGGTCCACCAGGCCGTCCACGGCCCGCTGCAGGTGCGTGAGCGTGCCGGTGGTGGTGTCCCACTGGACCGCCTCGGCGTTGCCCTCGACGTCGATCGTCACGGCGCGAAACAGGTTGCTCATCTCGTCCCCTCCTCGGGGTCTCGGTGCGGCAGATGGTCAGTCCGCCGCTCTTGGTTGGCATCTCCGACACTAGCCGCCACCACCGACAACGCCCAGGGCCAAAGACCCCGGGACCGGCGGCATGGGGTGCCGGTCCCGGGGTGGTGAACCGCGTTGCGCGGCAACGGTTGTCGGTGGGCGGTGGCAGGGTGGGAAGCACCAACCAACAACCGGACTGACCATCCGGACGACCCGAAAGGGGTGCGCCTGATGAGCGACCTCGCCACCACCGTCACCGTGATCGACGCCTGCGGCCGTGCCGCCGTGCCGGTCCTGTTGCTCTCCGACCCGGGCATGGGCAAGTCCAGCCTCGTGCGCGGGATCGCCGCCGCCGAGGGGGTGCCGTGCGAGACGGTGCTCGGCTCGATCCGCGAACCGGCCGATGTGGCCGGCCTTCCACTGGTCACCGATGACGGGGTGATCCTGTCCCCGCCCGCGTTCGCTCGTCGGCTTTCCACCGAGGGAGCGGGCTATCTGTTCCTGGACGAGTTGACGACCTGCCCACCGGCTGTTCAGGCCGCGATGCTGGCTCTGGCGCTGGACCGGACTGTCGGTGACCTGACCCTGCCGGTGGGGGTGCGGGTGGTGGCCGGTGCCAATCCGCCCGACCGGGCCGCTGACGGGTGGGAGATTTCCCCGCCGCTGGCCAACCGCTTCTGTCACGTCGAGTTCCGGCCCTCGGTCGATGAGTGGTTGGACGGCATGACGGTCGGGTGGGCCGCGCCCCCGGCCTCCCGCGCGATCACCGCCGACCCGACCCGGATCGAGGCGGTCAAGGCACTGGTGACCGGGTTCATCCGGCACAAGCCCGAGCATCTGCACACCTTCCCGCGCACCGCCGAGGCCACCGGCAAGCCGTGGCCCTCACGGCGCACGTGGGCGATGCTGGCCGGTGCGTTGGCGAACGTGCGCGACGACGACGCCGCCGCCCGGCAGGGCATCACCTTCGGGCTGGTCGGTGAAGGGGTCGGGGTCGAGTTCCTGACGTGGTGCGAGCAGGCCGATCTTCCCGATCCCGCCGCCGTGGTGGAGGACCCGGCGCTGGTGGACTGGACCGACCGACCCGACCGGGTGTGGGCGGTGCTGTCCTCGGTGGTCGGGTGGGCAGCCAGCGCCGGAACCGTCGAGGCGTGGCGCAAGGCGTGGGGGCCGCTGCTGGCTGCCGCCGAGGCTGGGGCACCGGACGTGTCCGCTGCCGCCGCCCGCCCGCTGGCCGCGTGTCGCCCGTCCTCGGCCCGCGTCCCCGCCGCTGTGCGGGACCGCTTCGCCCCGGTGCTGGCTGCGGCTGGCCTGAGCGCGGCTGGTGCGGCATGAGCGGCCAGACGCGGGCGCTGGCCGCTGATGAGTGGGAGGCCTTCCGGCTCGGGCGTCTCGTCGCTGCCGAGCGCGCCCCCTACTTCATGCACGCACTGTTCGCCGCCGCGCCGGTCGCCGCTCCCGGCTTGGGAACCTTCGCCGTCGATGGGTCGTGGCGGCTCTACATGGACCCCGACCTGCTGGTGGGCGAGGGCCGTTGGGACAGCGCGACCGTGGCTGCCGTGCTGCTGCACGAGGTCGGGCACCTGCTGCGCGACCATGCGGGCCGCGCCGCCAACCTGCCCACGCCCAGGCATCAGCTCGCGTGGAATCTGGCCGGGGACGCCGAGATCAACGACGATCTGATCGCGGCCGGTGTCCCGTTGCCCGAGGGGTGCGTCACCCCGGCCGCGCTGGGCTGCTCGGACGGTGACCTCGCGGAGACGTACTATGCCGCGCTGGTCCCGCCCGAGGGCGACCCCTCCGGTGGCGGCTTGCCCGACGACGACTCGGCCGGGTGCGGGTCCGGGTCCGGATGCCCCCCGGTGCCCGGTGAACTTCCCTCCGGGGTCGGTCTGCCCGATGGGTCCGCTGAGCCGGTCAGCCCCGCCGAGGGTGACTTTGTCCGTCGCCGGGTCGCCCACGACGTGCAAGCGGCTGAGCAGGCCAAGGGGCGGGGGAGCGTGCCCGGTGGGCTGACCCGGTGGGCTGCGTCGGTGCTCGCGCCTCCGACCGTGCCGTGGGACCGGGTGTTGCGCGCTGCCGTCCGCCGGGCCGTGGCCGAGCGGGCAGGCCGGGTGGACTACACCTACAGTCGGCCCTCCCGGCGTCGCCTGCCCGGCATCCTCAAGCCCGCTATGCGCGCCCCTTCGGTGATCGTCTCGGTCGTGGTGGACACGTCCGGGTCGATGAGCCAAGGCGACCTTGACGCCGCGATGAGCGAGGTTCACGGGGTGCTGCGATCCTCCGGGGTTGCCCGTGAGCATGTGCGGCTGCTGTCCTGCGATGCCGCCGCCACCACCGCCCAGCGGGTCCGGTCGGCCACGTCGGTCAACCTGACCGGGGGAGGGGGCACCGACATGCGTATCGGCATCGCCGCCGCCGAGGCCTCGGCCCCGGCCCCGCACGTCGTGATCGTCCTGACTGACGGGGACACCCCATGGCCGGACACTCCGACCCGCGCCCGGCTGGTCTGCGCGGTGATCAGCCAACGCGCCCCGCACGGCACCCCCGAGTGGGCCACTACGGTCCACATCCCCCCGGCCGCGTGACGTTGGGCGGGAGCGCCGACCCGGTGTCGGTGCTCCCGCCTACAGTGACTCTCACCAACCCATACAACGGCTGACCATCGTTGAACGAGAAGGGCATTCATGCCATGACCACACTCGACCCTGCGCTGCGTGAGCACGCCGAGAGGCTGCTCGTCGGCACCGAGCTGAACGTCGATGACCTGCTCGTCGTCGCCACCGGCGTCCTGCCGGCCTCGGTCCCGGCTGCAGCCGCCGTCCGCGACGGTTGGAACGCCGCCGCCCCGCTGACCGAGCCGATCACGGGAGCGGTGAGCCAGTCATGACTGCCGAGTGGTTTGACCTGGGCCAGCGGCTGCGCGCCGCGACCAGCGGCCACGCCGTGCCGCGCCTGATGCACGCGCCTGTGGCCGGCGTCCTGCACCCGGTTGCCGTGCGGGCTCGCCGTCGCGGGGACCAGATCACGGTCACCGCCGCCGCACCCGGCCAGCGACCAGCCACCGCCACCGGACACGCCGCGCTGGACCTGCTCGGCGCGCTCGGGGTCACCCTCGCCGCCTCGTCCCCGGCCACCCTTGTCACCGACGACCCGGCCACCTTGGGCAGCCTCTATCGTCTCGCGCTGACTGCCGCCCCGGACAGTGACGCCGACACCGTCGCTGCGCACATCGCGTGGTGGCGCGACCGCGCCGACTATCCGGCCGGTCGCGCCGTCGTGGACACCCTGAGCGCCTGCCGCACCCGCTGGACCCTCGGCACTGACCCCGCCGCCGAGCACCATCCCGGCCCGTGGCGCTCATGGCTCGGCATCCCCGACGACTCGGTGACCGGCCTGCTCGACCTGTACGCACTGCTCACCGCTGGCCCGCCGCTGCCTTGGCTGGACGTGCTGGCCGAGGACGACGTGTGGTCTTACGGGTCAGCCCAGAGCGAGCACAGCGACGGTCTGGACTGGCGACGCCCCGACAGCACCAGCCGAGCCGCCCTCGGCCTGCGCTCTCGCTGCGACGCCGCCGACCTGTACGCCGCCGCCCTGCTGACTGACCCGATCTGCCGCCGTCGCGCCGTGCACACCGGGCACGTGGTCACCGGGACCGCCAAGCCGCTGGGAGACAAGCTGAAAAGGGTCGAGGTCACCTGCACCCGGTTGGACTCCCGGCTGCGACCCGGCAACGCGCTCACAGGCTGGGTCGGTGGCCCAGCCACCAGCGCGGCCCCCTTCACCGCCTCCGTGACCTCCGCGACCGTGCATGCCGGGCACCTGATCCTCACCCTGAGCGGCACCACCGGAGCGGCCCCCGGCGACGGCGACCCGGTGACCCTGACCACCGCCCCACCGAACCCGCATCGGCAGCGCGCTGGACGCAAGACCTATCGCGCCCTCTACAGCGCCCGTCGCTCATGGCTGACCACCGGCCGCACCCCGACCGCCACCCGCCGCCCGGTCCCGCTGGACGTCCTCGTGGCCGGAGCCGAACCCGACTGACCGGCACCCCGCACCCGGTGTCGGTGCTCCCGCCTACAGTGGCTCTCACCAACCCATACAACGGCTGACCATCGTTGAACGAGAAGGACATTCACCCATGCGAACCATCCCGCGCCCGACCACCCCGACCCCCACGGTCACCGCGCCACTGGCACCCGGCGACCCGACCCCGGTCACCCCACCGCGACACCCCGCCGCCGCGATCATGGACGACCCCACCACCGCAGGCGTCCTGCACTCGGCATGGTCCGGTGACCCAGCCGTCGTCGTGCCCAGCCCGCCCGGTGCCGGAAAGACCCGCCTAGTCGCGCTGCTCGCGGCCACCCTCGCCGGTCGCGCCGACCTGCGCGTGGGCATCGCCGCACAGACCCGCGACCAAGCCGTCGAAATCGCCCGCCGCCTCGGTGCTCTCGACTGCCCCGCCCGACTGATCTGGCCCGGCAAACACCCCACCCCCGACCTCAGCGGCGGCACCGCCACCGTCGTCACCGGCCGGTCGGTCCGTTTCCCCAACTCCGGTGGGGGAGTGCTCATCGCCACCACCGCCCGATGGACCTACGCCGATCCCAACGTGCTCGCCGCCGACGTGCTCGTGGTCGATGAGGCATGGCAGGCCACCTACGCCGACGTGGGTGCGCTCGGCGCATTCGCACCGCAGATCGTCTGCGTGGGCGACCCCGGACAGATCGACCCCGTGGTCACCGGCCAGACCCGACGCTGGGACGGCTCCCCTACCGGCCCTCACCTGCCCGCCCCCGCTGCCCTCATCGCCGCGCACGGCGATGCCGTCTCCGTGGTCACGTTGCGCCACACATGGCGACTCGGCCCGGCCACCACCAGCCTGATTCAACCCACCTTCTACCCGACCCTGCCCTTCACCAGCCGCCGTCCACCCGAGCACCTGAGCGGCCCGGACGGAACCCCGCTGCCCGAAGTCGCCGCCCACCCCATCACCGCCACCGCCGGCCCCGGCGACCCCGCCCTGACCGGCACCTGCGCCGACCTGACCCGCGCACTGCTTGACACCACCTTGACCACCAGCGACGGCACCCGCCCGGTCACCCCCGCCGACCTCGCCGTCGTCGCCGCCCACGTCAGCCAAGCCGCCGCCGTGCGCGCCCTGCTCGCAGACCTGCCCGACGTCCTCGTGGGCACCGCCAACCAACTCCAAGGCATGGAGCGCCCCGCCGCCGTCGTCCTGCACCCCCTCGCCGGATACCGCGACCCCACCGCCTTCGGCACCGCCCTCGGCCGCGCCTGCGTCATGCTCTCCCGCCACCGCGCCCACCTGACCGTCGTCACCGATACCGCCACCCCCGCCGTCCTACGCGGCCCCGACCCCGACCCGGCCACCCTCACCCACCGCAACCTGCTCGACGCACTACTCACCTGAAACCCCCAGCCCCAGCCCGCCAGCGCGACCCTGGGCCGGGCGGCATGGGGTGCCCGGCCCAGGGCTCGGCCGTGCCAGTCGAGCTCGCCCCCGGTGGAGCAGCGAGAGGGGCCGGTGTGGATGCACCGACCCCTCCCGTCCCTTCGCCGCTCACCGGCGCAGCCGCACCTCCCGGAACGTCGTCGCCACCCGCAGCGCCTCCGCCTCATCGAAGAAGCCCTCCGCCGCGAGAATCTGCGCAGCCCCACGCGGCCCGGTCCCCTCGAAACCGCTCGTGACCCCGTTGAGCGCCAGAACCCGCCCAGCACCGTCCGTCAGCGTCATCAGCGGGTACACCGCCACCCCCGCCGACGAACGCCTGTAAGGCCACCCCTGAGCCTCCTGCGGCCCTCCCAGCCGGACCTCCACGACCCGGCCGAACATCGCCCTCGTGCCCTTCCACGTCTCGATCGAGGACGCGGTCACACCGCACCCGTCATCAGTGGCGGCGTAAGGGTTGGCAACGATCTCCATCACAGACTCCCTCTCGGGTCGAATCTCCCTCGGGTGGTCAGCCCGAGCACTTGGTTGGTGTCTTCGACACTAGCCGCCACCATCGACAACCCGGCCTCACGAACCCCCACAACGCCACTGCCACACCCGGCAAGGGGTGCCGGGTGTGGCAGTGCTAGGACGACGCTGCGGTGGTGCTCCTTCGACCCGGGAAGGTGCGCCAGCCAGGTGCCTGATGACGCCAACCGCAGGGGTTGTCGGTGTCAGGTGGCACTGTCAGCAGCACCAACCCGCCGCCGGCCCGACCAGCCGGCCGTCGTCGCCCCGACGTCGACGAGAGAAGGAGAACGGAACCGCCATGAGCATTTCGCGTCACCGTCGACCCGCTCAGGAACCTTCCCTGGGTGTGAAGATCACCCGACGACTCCGCCGCAAGATCCGCGCCGTCAAGATGCGCAGCTGGGCACGCTCCCGTCTCCGCCTCAAAGACGCCGTCATCCTGGACACCGAGACCACCGACCTGTTCGGCCAGGTCGTCCAGGTCAGCGTCATCGACCTGACCGGCCAGGTCCTGCTCAGCACCCTCGTGCGACCCAGCACTACGGTCAGTCCGGCCGCCACCGCGGTGCACGGCATCTGCGACCAGGTCCTCCAGGATTCGCCCACCCTCGACGCGATCGCAGCCCAGCTGCTGGCGACCACCCGAGGTCGTCAGCTGCTGGCCTACAACGCGCCCTACGACCGGCAGGTCCTGGCCACCGGCCTCCGGGACGTCGGCGTGGACCCCGCGCACCTGGCCGACCCCCAGAACTGGGTGTGCCTGATGCGTGCCCGCTCTCTGGTCGAAGGCCGCGGCTGGGTCGCCCTCGGCGGACCACACCACGCACTGGGCGACTGCCTGGCCACCCTCGAAGTCCTCCACGTCATCGCCGGGAGGCCCACATGATGGGCTACAACCACGTCAGCTGCGGCCTGCTGACCGGTGTCGCCACCCTGCCGATCGCACCCGTCACCGGTGCGGCCGCCCAGACCGCCTGGGTGCTCGCCCTGGGCGGAGCCAGCCTGCTGCCCGACCTGGACACCACCGGGTCCACCGTCGCCCGCATGTGGGGCCCGATCACCCGCCCGCTGGGTTCCCTCGTCGGCGCGCTCGCTCAGGGCCATCGTCAAGGAACCCACGACGCCGTCCTGGCACCGATCGCATTCGCCGGCGTCGCGCTCCTGGCCTCCCTCCACCCGGTCACCACCGGAGTGGTCCTGGCGGTGACCATCGGCCTGGCGCTGCGTGGGCTCGCCCTGGCCGGCGTCGGCCGCATCGGCGCGGCAGCCAACTTGCTCGTCTCCGCGATCATCGCCTGGATCCTGGTCGCTGCCGGCGCCCACCAGATCCGGCTCCTGCCCCTGGTCCTGGCCACCGGTGTGCTGATCCACATCGCCGGCGACTGGCTCACCGACGAAGGCGTCCCTGTCCCGATCCTCTGGCTCCTCGGTCACCGTCGCCGGCTCAGCGTCGGCCTGTTCGGGGTCAACGGGCTCCTCGAGCGCGCCCTGATCGCCCCACTGCTCTCGCTCGCCGCCGTCCTCCTGCTGTGCGCCCACCTAGGCATCCATGACGTCGACTCCCTCGCGCAGTGGTGCGGGAGCCTGCTGCAGCAGCTCCCGGCGCCGTTCAATCGTCCCGTCTAGACCGTCACAGGGCCGGGCGTCCGGCACCTTCCACAGGCATGACCGCACCCACCCCCGCTACCGCACCGGCAGACATCACGCTGCCCGCCCTCGAGCGCGCGCGCACCACGGGCCGGTTCTTGCTCGAGGGTTTGCGCAGCACCTGGCCCAGCCTGCTGCTGCTGATCCTCTGGGTGACCTTCGCCAGCCACATGTGGAAATGGTTCACCGCCGTCGCCGCCGAGCCTGGCGGAGGTCGCGCACTGTTCCTCTTCTTCGGCACGCTCTGGGTCCTGAGCATGCTCATCTCCGACATTCACCGCTGCCGGTACCGGACACGGACCACCGTCACCCTGCCCGCCCCCCTGGCCAGGATGACCAGCCACCTGACCCCGCCGGAGGTGCTCCGCCGCCGCGCTCGACACGAGGCAGCCCACGCCGTCGCCGGGTGGGCCCTGGGCGGGAAGATCCTCGCCCTGGACATCCAGCCCGTTGCCGATCGCGGCGGACAGTGCTCCTTCTCCCTCGAGGAGCTCACCGACCCCACGGAACGCAACTGGGTGCACCTGGTGATCTGCATGGCAGGCAACCAGGCCGATCTGGCCCACGGCCACCACGACGACGGAGCCCAAGCCGACCTGGTCCAAGCCCTCGTGGCCGCAGCCGCGATCATCTCCACCGGCCGCACCCCGAAGGACCACCGCGGCGAGCTCACCAGCGACGCGCTCCTGGCCACAGCCCGCCGGCGCGCCACCGAGCTGCTCGCCACCCACGACCAGCTCCTCGACCAGGTCATGCAACGACTCCTCGCCCACCCCCACGAGAGCTGGTGCAACCCCGACCTCGACGCACTCGTCCAGGCACCCGCTGCCTGATCGGACCCACACTGCCCGGCCTCTGTCGGTGGTGGCCGGTAGCGTCGAAGACACCAACCAAACCACCGGCCTGACCAGCTGGTCCCGACCACGGGAGATCCGACCATGAACAACCCCGCCCCCGTCCTGGCCCCCGACAAGATCTACGAGGCCTACGACCGATTCGTGTGCAAGGCCTGCGCGGGCATGACGGCCGAATACACCGGCGTCACCATCGGCGGCTACCGCCTCACCCTCGTCACCGCAGCCGACGTCATCGAGTGGGCCGGCTACGACCAGGGCCCGCTGACCTGCGAGTGCCGCAGCCTCGAGGCCGTTCTCGACGAACAGCAGCAGCTTCAGGTCCGACCCGGCACCACCACTCCGCCCCGGCCGGAGGTGGCCGCGGCGCCCGCCACACCCCCATACCCCGTTACCGCGATGTCCCTGCACGATGTCGTCGAGGACATCCGGCTCCTGCTCGACGACGCCGACGACGTCGACGGGATCACCGCCAGCACCGCCCCTCACCCCGCGTTCGACCCCCAAGCCGCGCTCACCGGCGAGGGAGCCTTCCTGATCACCTTCACCGACTCCACCGGCCGCAACCGCGTCGCCGAGGTCGAGCTCACCGCCAGATGGCGCGAGGACGGCTGCGACCACGCCCGCACCCGCACCGGTGGGTTGGGCGAGGAATGCGCCGACTGCGGCATCGTCACCGCTCCGACCACCGTGACCGCCCGCTGCCCCGAGTGCCGCTGCCCGGTCGCCGACGAGACCAGCTGCTTCGGGGTCCACACGGCCTCCTGCACCTTGGTCATGTGCCAGTGCGAGCACGTTGACCACGAGCCCCCCGCCACCGCCCACCCCTACCTCGGGGCCCGGGCCGGCACCCGTCGCGCCCAGCACGTCGGGCTCATCTGCGACGAGTGCGCCACCGGCCACCTCGCTGACTACCTCCTCGAGGACAACGGAGAGGACCAGCCGCGATGAACATCGGCGAAGCCAGCGCCGTCACCACGCTCGTGGAGCACCTCACCACCACCGCGGCTGCGGCCGACTACCCCGACGACGTCGTCCTGGCAGTCGTCGATCTCAACGGCCGCGCCCGTAAAGCCCTCGGCGCCGGGGTCATCCTTCCGACGGTCTGGATGATGCGCCGGGACGAGATCCTCGCCGCCCGCCGCACCCAGCAGCGTTCGCCCTCTACAAGACGGACAACCCCATGAGCACCCCACCGGTGCAACTGCGCGAGCCCTACGTGGGCGAGGGCGCCGACGGTGCCCGCCGCTCAGCCCAGATCGACCAGGAAGAGGCCGACTGCCTGCCTCCCGGCGAGCACCGCGACCACTGTCTGCTCTCCGCCGAGCGATGGATCCTGCAGGCGGAGTACCTCGAGGGAAAGAGCGATCCTCAAGTCCGATAGTCACCGGGGACACCCATCTGCACCTTCCCAAGTGCCGGCGAACGCCTCGACGCGGCCCGCCGGCAGAAGGAGGTGCTCCACCATGACGACGACCGTCGAGACCGACTCAGACATCTGGGTTCACGACTACACCACCGCGACCGGTGTCCAGGTGGCCGGCCACTGGCGCAAACGTCGGGCTGGGACGGCTACAGCAGACGAAGACAGCTCCCCGCCGGGCCCCACGCCCAGCGACGCCGATCCTGCGCAGTCCCATGTCGCGCCGACAGCGTCCCGCCCAACCCAGGACGCTTCTGAGCGCCCGTCACCACCGACGGGCACACCAGGGCCGCCGACGGCCGCCGCAGCGCGTCTGGCGGCCGCTGAGACGCGCTACAAGGCAGCACGGGTCGCCGCTGGTGTCAGCACCCTGAAGCACCGTCGTGGCGAGGACTGCGACTTGCAGGCCGCGATCAAGGAACGCTCCGAAGCTCGGGCTGAGCTTGAGGCAGCACGGGCTGACCTGGCACAACGACCCTCCCCGCCGGCAGAGACTTCCTCCACGATCTCCTCTCCAGCGAGCACCGAGGCCGAGGACACGGCGAGCCCCAGCACTGATCGGTGCCCGGGCTGTGGCCAGTTCCGTTCCCAGGACCATCAGTGCCCCACTCCGGATGGCCTGCCCGCCGGCGACTACGCCGGCCTGAAGGGGGATGACCGCGTCAAGGCGATGGTCTCCGACCTCGAGTCCTCGGTGAAGGCCATCGTCGAGTCCGGCCAGCTGCACCGCTGGCTCAACGCCATGGCCAGTAACGGACTGAGCAGGTGGAGCGCCAACAACCGCATCCTGGCCGCAGTGCAGATGCTGCAGCGCGGAGAGTCCCTCGACGACTTGCACATGATGGGCTTCCGCCAGTGGGAGAAGTGGAACCGGAAGGTCTCCAAGGGGGCCAAGGCGGTCTGGATCCTCGCCCCGATCACCCGCAAGATCGTCGACGATGACGACGAGAGCGAGACGCACCGGGTAGTCGGCTTCAAGGGAGTGCCCGTCTTCAACGTCTCCGACACCCACGGCGACCCTCTGCCCTCCTCGCCGGCCCGCCCCGCCCCCGGCAAGGCGTCCCCCGGAACCCTCGACGGCCTGCGCGACCGCGTCGGCCAAGCTGGCTACTCCTACGAAGAGACCGAGATCCCCGGCTGCCGCCCTGAGACCGGTGAGGGGACCCTCGGGTACACCGACCCCAAGTCCAAGCGGATCGTCGTCGACTCCCGCCTCAACGAGGCGCAGAAGGCCTCGACGATCGCCCACGAGCTCGGTCACGTCCACTGCGGGCACGTCGACCAGGACTACAGCGAATACCAGCGCCACCGCGGTCAGATGGAGACTGAGGCCGAGATGACCGCCTACCTGGTGAATCGCTCGAGGGGAATGACCCGGGACCAGGTCGACGCCTTCAGCCCCGGCTACATCGCCGGCTGGTCTCGCGGGAACCCCATCGTCATGCACAAGGCCGTCGACAAGGCCACGCGCGCGTTCAACAAGATCACCGAGGGCCCCTGGCCCGACCAGAAAGGAAACTGACCATGACCACCCGCCACGTCGCCGACATCACCGACCCGGTCACCGGCGAGACCAGCACCCTGAGCGCCGGCAGCGAGCAGGAGCTCGACCAGCTCGTCGCCGCCCACCTCGAGCAGCACTACCCGACCCCCCAGGACGAGGATGACCCTGAGCCTGCCGGCATGGGGTCCCTGGGGGAGGCGGACCAACCGGGGAAGGCCGGCTCTCTTGTCGGTGGTGGCCGGTAGCGTCGAAGACACCAACCACCCGGGCCGAGCTGACCACTTGGCCTCCTGACTCCGACAGGAGACGACCGACATGGGAGACCGCACCTACTACCGCCTGGCGCTACCGGCAGACCTCGACCCGGAAGCCATCCGGATGGCTGCTACCGCGTTCACCGACGACCCCTGGACCGACGAGGACGTCACCCGGCTGCTGGACCACACCCGCCCCGACCAGACGCTCTGGGTCGACATCGAAGAGCGCTCCGTCGGCGAGTGCCGCGACGCCGCCGAGGCCGTCCTCACCGCCCTGACCGACGAGGGCCAGGACGTCGCCTTCACCGTCACGGAAGATCCAAAGTACGAGTGGCTAGGGACCCTGTGCCGCTACCAGCCCGGTAAAGGCATGCACGAGGTGTCAACGGCGAGCGATTTTGAGACTTACCCCGGAGTACGAGACGGCGTGAGACAGATCGGCGCTCCAGCGGCGGACTTTGAGACGTCAGACGAGGAGCTTGAGACGGCCTCCAAGGTCTCACATCCCTATCTGGCGGTTGATCGCGGTCGCTCCGATCTCAACCGCGAGATCCCGACCTGCGTTGCCAAGGTATCCGGCGGTCTTGCGCAGCCAGCCCTTCCGCTCTGGATCCGGCTCTCGGTCGGCTGCCAAGTCGAGGGCGCTAATGAGTCGATCGGCGATGCTCTCGGGAGTGGGCCACGCCCCGACCGCGCGTCGTGCGTGACCAGTGGGCTTGCCAACGAGACTGATCCCACCTGAGGCTCGCCGCTCCAGCTTGGTGATGAAGGGCGGGTCTTCGCTTTCGAGAGCTCGCAGTGCGGCCTCGACCTGGTCAGCCCGCAGACCCGATTGCTCCACGATCTCGTTCGGGCTCATGACTCTTCCCGTGCGCTCGAACACCTCCACGATCGCAGTGAGCACGGGTAGGTCTCTGCTGGTCCAGGTGTCGTCCATGCCCCCATCTACTCAGATGCCACTGCCTGAGCTCGACACGGCCCCGTTGCGTCCGGCCCAGGTCATCGCCATCACCGGGGTCGAGAGGAGCCTGGCCGACCAGCACTTCTCGACGCGCCGGTTGCGCCCTTCGAAACGTCCTCCGAGGGCACGAGCCGGAAATCCGTCCACCCACCCGAACAGATCCACGTGCGACCGCTGGCCGACGGAGGTTCCGGCAGGGCACAATGGCGCGGGCACAGCATACGGCGCTCGCTGCCGCTGCGGCACAGGTGGATCCGACGACGGAGGTTGACGTATGGCTCTCGACATTCCCTTCTACACCGCTGAGGCTCAGGGGCCCTACGACCTGGTCTCGATCGGCCGGTTCGAGTTGGAGGAGGGCGGGGTGATCCCCGACCTGCAACTCGCGGTCGCCACCTTCGGGACCCTCGCCGAGGACAAGAACAACGCGATCCTTATCCCGACGTGGTTCTCGGGCACGCACGCGACGTGGGCGCAGGCCTACATCGGGCCGGGGCGGGCCCTGGACCCCGAACGCTATTTCATCGTCGTCGTCAATCAGATCGGCAACGGGCTCTCGACCTCCCCACACAACGCCGACGACCCGAGCATCGCGATGTCGAAGTTCCCGCACGTGCGGATCGGCGACGACGTGCGCGCCCAGGAGCAGCTGCTGCGTGAACACTTCGGCATCGAGCGCCTGGCCCTCGTCGTGGGCGGGTCGATGGGCGCGCAGCAGACGTGGGAATGGGCAGTTCGCTTCCCCGACAAGGTGGTTCGTGCCGCCCCGATCGCGGGCACCGCGCAGAACACGCCGCACGACTTCCTCTTCACCCGCACCCTGCTCGACGCGATCACCAGCGACCCCGGCTTCAACGGTGGGGAGTATGCCGCGCCCACCGACGTCATCGCCGGCCTGCACCGGCATGCCGACATCTGGGCGACCATGGGTCTGACGACGGACTTTTGGAAGACCGAGTTCTGGCGCGGCATACCGCCGCTAGTCGAGGGAATGCAGTTCGAGACCTACGACGATTTCCAGAACGGCTTTATACGGCTGCTCTTCGGGTTGATGGACCCCAACGCCCTGCTCACCATGGGCTGGAAGTGGCAACGCGGCGACGTCGCCCGCAACGCCGATGGCGACCTCGCGGCGGCGCTCGGCCGGATCACCGCGCGCATGTTCGTCATGCCTATCGAGCAGGACATGTTCTTCCCGCCGCGCGATTGTGCCGCCGAGCAGAAGCTGACACCGGGCAGCGAACTGAGGGTGCTGCACTCGATCGCCGGGCACTTCGGGCTGTTCGGCTTCGAGCAGTCCTATCTGGACGAGGTCGACGCGAATCTGCGCGAGTTGCTCGCGACCACCTGACCTCCGCCACGGGCGGGCCGTCGGACCTGCGGTCGCCGGTTGCTCTGGCGTGGCGCATCGCCAGCCGGTGCGCTTGCGGACTGGTCCAGTAGCGGACGCGAAAATGCCTGCGCAGCAAGTCAGCACTCGCGAATCCTGCGGCGTCGGCGACCGCTTCGACCGGGAGACCGGTGCTTTCCAGGAGTTCCTGCGCGCAGGTGAGCCAGGCCGCGACGAGCCAGGTGATGGGCGACTGCCCGGTCTCGGTGGCGAAACGCCTCGCCAAGGTTCGCGCCGACAGGCCGGCCTCGCTGGCCATCGCGGCGAGGGACCAGTCCCGCGCAGGAGTGGCGAGCACCGCGGCCTGCAACCGCTCAAGATCGCCCGGACGCGCCGATCGCACGGTCGGGACGAACTGTGCTTGTGTGCCCCGGCGGTGGGCCGGCGTCACGATGGACCGGGCGATCCCTGCGGCCGCCGCCGCGCCGTGCCGGCGACGGACCAGTTCGATGAGTAGGTCGCTATCGGCGGAATCGCCGGCCGAGGTCCAGACGGCGCCGGCTCCGGCATAGAGGACATTGGGGAACACGCGAGCCCGCGGATGTCACTCGGCGAGACGATCGCACCAACGCCAATGCGTTGTGCACGGCAGTCCGTCGAGCAGCCCGGCGGCGCCGAGGACGAATGCGCCCGTCCATGGGCCCGCGACCGAACTGCTGCTGCCGGCCGCCCGCACCGCACCGCACCGCCGCGACGATCCGATGGTCCATGGCAGCCAGGGGCTTCCGCTGGACCGGTATTACCAGGAGGTCGGATTCTGTGGCCGCAGCGAGCGAGCAGTCTTGCCGGATGAGCATGCCGCCGAGGTCCACAACCTCCGTCGTGGCCGCGACCGCCACGCTCATCTCTGGACCCCGATGGCGGATCGGTGTTCCAAGACCTCCAGCGCGGTGGCGATGTCGTAGCCCGGCTGCCCCGGTTGACCATAACGGTCACGCGTATGGCGAGACCTTATCGTTCACCGTCTTTCCCGCCACTGGTTGTCAAGCTTGGCCACAGGTCGAATGAGTGCATGAACACCGCACTCATCGTGCCTGATCGAGGCACTGCAGAAGATCGGTCACAACTACGGCGATGACCTGCATGTCGAGCTGCCCACCGGTTCGGCGCGCTGAACCAGCCTGGTTTAGGTCGCGCGCGACCTCTCCCAGCGACTGGTAGGGATCTTCGCGCCCGACCCGGTGAACGGGCGCCGGGTTGCCATGGTGACGAAGTCATGGCCGACGACCCCTCTGGCTGGACCTCAACCCGTTCTACGAGAACGTCGACGGCAACACCGGCGCCGGTCTCGGCGCGAGTCACCAGACCGGCTGGACCGCGACCGTGGCCAAGCTCGTGCACCAACTCGAGCGCACCGACAGGGAGGGCGTGGCCCGCTGAGTGCAGACGCCACCCTGGCCTCACGCCGAATCGGTGGCGGTCCGGGCGAGCGTCGCGCCCTGAGCAAAACGACGCGCCACGGCCAGCGTCCACAAGCTGCCCCGGTGCGGCAGCCTGTCTCGGAATCCTCTGTTGAGCCTGTCTCAGATTGGCCGGAGCGGGGCCGGGCCCGTCTCAGAGTCGATCAGCGCTGACACGAGGTCGACTGTGACGCCAACGCTCAGGCCGTCCTGACCGACGGCGAGCTCGCCACTCTCATCAGCACTCTCCCCGACCCGGCCGCGATCCTGGACCAGATCACGGCCACCCTCGGCCTGGACTGGCAGACCCCGTCCGCCGCCTAACCCCACAGCCCAGACCGGAGAGGAGGTGACCACCATGCCCGAGGACGACCTCGACATCGGCTTCTGCCCCCGCTGTGGGGACCAGCTCGACGGTGCAACCCCGCCCGCCGACCTGATCTGCTGGCGCTGCGCTCCAGACGAGGACTTCTGAGGCACCCCCAAGAGGGCCCTCCGCCCGCTGCCCTGGCGGGAAGGGCCCTCTTCGGTGCAGCGAGGGGGTTGTCGGTGGTGGCCGGTAGCGTCGAAGACACCAACCAAGAGTGACGGGCTGACCACCCGAGAGAAGGCCCAGGAGGCCGCAATGACAACGGAACCCACCCCTACCCCGACCCTCGCCGCGGGCGAGGCCGCTCTCGTCCGCGCGGTCCGGCACGATATCGCCAAGGCGATCTTGGACGCGCGCTCGGCCTCGCACTACTTCGCCAAGGGCGAGGTGGATCGGGAGCTTGAGTTGACCTGGCAACGCCTGGGCCGGGTCGAGCAGGAACGTCCCGAACTGCTGCCGGCTCTCGCCGCACATCTCGGCGTCGGCACCGTCGATCTAGCCGCGATTCGCGCAGGGATTCAGGCACGAACCCACGATCTGTTGGAGCGCCGGCTCACAATCCACGCCACGATCCAGTACCACACCTGGGGCCGGTGAATCAGGGCATACCGACCGACCCCGCCCCGCCCATCTGTGCACCGGCACTGGCCGGTGTGTGCACCCACCGTGGCAGCCGGCATGGGGTGCCGGGGTGGGTGCAGCTGGGGGTTGGTTTGTCGGTGGTCGGCGGTAGCGTCGAAGACACCAACCACCCGGGCCGAGCTGACCACTTGGCCCCCTGACTCCGACAGGAGACGACCATGACCACCACCGCCACTCGCCGCCAGATGACCGACGAGAAGATCCCGAGCGCCGGCACCTTCACCGCCGGCTACCGCGCCCTCGTCGACGCGCTGAAGACCCTCGCGTTCCCCACCGCCGGCCGCAAGCCGATGCCCGTCTTCAGCCGCGTCCTGGCGACCGTGCGCCCCACCGAGGTCGAGCTGACCACCTTCGACTTCGAGACCGCGGTCACCGTGATCCTGCCCGCCACCGGTGCCGCCCCGGGCCGGATGCTGTTGGACCACTCCAGCCTGACCAAGGTCCTCTCCGCTGCGGTCAAGGGCAGCGCCAAGTCCATCGTCGACCGTCTCGACGTCACGATCGACACCCCTGACCACACCCCGGTCGTGCACGTCGCCGGCTACAGCCTGCCCCTGGACGACACCGTCACCGTCGACGCCTTCCCCGACCTGCCGCCGACCACCGCTCCGACCCACGTCGTCGACCGAGAGGCACTGAGTGCCCTGGTCGAGCGAGTCACCGTCGCGGCCGACCGTGGGGACACGCTGCCGATCCTCACCGGCATCAACACCGTCCTGGACAAGGGCTCCCTGACCCTGACCGCCACGGACCGCTACCGACTGGCCTGCGGCACGATCCCCGTCAACGGGACCACCACCGAGAAGGTCCTCATCCCCGCACCCGTCCTGGCCAAGCTGCTCCCACGGCTCACCAGCGCGCAGGTGCGCTTGGGCGTCGACGTCATCGCCGGCGTCACCTGGCTGACCCTGGCCGACGACAGCACCACAGGCCGGATCCGCACCCTCGACGGCGAGTACCCCAAGGTCTCCTCGATCCTGGAGCAGGCCCCGACCCGCACCGTCACCCTCGACCGAGCCCAGCTCCTCCAGGCAGCCACCCGCGCCGCCTCGCTGTCGGCGGCCGTCAAGGCAGCCAAGAACAACCCGGTGACGATCACGGTGAACCCCACCGCACTCACGATCGCGCCCGCCACCGACGGCGACCGCGCCAAGGTCACCGCCCCCGCCCTGCCGGCCGACATCGCCGGCCAGTCCGAGGCCTGGACCACCGGCGCCAACGCCGCCTTCCTCCTCGACGCGATCGCCACCCTGACTGCCGACAAGGTCACCCTCCACCTGACCGACCCTGGCCGTCCCATGATCCTCACCGACGCCGACGACACCACCTACCGGCACGTCCTCATGCCGGTCCGCCTCGCCGGATAGAAACCCCATCCAAACCCCGAGGGCCCTCCCGCCCGCCGCCGGCGGGGGAGAGGGCCCTCGAGGTGCACCCACCGTGGCAGCCGGCATGGGGTGCCGGGGTGGGTGCAGCTGGGGGTCTGGGAGGGGGTTGGTTTGTCGGTGGTCGGCGGTAGCGTCGAAGACACCAACCACCCGAGCCGACTGACCATCGGCTCCCGACTCCGACAGGAGACGACCCATGTCCAGCACCCCCACGATCCGCATCACCGGCCCCGAGTCCCTGCTCTCCGCCCTCCCGCACATGCTCGGCTACCAGCCCACCGACTCGGTGCTCGGAATCGCCCTGCACGACCGCCGGGTCGGCATGGTCG
>CALMLL010000032.1 GCA_937868075.1 uncultured Marmoricola sp. | reverse complement strand
GATCACCGGTCGTGGCACCGTCATCACCGGCCGTATCGAGCGCGGCATCGTCAAGGTTGGTGAAGAGGTCGAGATCGTCGGCATCCGCACCACCTCGCAGAAGACCACCGTCACCGGCGTGGAGATGTTCCGCAAGCTGCTCGACGAGGGTCAGGCCGGCGAGAACGTCGGGCTGCTGCTTCGTGGCACCAAGCGCGAAGACGTTGAGCGCGGCATGGTCGTGATCAAGCCGGGCACCACCACCCCGCACACCAACTTCGACGCGAGCGTCTACATCCTGTCGAAGGAGGAGGGTGGCCGTCACACGCCGTTCTTCAACAACTACCGTCCGCAGTTCTACTTCCGGACCACCGACGTGACCGGCGTCGTGACCCTCCCCGAGGGCACCGAAATGGTCATGCCTGGTGACAACACCGAGATGGCCGTTGAGCTGATCCAGCCCATCGCCATGGACGAGGGTCTGCGGTTCGCGATCCGCGAAGGTGGCCGCACCGTCGGCGCCGGCCGGGTCACCAAGATCACCAAGTAACTCGGTTCGAAGCCCCGAGTCGCCTCGTGCGGCTCGGGGCTTCGGCATGTTGTGAGCCGATCTCGTGACGGCTGAGGGCCGTCTCGAACTCACGTGTGAAGCGATGAGAAGATGCGCTCATGGCACTGATGGATGAGATCGCCAAGGGTGTGGTGAGCGTGCTGGGCCGTGCGCCCAAGCGGCTCCAGCAGGGGATCGGCGGGCGGCACGTCAACGCCGACGGGGACGTCTTGGAGCCCGAGGTGGCTGCTGCTCTTCGGTTGCTGGCGCTGATGCCGGATGCGGACTTCTCCGAGATGGAGCCGGCCGAAGGGCGCGTCCAGATCGACCAGGAGGCGGCGCTGTTCGGCGGGACCCCGCTGCCGATGCTCGACGTACGCGACGTCGCGATCCCGGCACCTCACGGAGTCCTCAACGCGCGGCTGTTCGTCCCCTCGCAGGCGGCCCGTCAGCGCCTGATGGTCTATTTCCACGGGGGCGGGTGGGTGCTCGGCAGCCTGGCCAGTCACGAGACCCCGTGTCGGTTCCTGGCCACGTACGCCGACGTTTCGGTGCTGGCCATCGACTATCGATTGGCCCCCGAGCATCCGTTCCCGGCGGCTCCCGATGACGCTCGAACCGCCTTCGAGTTCGCGGTGGCCCAGGCTCCCGCGTGGGGCCATGATCCGGCCCGGATCGCAGTGTGCGGTGACAGCGCCGGCGGCAACCTGGCCGCAGTTGTCTGCCTCGACCTGCGTGAGGCAGCGGTGCGCCCGGCGTTGCAGGTGTTGTTCTTCCCGGTGACCGACCTGTCGACGAAACACCCCTGCTATGCGGAATTCGCCGACGGCTACTTCCTGACCGAGAAGCAGATGGACTGGTACAAGGCGCACTACGTGGGGGAGGCAGAGGACACCGACCCGCGGATCTCGCCGTTGCTGGCGCCCAGCCTCGAGGGCTTGCCGCCGGCCTATGTCGCCGTCGCCGGCTTCGACGTACTGCGCGATGAGGGAGAGGCCTACGCCCACCGGCTCGCCGAGGCCGGAGTGCAGGTGGCGCTGCGCCGACACGGTGGTCTCATCCACGCTTTCGTCAACTCCACCGGCGTGGGCCATGCCTCGAAGGAAGCGGTGCTGGAGGCCTGTGGAGCGATCCGGCTGGGCCTCGGCGTGGGCGGATGAGTTCACCACCGGCTCGACCGCACCATCGCTTCACCGAGGACGGTCGCCGCGTGCGCGAGGTCTTGACCTACGCGCGTCGTGGCAGCCGATTCACCCCGCAGCAGCAGTCGGCCTGGGATGAGTACGCCGACGCCTGGGTCATCCCGGACGACCGTGTGGATGCCCTTGGAGCGGAGGTGCTCGGAAGGTTCGGCCGGGAAGCGCCGCTGATCGTGGAGATCGGGTCGGGGATCGGAGAGGCGACGGCGGCCACCGCTGCGGCGTACCCCGACCACAACGTGCTGGCCTTCGAGGTCTGGCGTCCCGGGGTGGCCGATACTCTCGCCCGACTTGCGAAAGCCGACGTGGCCAACGTTCGACTGCTGCAGGTCGATGCGGTCTGGTCGATGGAGCACTTGCTGGCCCCTGGCTCGGTGAGTGAACTGCACACCTGGTTCCCCGACCCCTGGCCCAAAGCGCGTCACCACAAGCGGCGTCTGGTCATGCCGGCCTTCGCGCACCTGGCGGCCTCGAGACTGGTGCCCGGTGGCCTCTGGAGGCTGGCCACCGACTGGCAGGACTACGCCGACCAGATGGTCGAGGTACTCCACAACGAACCACTCCTGGAGGGTGGGGTGGTGCCCCGATGGTCGGTTCGCCCGGTCACGAAGTTCGAGCGCAAGGGCTTGGCCGCCGATCGCTCGATCACCGATCTGGCCTACCGGCGCAGCTAGGCGGCCGCCCGCCGACCGCGGAGGACCAGCACCACCCCGACAGCGCTGACCGCCAACCCGAGCACCGCCACCGGGGTGATCGGTCTGCCGAACATCAGCCAGATCCACAACATTGCGGTGGGTGGGGTGAGATACAGCAGGGTGCTGACGACGGTCGGGCCTTCGGTGTGGGTGACGAAGACGTACATCACGTAGCCGCCGAGGCTGGCCAGCACCAGCAACCAGACCACCGCAGCCCAGAACCCAGGATCGGCCGGCACGGCGACCTGACCGGTCATGGTGGCAACGACCAGGAACAGGATCGCGGTCACGACTGCCTGCATGCTGATGCTCTCCAGCAGATCCTCAGGGGGGTGTAGTCGGCGGGTCAGCACGGTCCCTACGGCCAGTGAGAGCATCCCCATCGCCGGCAACAGGAACGTGGCCGGGGCGATGTGGCTGGTGTTGAGGTCGCCGGACACCACGATCCCTACCCCGACCAGACCGATGACCATCCCCAACCACATGGCCCCGGTCGGGTGCTCGCCCAAGACCGGTCCGGCTGCCGTGGCCACCAAGAGCGGTTGCAGCGCCGCGATGAGCGCGGTCGTGCCGCCGCTGACGCCGTGGCTGATGCCTTCGAACAGGAAGATCAGGTAGCCGAACTGACACAGCGTTGCCAGCAACGCCTGGCGGCGCCAGGCACTCCACGTCGGCATGGGCTTGCGCAGGACCAGCCACAGCCCGGCCAGGCCCAGGGCGAGCAAGGAGAACCGCCAGCCCAACAGTGTGATCGGGGCGGCCCCGGCGCGGGCGCCGAGTTCGGCCCCGACGAATCCGGAACTCCAGGTGATGACAAGGGCGACCGAGGCCACCGGACCCCAGGAACGGGGGGTGGAGTCAGCCGGCAAGGAGTGCCTCGACGGCCTGCGCGAAGACCTCGCTGTGCCGGTCGACATCGGCTTCGGTGTGATGAGGGCTGAATAGCGCCATGTTGTGGAAGGGGGTCATCAAGATGCCTCGGTTGAGCGCCCACAGGTGCATGAAGCCGTCGAGTTCCTCATCAATCGCGTGGGCGGCCGCAGCGCCGTCCCTGGGCGGCGGGCAGAACCAGTACTCGGCTCGGCAGCCGAGCCGGTTGACGTGCCAGGGCAGCCCGTGCGCATCGATGACCTCTTGCACGCCCTCGGTGAACCGCTTCGCGAGCGGGATCGCGATCGCGAAATCTTCCTCCCGCAGCGCGTGGGACAGCGTGGCCCGCACGGCGGCAAGCGCCAACGCATTGCCGGTCAGGGTCCCCCCGACGCCGGCCACATCGATCTCGTGGCTCTCCAAAGGCTTGTCGAGCATCTCGGCGACCTCCGCGGTCATGCCGTACGCCGCCACCGGCACCCCGCCGCCGATCGGCTTGCCCATGACCACGAAGTCCGGCTCGAGCCCCCATGCCTTCGTGCACCCACCTGGTCCTGCACACAGGGTGTGGGTCTCGTCGATGACCAGCAGCACCCCGTGGCGGCGGGTGATCTCTCGCACGCCCTGGAGGTAGCCCTCCTCGGGCAGGACGATGCCGATGTTGGTCAGCGCGGGTTCCATCAGCAGGCAGGCGACGTCGCCGTGCGACAGCGCCGCCTCCAGGGCATGCAGGTCGTTGAACGGGACCACCCGGGTGGTTTCGGCGACGTGGACCTGTGGGCCGAGGGCTCCGGGACGGGGGACCACGTTGCCGGCGTCATCGAGCACGGCGAGGGTCTCATCCACCGTGCCGTGGTAGCACCAGTCGATGACTGCGATCTTGGGTCGCGAGGTGAGGTGCCGGGCGAAGCGCAGCACGAAGCGGTTGGCGTCGGTGGCCGACATCGCCATCTGCCAGCGGGGCAGGCCGAAGCGTCGGGCCAACTCGGTGCCGACCCAGGCGGCGTCGGTGGAGGGGAGCATGGTGGTGATGCCGGTGGCCGCGCGTCGCGACACGGCATCGGCGACCTCGGGCAGGGCGTGGCCGGTCATGGCTCCGGTGTCGCCGAGGCACAGGTCGACGTACTCGATGCCGTCGACGTCGGTGAACCGCGCCCCGGAGGCAGTGTCGAAGAAGACCGGGAAACTGCCCGGCCACCTCGTCATCCACGGCATCGGCACCCCAGCGAGCAGGGAGGTGCGGGCCTCAGCGGCCAGGTCGGCCGAGCGTGGGTGGCGGGCAACGAAGAGTTCTTCCTCGGCGGCACGCAGTGCGGCAAGTCTCTGGCGTTCGATCATGGGGGCCAACGTAGCCAAGTCCTCATGTCTGCGCACCAGCCCGATCACTTACCCGGGCCAGGTTCGCGTGCAAGACTGGCTGTTGTGAGCGACGTATCCGGGACACCGACTCCCTCTGAACCTGACCAGCCAGCTGCTGGCGCACAACCGCAAGGCGTGCCGCCGACATGGCAACAGCCACCGGCGTACACGCCGGCCTACCAGCCACCCCCCAACCACCCGCAGTCCAACACGGTCCTGATCCTGGGAATCCTGGGACTCGTGGTCTGCCAGATCCTGGGCCCGTTCGCCTGGACGATGGGCAACCGGGTCCTGGCCGAGATCGACGCCTCCGGGGGTCAGGTCGGCGGTCGCGAGACCGCCAACGTCGGCCGCATCCTGGGCATCGTGTCGACGGTCCTGTTGGGGCTGGGGGTGCTGATGGTCGCGCTGTTCCTGGTGTTCGGCCTGATCGGTGCCGGCGTATCGGTCACGAGGGGCTAGCCCGCCTCCGTCGACCCCGACGGCGGTTGCGGCGTGTCTGGTTTGACGAGTCCGGCATGGACCGCCAGTCGTTGGCGAGCGCTGCTCTCGTTGGCCAGTCGCTGCAGATCGCGAGTACGCCGGGCGGCGGTGACTGCTGCCAAGAAGTCCTGATCAGTGGTCCCCGCCGGTGGCGGCGGTGAGACCAGCGGGCGAGTGCGAGCGGCTAGGTCGGCGACCAACGAAGCCCAGGCGGCCGGGCTGACTTGGGCGCGACGCACGGCCAGATGGCGCAAGGACACGCTCAGCGCATCTGGCAGGGGGGCGATGTCAGCGGTCGCGGCCCAGTGCGCGAGGTGCGGGGGCACCTGAACAGGTGCGTTGATCACCAGTTTCGCCCGGTCACGCACGACGTACGTGCCGGCGACCAGGTCGCCGAAGCGCTTGCCCTTGTTGTTGGTGACGGCACACAGAAGTGCCGGCACTCCACCCAGCATGATCAACTCCGCGACCCCGACGAGGGCCCTGACGAAAGCGTGGCGGAAGCTGATCGGGCCGCCGTCATCACGGACCGCACGCAGCCCCATGAGGTATTTGCCCACCGACTTGCCGCGGGTCAACGACGCGATCGCAGTCGGGAAGACGAGGGTCACCGTGATCAGGGCGATCACGTACATCGTGCTCATCAAAGCCTCGTCCACGGCTAACTGGATCATCAGCATCAGGGCGGCGATGAGCAACGCGTAACTGATCGCCAGGTCGATGGCGCCGCTGACCAGACGGGGACCGAAACTGGCTGCGGGGAGGTCGAGGGCGACTCCCTCCCCGACGACGAGGTCGTCCTCGCCGATACCGGCATAGATCGAACTCATGAACTCCCTCGATCCCGGCTCAGTGGACGTCCTTCTCGGATCAGTTGTGTCTCTCGACCAGAGCCTAGGGTGTCTTCTGTGGACCTCGATGCGTTCGTGGCGACCAATCAGTCGACGTGGCTACGCCTTGACCAACTCACCCGGGGCAGGGTGAGCGATGGTGCCACCGCCGACGAACTGATCGATCTGTACCAAGAGGTTGCCACCCACCTGTCCATGGTGCGCTCGCAGGCCCCCGATGCTGCCCTGGTGGCCTATCTCAGTGCGCTGCTGTCCCGTGCCCGTGCCCGTGCGGCCGGAACCCGTGCTCACGGCTGGCGACTGGTCACCGAGTTCGTCGGACGCCGACTGCCGGCTGCGCTCTACCAATCGGCCCGATGGTGGTTCACCACGATGGTGGTCAGCTATGTGCTGGCGACGATCGCCGGTTGGTGGCTGCTCCAGCACCCGGTCGTCGAGCAGACGATGATGTCTCCGCGCGAGATCGACCAGTTGGTCAGCAATGACTTCGCCGAGTACTACAAGCAGGCCGCCGCGAGCCACTTCGCGGCCAAGGTGTGGACCAACAACGTGTGGGTCAGCGCCCTGTGTCTGTCGTTGGGGGTGTTCGGAGCCCCGGTGATCTACATCCTGACCCAGAACATGGCCAACGTGGCGGTGATCGGGTCGATCATGATCCGCCACGACCGCGGTGACCTGTTCTTCGGCCTGATCCTCCCGCACGGACTCCTCGAACTCACCGCCGTCTTCGTCGCCGCGGGCTACGGGCTCAAACTGTTCTGGTCGTGGGTGGCTCCGGGTCCGCGCACGCGGGTCCAGGCGGTGGCCAGTGTCGGCCGGGGCATGGGCGCGATCCTGATCGGGCTGGTCGGCATGCTCGCGGTCTCGGGAGTCATCGAAGGATTCGTCACTCCCTCGGATCTACCCACGTGGGCCCGCATCGGGATCGGCATCACCGTGGAGGTGCTGTTCCTGGCCTATGTCTTCCTCCTCGGTCGGCGAGCCACCCAGGAAGGCTTCACCGGGGATGTCGACGCCAGTTATCTCGAGGACGTCGCCGGCACCGCAGCCTGAGGCCGCGTCAGAGCAGTCCGTGTGCCTTCAGCACCAGGTAGCGGTCGGCCAGCGCGACCGGCAGCGCCTCGGCATCGTCGTCGATCACCTCGACACCCAGGGTGGTCAGCAGTCTTGCCGTGTCCCGTCGCTGTTGGATCGCCTTCTCCGCAGCCGCCGCGGCATAGGTCTGCTCGGCGTCGTTGCGATCCCTGGCCAACTCGGCCAAGGCGGGGTCGCGCACGCTGCCGAGCAAGACACGGTGGTGTTTGACCAGGCCGGGCAGCACCGGCAGCAGGCTGTGGAGCACCGCTGATGCCTCGATGGGGGTGATCAAGATGACCAGTCCACGTTGGCGGCCGAGGCTGTTGATAGCGCCGACCAGGCGGCGCCACTGCGTCTCGACGAGCCTGGGCTGGATATCGGCCAGTTCGTCCTGCAGGGAGCCGAAGAAGTCCCGGGAATGGCCGCCCTTCAGGGTGAGCAGCACCGAACGATCCCCGGCGACCACATCCACGCGCTCTCCGGCCTGGCCCGCCAGCGCCGCCATGAGAAGGGCGGCGTCCATGGCCGAGTCGAGCCGGGGCACCTCGCCGATGCGCCCCGCCGATGTTCGACCGGTGTCCAGCACGATCACGACGCGTCGGTCGCGTTCGGGACGCCAGGTGCGGACCACGACGCGCGGCGACCGAGCAGTGGCACGCCAATCGATCGATCGGACGTCGTCGCCGCGGACGTAGTCGCGCAGCGAGTCGAACTCGGTGCCTTGACCGCGCACCTGCACGGCGGCGCGGCCGTCGAGTTCGCGCAGTCGCTGTAGTCGGCTAGGGAGGTGTTTTAGGGACGGGAAGGCCGGCAGCACCCGCAACCGACCCGGACAACGTCGGCTGCTCTGCCGGCCCGCCACGCGCAGCGGTCCGAGTAGTCGGATGGTGACCTGGTCGGTGTGGAGTTCGCCTCGACGTACCGGGACCAGCACGGTCTCCAGCACGGTGCTGGTACCTGGAGCCAGCCTGAGGGAGTGACGATTGCCACGAGCCCCGGCCGAGGGCTGCCAGGCATCGCGCACCAGCCCCCGGAGTCGGCGTTTGGTCGGGTTGGCGACGCTTAACAGCGTCGTCACCGGGGCGTCAGGGCGGGTGCGCCACTGACCGCTGCGGCTCAAGGTCAGAGTCCCTGGCCGGGGGGCCAGCCAGGCATCGAGGAGTACGACGAGCAGCGTCAGCCCGGTCCAGAGCCACACCGTGCTCATCACTGGGCGCAGCGGGATGACCGTTACGCCCAGTGCCAGCAAGAGTGGCGCTCGCCAGGTGACGAACATCGGTCAGCGGGGGGCCGGGACGGCGCCGAGCGCGGCCGCGAACACCGAGGAGATCTGGGCGCCGTCGAGTTCGGCTTCAGAACGCAGACGGAGGCGATGGAGCAGCGTGGCCGGGGCCAGCGCCTTGACGTCGTCGGGGGTGACGAAGTCGCGCCCGCTCAGCCACGCCCAGGCTCGACTCGTGCGCAGCAACGCCGTGGTTCCGCGGGGGCTGACCCCGAGATCCAGTGAAGGAGAGGTCCGGGTGGCGCGGGCGATGTCGACGATGTAGCCGGCCACCTCGTCGCTGACGCGGACGTTGCGAAGGTCATCGGCGGCTGCCGCGATGTGGTCAGGGCCAGCCACCGGGCGCACGTCGGCGCTGGCCAGGTCGCGGGGGTCGAATCCTTCGGCGTGGCGGGTCAAGATGGCCAGTTCGGAGTCACGCTCGGGGATCGGCAGCACGACCTTGAGCAGGAAGCGGTCCAGTTGAGCCTCCGGCAACGGGTAGGTGCCCTCGTGTTCGATCGGGTTCTGGGTCGCGGCCACGAGGAATGGGGTGGGCAGCGGCCGGGTCACTCCATCTGCGGAGACCTGGCCCTCCTCCATGGCCTCCAACAACGCCGACTGCGTCTTCGGTGGGGTGCGGTTGACCTCGTCGGCGAGCAGGAGGTTGGTGAAGATGGGTCCCTGCCGGAAGGTCAGGTCACGACCGCCGGACTCGATCACCAGGGAGCCGGTGAGGTCGCCCGGCATCAGGTCGGGGGTGAACTGCACGCGCTTGGTGTCCAGATCGAGAGATGCGGCGAGGGAGCGAACCAGCAGCGTCTTGGCCACTCCCGGCACACCCTCGAGGAGCACGTGGCCCCTGGCGATCAGGGCGACGAGGAGTGCCGAGACGGCGGCGTCTTGCCCCACCACGGCCTTGGCGACCTCATGCCTGACGCCCTCGAGCGCGGCGCGGGCTTCGGTGGGAGTGGTCATCGGCGTACCTCGTCTTCCAGGGTGAGGAGATCCTGCCCGAGTCGGGTCAGTTCGGCGTCATTGCGGGGGGTGTGATCCCCCAGGAGTCGGCGTACGTCGAGCACATCGCGACCGGATCGAAGCGCGGCAGCGGCACAGACGTCGTCGTGGGTGGCCCCGTGGCTCAGCCCCAATGCAGTGCGAAGGCGGCCAACGGTGGCCGTGACCAGTAGCCCGGCGGCGTAGGGGCGGTCCTTCGCACGGTGATAGAGGCGGCCCAGACTCGCGGTCGTCTCGCTGGCCCGCACGACCACGGGGAGTGGCTCCACGACGAGTGCGCCCAGGCGTCGACCTCGCCAGAACATCACCATCACGAACGCCACCGCGAGCATCATCAGGCTGGGTGCCAACCAGCGGGGGAGGAAGAGGGAGATGTCCCGGCCGTCGGTGGCGACCGTGTCCGCGGTCGATGGGAGGTACCACACCACCCGCGGGTGCTGGCCGAGGAGACGCAGCGCCAAGGCCGCGTTGTCCGCGTCGGTGATGGTCTTGTTGGCCATCACCGCGGAACTGCCCAGGAACCAGACGTTGGTCGTGGTGCCGGGATGGATCAGCACAGATCCGGTCCCCGTGGTGAAGCAGCCCTCGTCGGCGAACGAGGAATCCTCATCGACCTCCACCGTCAGATCGCTCACGAGGGGGTCGGCGCATTGCGCGGCCACTTCCCCGTACACCGCTTCCCTCGGCTCTCCTAGGGAGTAGAGATCCACGAGAGACCAGGCCGAGCCGACCAGCACCGTCGAACCGGCGGCTCTGGAGGCCTGCCTGAACACTTTCAGGGTGCTCTTCCCGAGGTTGTCGACCCCGGTGGTCAGCAGGGTGGTGTCCGAGTCGATCGGCGTGGCCACGAGTGCCGCTTGACCTCGGGCGATGTCGACCTGCACTCCGTGGGTGGCCAACACTCGGGCCACGGCTTGGGCCCCTTCGGGTTTGGGGTTCTGGGGGTCGAGCGGATCGTCGTACTGCACCTTGGACTGGGTCCACCAGGCGATGACGACCAGGAGGCCGATGATCGCGGCGATGCTCAGCACGAACTTGGTGCGAGACGACAGCCTCCTTGCCGCCTTCACTGTGGGGGCACTCATCGGGGCACCGCCATGACCGGACCGGCCATGGAGGCCCCTGTGGGCTCGGCCATGCTGAGATCGTGGTCGAGCGACATCATCTCCTCGGCCTGGGCGCCGCTGGGAGTGCGTCCGCCGAACCGGGTCTCATCGAAGACCCGGCTCCCAGCGCGCAAGCGAGGCAGGAAGGAAGGGAACCGCCGAGCCGCGGACTCCACCACTTCGCGGCTGGTCAGCCCGAGCAGATCGGGCACGACCCCACGCTCGATGAGGTCCGAGGTCAGGGCGCGCATCGACTCGATCACCACGGTGCTCATGTCATCCTCGGCCAAGGCAGCCTTGGCCAGTGCGCGATGGTCGGCAGCCGAGCGGCGCTCGTCGCCGAACACCTCATGGTCGGCGTCTGCGAGACGGTGGCTTCGGCGCAGCCGGGTGAGCGCGAATCCGACGATCAGCACGATCGCGAAAAGGGCGACGATCAGAATCCAGGAAATGGTCACCTCTCCCACGCGGAGGTTTCTCGTCAACCAGTTGAGGAGGTCCTGCAGGGCGCCGGCGATGCGGTCGTACAGGCTGGGTTGGTAGTCAGGTTTGCTCAGTTCGTTCGCCAACCACGCCCGGGCCTGGTCGGGGTCAGGGAACAGGGCACCTGCTCCCATCACATCGACTGCTTTCGCAGGTCCTCCACGTAGTTGATCAGGCGCACGTCGAAGTGCTCTTTGCGGAAGCGCTGGTCGAGATAGAGCAGGCAGGCCACCAGTCCCGTCAAGGGCCCGGTTATAGCCCCCGAGACCAGGGTCCCGAGCTGGTTGATGACCAGGCTGGCGACGACGGTGGCGTCACCGCCGGAGGCCCGAAGCAGCGAACTGCCGATGGAGAACGGCACCGTCAGGATGCTGGCCGCTAGGGACATCACCAGGGTCACCAGGACGTAGATGCCCAGGATCCGCCAGAACTGCCCCTTGCTGAGCACCCCGGCTCGCCGGATGGCCGCTCTGATTCCCTGCTGTTCCATCACGATCGCGGGCCCGGCCAGGGTGAAGAAGCGGATGGTCAGGAAGAACAGGCCTAGGGACGCGGCGATGAGGGCGAGCAGTCCGACCGCAACTCCGGCGCCGACCGAGTTGGCGGCGGCGTACACCCCGTAGCCGAGGGCGAGCGGGATCGCGAATGAGACCGCCCCCAGAGCCAACGTGATCAGGCCCAGGCCGAGCAGTCGCCACACGAACGGCTTGGTACGCCGCCAAGCCTCGCCCATCGTCAGGGACTCACCCACGGCCGCGCTGGCCGCGGTGGTGCTCACCATGCCGGCGATGAGGATCTGGGTGAATCCGGTGAACAGCGCCCCGCCGTAGAGGCTCCCCATGTAACCCATGTCGCCGGTGCTGAAGGAGATGGTGGGGTCACTGTCTTGGAGCGAGCCGAAGATGTTGAGATCGCGCGGATCGACGAACACCAGGGTCAGAACCAGCGGAATCAGCCCGACCAGGAAGGAGACCAGGAAGCCGAACCCCATCGTTGCCCCCGGGTAGCGACGCACCGTCTTGAGGGTGGAGTCGAAGAAGTCGGAAACCTGGAGGGGGCGCAGGGCGATGGTGCCCGGCTTGAACGAGGTGACGCCTTGGGCCCCTGGCGGCGGCCAGGCCCCCGGGCTGTGGGCGGGCATCGGTGGGGGTGTGGGCGTGTCTGCGCCCGGGGGTGTCCATCCGGGCGGGGGTGGCGTGGGGTAGTCAGTCATCGTGGCCTCGCGTGAGTGATCGTGGGGTTATCGCCGGCTCAGTGTCCTGCCACCTCCAAACTACTCGGCGATCGGATGGCTTCGGGGCCGATTTGTTGTCTGAGGGGTGCCTCTGTCAAACTATGTCGGTTGCTCCGGCGGGATTGCCGGGGTGCGGCACATTGACTACTGAACGAAGACCTCCCGAATCCATGGATTCGTGTGCGCTTTGAGTCCCGTGCTCGCACCGCACCAGGAGATCCCGTTCAACCCGACCCACGTCGGGTGCCGACCGCCAACAACGACTCTCAAGGGTGTCGTGTGTGTTGCCTCTCGAGGCGACACACCCGACCGCGTGGGTCGGGAAAACACGGTCAGCCGCAGGAGCAACTGAAGCTCGAGAAGAGAAGGACGAAGGTATGGCGGGACAGAAGATCCGTATCCGTCTGAAGGCGTACGACCACGAAGTGATCGACTCCTCAGCTCGGAAGATCGTTGACACCGTGACCCAGACGGGCGCCAAGGTCGCCGGCCCGGTGCCGTTGCCGACCGAGAAGAACGTCTACTGCGTCATCCGCTCGCCCCACAAGTACAAAGATTCGCGCGAGCACTTCGAGATGCGTACTCACAAGCGACTGATCGACATCATCGATCCCACGCCCAAGACGGTCGACTCGCTCATGCGCCTCGACCTGCCTGCCGGCGTTGACATTGAAATCAAGCTCTGAAAGCCGAAAGCGAAGCAGTCATGAGCACGTTCGAACGTAATGTGAAGGGTTTGCTGGGCACCAAGCTCGGCATGACCCAGACCTGGGACGACAACAACCGGATCGTCCCCGTCACCGTGGTGTACGCCGGCTCCAACGTCGTCACCCAGGTCAAGACCGCCGCCGACCGCGACCGCTACAACGCGATCCAGATCGGTTTCGGCGAGGTCAGCGGTGACAAGGTCGTCAAACCCGCCAAGGGTCACTTCGCCAAGGCCGGCGTGACTCCTCGCCGCCACGTCGTCGAGATCCGCACCGTCGACGCGTCGTCGTACTCGGCTGGCCAGGAACTCTCCGCCGACATGTTCGCCGCTGGCGACGAGGTGGACGTGACCGGCACCAGCAAGGGCAAGGGCTTCGCCGGAACGATGAAGCGTCACGGCTTCTCCGGCGTCGGCGCCTCGCACGGTGCTCACCGCAACCACCGCAAGCCGGGCTCGATCGGCGCATGCGCCACCCCCGGCCGCGTGTTCAAGGGCACCCGGATGTCGGGCCGCATGGGCGCTGACACCGTGACCACCCAGAACCTCACTGTCCACGCTGTGGACGCCGAGAAGGGCCTGATCCTGCTCAAGGGCGCCATCCCCGGCCCCAAGGGTGGACTCGTGGTCATCCGCTCGGCCGCCAAGAAGACCCAGGAGGCCTGAGCATGGCGACCAAGACTCTCAAGGTGGATCTCCCCGCGGAGATCTTCGGCGTTGAGGCCAACATCGCGCTGATCCACCAGGTTGTGGTGGCCCAGCAGGCCGCAGCCCGCCAGGGCACTCACTCCACCAAGACCCGCGGCGAAGTCCGCGGTGGTGGCAAGAAGCCCTACAAGCAGAAGGGCACCGGCCGGGCTCGTCAGGGCTCGACCCGGGCGCCGCAGTTCGCCGGCGGTGGCACCGTTCACGGTCCGCAGCCGCGCAGCTACGACCAGCGCACTCCCAAGAAGATGAAGGCCGCCGCCCTGCGTGGCGCCCTCTCCGACCGGGCTCGCGCCGGCCGCATCCACGTGGTCGACTCGTTGGTCAGCGGCAGCGCTCCCTCGACCAAGTCGGCCGTGACCGCGCTGAGCGGGATCTCCGAGCGGGCTCGCCTGCTGGTGGTCCTCGAGCGCGACGACGTGCTGACCTGGCTGTCGTTGCGCAATGTCGCCGAGGTGCACCTGCTGGCTGTTGACCAGCTCAACACCTACGACGTGCTGCTCAGCGACGACGTGATCTTCACCAAGGGCGCCTTCGAGGCGTTCGTCGGTGGGGCCAAGCCATCGAGCAAGAGCGCTGCGACCCACGTCGGTTCCGACGAGCCGGTCGCATTCGTGGCCGCCTCCGCCGAGCCGGTGGGTGACGAGGCCCCCGAGTTCGAGGGTTCGGCCAAGCCGCTGGCCGATGGTTCTGCTCCCGAGGGCTTCGAGGTCAAGGGCAACCTCGACTCGATGCTGTTCCACGAGCCGGGCGGCCGCTGGTACGACGCGACCGTGGCCGAGGTGTGGTTCAAGACCGCCGCCGACGCGAAGGCTGCTGGCTTCACCAAGGCCGGGGCCAAGAAGAAGAAGGCTGAGGACGACAAGTGAGCACGTTGCACAAGGACCACCGCGACGTATTGATCGCACCGGTCGTGAGCGAGAAGAGCTACGGCCTGCTCGACAACAACAAGTACACCTTCTTGGTGCGCCCCGACGCTAACAAGACCGAAATCAAAATCGCGGTCGAGAAGATCTTCGGCGTCAAGGTCACCTCGGTGAACACCATGAACCGTGCCGGCAAGGCTCGTCGTACCCGCATCGGGATCGGCCGTCGCGCCGCGACCAAGCGCGCGATCGTGAGCTTGGCTGAGGGTCACCGCATCGACATCTTCGGGCCCGTCGGCTGAGCGGCCAGGAAGAGCTGAGGGAATAAGACAATGGCTATTCGCAAGTACAAGCCGACCACGCCGGGCCGTCGTGGCTCGTCGGTGGCCGACTTCGCCGAGATCACCCGAACGACGCCGGAGAAGTCCCTGGTCAAGCCGCTGCCGAAGAAGGGCGGGCGCAACAACCAGGGCCGGATCACCACTCGTCACCAGGGCGGCGGTCACAAGCGGGCGTACCGCATCATCGACTTCCGTCGCTACGACAAGGACGGCGTGCCGGCCAAGGTCGCGCACATCGAGTACGACCCCAACCGCACCGCTCGCATCGCGCTGCTGCACTACGCCGACGGGGAGAAGCGCTACATCATCGCTCCCGACGGCGTCTCGCAGGGCACCCCGATCGAGGCCGGTCCCAACGCCGACATCAAGCCCGGCAACAACCTGCCGCTGCGCAACATCCCGGTGGGTACCACCGTGCACTGCATCGAGTTGCGGCCCGGCGGCGGCGCCAAGATCGCTCGCTCCGCGGGCAACTCGGCCCAACTGGTCGCCAAGGAAGGCTCGCGCGCTCAGCTGCGCATGCCCTCGGGCGAGATGCGCTACGTCGACGTGCGCTGCCGCGCGACCGTCGGTGTGGTTGGGAACGCAGAACAGTCAAACATCAACTGGGGCAAGGCCGGCCGCATGCGGTGGAAGGGCAAGCGCCCGACCGTCCG
>CALMLL010000031.1 GCA_937868075.1 uncultured Marmoricola sp. | reverse complement strand
TCAACTGGGGCAAGGCCGGCCGCATGCGGTGGAAGGGCAAGCGCCCGACCGTCCGTGGTGTGGTCATGAACCCTGTCGACCACCCGCACGGTGGTGGCGAGGGCAAGACCTCGGGTGGTCGTCACCCGGTGTCCCCGTGGGGCAAGCCGGAGGGTCGCACGCGCAAGCGCAAGGCCTCCGACGCCCTGATCGTCCGTCGCCGCAAGACCGGCAAGAAGCGCTGAGTAGGGAAGTAGAGAGATGCCTCGCAGCCTGAAGAAGGGTCCCTTCGTGGACGACCACCTGATCAAGAAGGTGGACGCCCAGAACGAGAAGGGGACGCACAACGTCATCAAGACCTGGTCTCGTCGCTCGATGATCGTTCCGGCGATGATCGGCCACACCCTCGCCGTACACGACGGGCGCAAGCACGTGCCCGTGTTTGTGACCGACTCGATGGTGGGTCACAAGCTCGGCGAGTTCGCGCCGACGCGCACCTACAAGGGCCACGTCAAGGAAGACCGCAAGAGCCGCCGCCGCTGAGGCCGGCTTAGGGAGACATGAAGTCATGAGTGAAACAGTGCGTGGACGCGTGCGTGACCGCCGCAAGGCGCTGCTCGGCGATGAGCCGGGCGCCTTTGCCAGCGCTCGCTTCGTCCGGATCACCCCGATGAAGGCCCGCCGTGTCGTCGACATGGTGCGCGGCCTTCCCGTTGACGACGCTTTGGCCCTTCTGGAGTTCGCCCCGCAGGCGGCCTCCGAGACGGTCTACAAGGTGCTGGCCTCGGCCGTCGCCAACGCCGAGACCACCGAAGGTCTCGACCGCAACAGTCTCGTGCTGTCGGCAGCGACGGTCGACGAGGGTCCGACGATGAAGCGTTGGCGCCCGCGTGCGCAGGGCCGGGCCACCCGGATCAACAAGCGCACCAGCCACATCACCCTCGTCGTCACCCCCGCCGAGACCGCGAGCACCGCCAAGAAGGGACGTCAGTCGTAATGGGACAGAAGATCAACCCGAACGGCTTCCGCCTCGGTATCTCCACCGACCACAAGAGCCGTTGGTACGCCGACAAGCTCTACAAGGACTACGTCGGCGAAGACGTGGCCATCCGCAAGCTGCTGTCCAAGGGCATGGAGCGGGCCGGCATCGCCAAGGTGGAGATCGAGCGCACCCGTGACCGGGTCCGCGTCGACATCCACACCGCGCGTCCGGGCATCGTCATCGGCCGCCGTGGCGCCGAGGCCGACCGCATCCGTGGCGACCTCGAGAAGCTCACCGGCAAGCAGGTCCAGCTCAACATCCTCGAGGTCAAGAACCCCGAGATCGACGCTCAGTTGGTCGCTCAGGGTGTTGCCGAGCAGTTGTCCGGCCGGGTGCAGTTCCGTCGCGCGATGAAGAAGGCCATGCAGTCCTCGATGCGCGCCGGTGCCAAGGGCATCCGGATCCAGTGCTCGGGTCGACTCAACGGCGCGGAAATGTCGCGTTCGGAGTTCTACCGCGAAGGCCGCGTTCCGCTGCACACGCTGCGCGCCGACATCGACTACGGCTTCTACGAGGCCCGCACCACCTTCGGTCGCATCGGCGTCAAGGTGTGGATCTACAAGGGTGAGGTTGCCGGCACCCGCGCCGAGCGTGAGGCCCAGGCCGCCGCTCGCGCCGGGGCTCCTGGTCGTGGCCGCGCTGGCCGCGCCGGTGACCGGCCAACCCGTGGCACCCGGGGCGAGCGTCCCGTGCGTGCCGACCGTCAAGGCGCTGCCGCCGAGGCTGCCGCGCCGGCTGAGTCCGGACAGGAGGGCTGAGTTCCATGTTGATGCCCCGCAGGGTCAAGCACCGCAAGCAGCACCACCCCAAGCGCACTGGCGCTGCCAAGGGTGGCACCAAGCTCGCCTTCGGTGACTTCGGCATCCAGGCGGTCGAGGCTCACTACGTGACCAACCGCCAGATCGAGTCCGCGCGTATTGCGATGACTCGTCACATCAAGCGTGGCGGAAAGGTGTGGATCAACATCTACCCCGACCGTCCGCTGACCAAGAAGCCGGCCGAAACCCGCATGGGTTCAGGCAAGGGGTCCCCCGAGTGGTGGGTCGCCAACGTCAAGCCCGGCCGTGTCATGTTCGAACTTTCCGGTGTTCCCGAGGACGTTGCTCGTGAGGCCATGCGCCGCGCGATGCACAAGCTCCCCATGAAGTGCCGGTTCATCACCCGTGAGGCAGGTGATTTCTGATGAGCGCCGCCAACGAACTGGACGACCTCACCAACGTCGACCTGGAGACCAAGCTGCGCGAAGCCAAGGAGGAGCTGTTCAACCTCCGCTTCCAGTCCGCCACCGGACAGCTTGAGAGCCACGGCCGGCTTCGGTCGGTCAAGAAGGACATTGCCCGCATCTACACCGTGGTGCGTGAACGTGAACTCGGCATTCGCACCGCGCCGGGCAAGAAGGAGAAGTCGAAGTGAGCGAGAAGACAGAGGAGCGCTCGGCACGCAAGGTCCGTGAGGGCCTCGTGATCAGCGACAAGATGGACAAGACCGTCGTGGTCAGCGTCGAGGACCACGTCA
Source organism: uncultured Marmoricola sp. (assembly GCA_937868075.1). GTDB lineage: Bacteria > Actinomycetota > Actinomycetes > Propionibacteriales > Nocardioidaceae > Marmoricola. The sequence continues at coordinate 3,150 of CALMLL010000031.1, read as the reverse complement.
AGCACGCCTTGTACGGCAAGGTCATGCGGCGTTCGTCGAAGCTCAAGGCTCACGACGAGGCCAACGAGTGTGGCATCGGCGACCGCGTCCTGATCATGGAAACCCGTCCGCTGAGCGCTACCAAGCGCTGGCGCGTCGTGGAGATCATCGAGAAGGCCAAGTAGGGCTGAGGAGACCAGAGAAGTGATTCAGCAAGAGTCCCGCCTCAAGGTGGCCGACAACACCGGTGCCAAGGAGATCTTGTGCATCCGGGTGCTCGGCGGCTCCGGCCGTCGGTACGCCGGCATCGGCGACACCATCGTGGCCACGGTCAAGGACGCCATCCCTGGCGGCAACGTGAAGAAGGGCGACGTCGTCAAGGCGGTCGTCGTCCGCACCGTGAAGGAGCGCCGTCGTCCCGACGGTTCCTACATCCGTTTCGACGAGAACGCCGCGGTGATCCTCAAGAACGACGGCGAGCCCCGTGGCACGCGCATCTTCGGCCCCGTGGGTCGCGAACTGCGCGAGAAGAAGTTCATGAAGATCATCAGCTTGGCGCCGGAGGTGCTCTGAGCATGAGCAAGATCAACATTCGCAAGGGCGACACCGTCAAGGTGATCGCCGGCAAGTCCAAGGGCATCGAGGGCAAGGTGATCCAGGTTCTTCGTGAAGAGGACCGGGTCATCGTCGAGGGCGCCAACCTGGTCAAGAAGCACACCAAGACCATCGACCAGGGTGGTCGCGCCGGCAAGACCGGCGGCATCGTGACCACCGAGGCCCCCATCCACGTGTCCAACGTGATGCTGGTGTCCGGCAAGGGCACCACCCGCATCGGCTTCAAGCGCGAGGAAGTCTCCAAGCGCCGGGCCGACGGTTCGACGTACCAGGCGCAGCGCTCCGTGCGGATCGCGCGCAAGACCGGGGACGAGATCTAGAGATGACGCAGACGCAAGAGCGGGTTATCCCCCGCATGAAGACCAAGTACCGCGACGAGGTTGTGGCTGCCCTGCGCGAGCAGTTCGACTACGACAACGTCATGCAGGTGCCCGGTCTGGTCAAGATCGTGGTCAACATGGGTGTCGGCGAGGCTGCTCGCGACTCCAAGCTGATCGAGGGTGCGGTCGCCGACCTCACCGCGATCACCGGCCAGAAGCCGCAGGTCACCAAGGCCCGCAAGTCCATCGCCCAGTTCAAGCTGCGTGAGGGCATGCCGATCGGCGCGCACGTGACGCTGCGCGGTGACCGCATGTGGGAGTTCCTCGACCGCTTGCTGGCGCTGGCGCTGCCGCGTATCCGTGACTTCCGTGGGCTCTCGGACCGTCAGTTCGACGGCCGTGGCAACTACACCTTCGGTCTGACCGAGCAGGTCATGTTCCACGAGATCGACCAGGACAAGGTCGACCGTTCCCGCGGCATGGACATCACCGTGGTGACCACCGCCACCTCCGACGACCAGGGTCGGGCGCTGCTCAAGGCCCTGGGCTTCCCGTTCAAGCAGGAAGGCAACTGACATGGCCAAGACCGGACTCAAGATCAAGGCCGCGCGCAAGCCCAAGTTCGCCGTGCGCGCCTACACCCGTTGCCAGCGCTGCGGTCGCCCCAAGGCGGTCTACCGCAAGTTCGGCCTGTGCCGGATCTGCCTGCGCGAGATGGCTCACCGCGGTGAGCTCCCCGGCATCACCAAGTCGAGCTGGTAAGGCCAGACCAACCCTGATCGCTGCAGGTCGCCCCGGATGGCGGAAGCGAAACCGCAGCAGAGAGAGAAATCCACAACCATGACCATGACTGACCCGATCGCAGACATGCTGACGCGTCTGCGCAACGCCAACCAGGCGTACCACGACTCGGTGTCGATGCCCTACTCGAAGCTGAAGGCCGGCGTCGCCGAGATCCTTCAGCGCGAGGGCTACATCACCTCGTTCTCGGTCCGCAACAACGTCGATGACAAGGGCGAGGCCGCCGTCGGCCAGACCCTCACGATCACGCTGAAGTACGGCCGCAACCGCGAGCGCTCGATCGCCGGCGTACGCCGGATCAGCAAGCCCGGTCTGCGGGTGTACGCCAAGCACACCGGCCTCCCCAAGGTTCTTGGTGGACTCGGCATCGCGATCATCTCCACCAGCCAGGGCCTGCTGACGGATCGTCAGGCCAACTCCAAGGGCGTTGGCGGGGAAGTCCTCGCCTACGTCTGGTGACCTGAGACCGAGGAGGAAGAAAACAATGTCGCGTATTGGCAAGCTCCCGGTCGTCGTGCCCTCGGGTGTCGACGTCACCGTCGCGGAGCAGACCGTGACCGTCAAGGGTCCCAAGGGCACCCTGTCGCACACCGTGGCCGCGCCCATCACCGTGGACCGTGGCGAAGACGGTGCGCTGGAGGTCAAGCGTCCCAACGACGAGCGCATCTCCAAGTCGCTGCATGGCCTGACTCGCACTCTGATCGCCAACATGGTGACCGGTGTGACCGAGGGCTATGAGAAGAAGTTGGAGATCGTCGGCGTGGGTTACCGCGTTCTCTCCAAGGGCCCCACCGAGTTGGAGTTCCAGCTCGGCTACTCCCACCCCATTCATGTCGTGGCTCCCGAAGGCATCTCCTTCGTCGTCGAGAGTCCCACCAAGCTCGGTGTCCAGGGCATCGACAAGCAACTGGTCGGCGAAGTGGCTGCCAACATCCGCAAGCTGCGCAAGCCCGAGCCCTACAAGGGCAAGGGTGTGCGCTACGCGGGCGAGCAGGTTCGCCGCAAGGTCGGAAAGGCTGGTAAGTGACGATGGCTATCGCACTCAAGTCCGGCAAGCACACCTCGGCTCGCGTGGCTTCGCGCCTGCGTCGTCAGGTGCGCGGCCGCAAGAAGGTGGCCGGCACGGCCGAACGTCCGCGCATGGTTGTGACTCGCTCCAGCAAGCACATCAGTGTGCAGGTGGTCGACGACGCAGCCGGCAAGACGCTGGCCTCGGCCTCCACCATGGAAGCCGACCTGCGCACCTTCGAAGGTGACAAGTCGGCCAAGGCCAAGGTGGTCGGCGGACTTGTCGCCGAGCGCGCCAAGGCCCAAGGCGTCGAGTCGGTCGTCTTCGACCGAGCCGGAAACAAGTACCACGGCCGCGTTGCGGCCCTTGCCGATGGCGCCCGTGAGGGCGGCCTCGCGTTCTGATCGAGACGAAGAGAGAAGGAAG
>CALMLL010000030.1 GCA_937868075.1 uncultured Marmoricola sp. | reverse complement strand
CGTCATGTGCGGGCGAAGGAGTTGCCATGCTTGAACGGTAACGACGGGAGTCTGGCGAGGTTTCACCCCCTCGCGATCGAGACCGCCTTGGTGCGCACGAACTCGTAGAGGCCCTCGGCCCCACCCTCGCGTCCGTAGCCGGACACGCCGAGACCACCGAACGGCAACTCGGGGGCCAGCACTGGTTGCCCACCGTTGACGTAGACCCCGCCGGCCCGGAGTCGACTGGTCAGTCGATTGACCCGGGCCAGATCGTTGGTCCAGGCGTACGCCGCCAGGCCGTACGACGTCGAGTTGGCGATGTCGATCGCCTGGGCCTCGTCGCTGAACCGGATCAGCGACAACACCGGTCCGAAGACCTCGACCTGGGCGATCTCACTGGCCGGATCCACCTCACCGATCACCGTGGGCGACACGAAGTACCCCTCGCCTAGCCCCTCGGGCACCCCGCCTCCGGTCAACACCTCGCCGGCACCCTCGCTCACGGCTCGTTCGATCATGCCCAGAACGCGCTGTTGGGCCTCTGCCGTGACCAGCGGGCTGGACTCGGTGGCCGGGTCGAACGGATCCCCCAGGGTGATCGCCGAGGCGGCGGCGGTCACCCGGTCGGCCACCTCGTCATACACCTCGTCGTGGACCAGCAGCCGTGTCGGCATCGCGCAGCCTTGACCGGCCAAGGTGACCAGGCTGGTGTAGACCGCCAGCCACAGCGCCGCGTCCAGGTTGGCGTCGGGGAAGATCAGGTTGGCCGACTTGCCACCCAACTCCACGACCGCCGGCTTGAGGTCGGCAGCGCAGGCGGTCAGGATCTTGCGTGCCGTGGCCGGACCGCCGGTGAAGCTGACCTTCTGCACCAGCCGGTGCCGCACCAGGGCCTCTCCGGCAGCGGGTCCGCCCGGCACCAGGTTGACCACGCCGGCCGGGATTCCGGCTTCGGCGACGAGTGCGAGGAAATGCTCGACCATGTAGGGAGTCAGTTCCGACGGCTTGATCACGACCGTGTTGCCGGCCGCCAGCGCCGGGATGACCTTCATGCCCAACGAGATCAGCGGGCCGTTCCAGGTGATGATGATCCCGATGACGCCGTAGGGCTCGGGAACGGTGTAGGCCAGGTCGCGCAGTTGCCCCGGGGTTGAGACGACCCGGCCCTCAACCTTGTCGGCGAAACCGGCGTAGTAGCGGGTCCATTCGGTGGCCGAGCCGGCGGCGTACTGCGCGAAGCTGAAGGTCATCGCGTTGTCGAGCACCGACAGGCGCGCCAGTTCATCGGTGTCGCGAGCCATCAGGTCAGCCAGCCGGGTCAGCGCGTCGCGGCGGCCGGCCGGGCCCAGCTTCGTCCACGTCCGCAGCGCCTCGTGGGCAGCCTGGACCGCCGCGTCCACCTCTGCCACCCCGGCCAAGGGGATCTCGCTTTGCACCTCGCCGGTTGCCGGGAAACGGTGGGCGTGCACCCCACCCGAGCCGTGGGTCAGCCGCTGTCCACCGATGTGTAGGTGGCACTGCGGCACGGCGTACGGCGACATGCGATCTCCCGTCGATCGAATCGGTGGAACCTCCACCCAAGATAACGCGGTTGACTTATTTCTGTCACGGGTGCTTTCCTGACTGTCATGACGACAGCGGCCCGCGCTCCCCTGGGTATCCGGGAGCGACTGGTGCTCGAGGGGGAGCGACTCATCGCTGCTCACGGCCTGCAGGCGGTCTCGCTGCGACAGGTCGCCATGGCCGCCGGGACCGCGAACACGTCCGCGGTCGCCTATCACTTCGGTTCCAAGGACGGCTTGGTCCGCGCCATCTTGGAGTACCGACTGCCCGGCCTGATCCAGCAGCGCGCGCTGCTGCGTGCCAAGATCCCGGTCCCGACCCTGCGGCAGAAAGTGGAGTGCCACCTTCTGCCGGTGATCGACCTGGCCGAGACCGAGGGCAGCCACTACCTGACCTTCCTGGAGCAGTTGCAGCAGTTCGGACCGGCCGACCATCCCTTCGCCCGGCTGCGACCCGAGTTGCGCCGCTCCAATCGGGAGTTCGTTCAGGATCTCGCCGCCGACCTCACCCATCTCCCACCGCCGCTGCGAGCCCTTCGGGTGCAACAGGTGAACACGCTGAGCCTGCACTCGGCCGCGGACCGGGAGCGCTTCCGCCTTGCCGGAGCCGAGCACCTTCCGTTCGGGCTCTACGCCAACAACCTGCTGGACACCTTGACCGCGGTCCTGCTCGCTCCAGCCTCGTCGGCCACGCAGAACTGCCTCGACGCCCTGCCTGGAGCCAACCCCACCGAACCGTCGGTCCAACCAGTCCCGATCTCCCCAATCCCGATTTCCCCAGTCCCGATGCCCTGACCCCCTCCTGGGAGAACCACATGTCCGAACGCCTCAACAGCCTCTTCGACCTCACCGGACGAGTCGCGCTCGTGACCGGAGGAGCCGGTGACATCGGCATCGCCTACGCACGTGGGCTGGCAGAGGCCGGAGCCAGCGTGGCGCTGGCCGACCTCAACGCCGACGCCGCGCAGGCCGCGGCGGGGTCCCTCACCGACGCCGGTCACACGGCAATCGGGATGGGCGTCGACGTCACCTCCCCGGAGTCGGCGGCCGCGATGGTGGCGACCACCATGGACTCCTACGGCCGGGTCGACATCTTGATCAATAACGCCGCGATCATGCGGCAACTGCCGCCCTACGGCCTGACCACGATGCCGCTGGCCGACTTCGACATGGTGATGAACGTCAACTTCCGTGGGCCGCTCGTCTGCTCCCAGGCCGTGTTCCCGGTGATGCGCAAACAGCGCTACGGCCGGATCATCCACGGCTTGTCCGCGGGGGCTTTCATCCCCGGCGGGATCTACGGCGTCAGCAAGTTCGCTCTTCACGGCCTGACTATCAACATGGCCTCCGAGTTCGCCCACTTCGGGATCAACGTCAACGCCATCGCACCTGGACTGGTCGCCTCCGAGAGCGGGTACGAAGCGCTGCCGAAGGACTCGGAGTTCCGCACGGCCATCGAGGCCACCATCCCAGGGAAGAAGTCGGCCCCACCGGAGGACCTGGTCGGCACGCTGCTGCTGCTGTGCTCCCCCGCCGGCGATTGGATCAACGGCCAGTCGATCCTGGTCGATGGCGGCTGGGTCACCCGGCTCTGAGTCAGGAGAGATCATGGACAGCTTTCGCGACACTGTCGCCGTCATCACCGGAGCCGGAAGCGGCATCGGCCGCGCCAGCGCACTGTCGATGGCGCGTCTGGGCGCCGCCATCGTGGTCGCGGATGTCAACGAGACCGAAGGACCTGAGACGGTCGATCTGATCCAGGAGGCGGGCGGGTCGGCGGTCTTCGTGGCCACGGAGGTGTCCCGGGCCGATTCGATGACCTCGCTTCGCGACCAGGCGCTGTCGACGTACGGCCGAGTCGACGTGGTGATGAACAACGTGGGCGTGATCTATCGCGGGCGGCCCGAGGCGATCCCGGCCGAGGTGTGGCAGCGCCACCTGGAGATCAACCTGATGTCGGTGGTGCGCAGCAACGAGGCCTTCTTGCCGCTGCTGATCGCTCAAGGCTCGGGTCACGTGATCAACACGGCCTCGTTCGCCGGGCTGTTCCCCTACAGCTACGACCGGCTCTCGTATGCCGCAGGCAAGGCCGCCATCGTGGCGCTGAGCGAGGGACTCGCTTTGTATCTGCGCCCCCAGGGGATCGGGGTGACGCTGCTGTGCCCGGGCCCGGTGCTGACCAACATCGCCAGGGACATGCCGACCTTCGGGCCAGACCTCCCACTGCGTATCCCCGGCGACTTCGCCCTGCTCGAACCACCTGAAGTAGGCGAGATGGTGGCTCAGGCGGTCCTGGACAACCGCTTCTTCCTGCCCACCCACCCCGAGGTACGCGACGTACTCGTGCGGCGCGCCTCGGACTGGGATGGATTCATCGCGGCCCAGACCGCCATGCTCGCCGAGCAGGACTGACCCGTCTCACAGAGGAGAAACCGATGACCGATCACCGCGCCGCCGGCCTGGCCGAGTTCCGCGCCATGCTGCCCGGGATCCTGCCCGACAGCGATGACGCGGTCAGCCTCCGTGACGGCAACTTCGCCCAAGACCTCACCGAGTTGTCGCTGGACAACGTCTTCGGCGCATTGTGGGCGCGACCCGGCCTCGACAAACGCTCTCGCAGCCTGGTCACCCTGGGGGTGCTGATCGCGCTGCGAGCATCCGAAGAACTCAAGTTCCACTTCGGCATCGCGTTGAAGAACGGGTTGACCGTGGAGGAACTGGCCGAGGTGGTCTATCACTGCGCCGGGTACGCCGGCTTCCCCGCCGCCGCCAACTCCCGCACTGTCGGCATCGAGGTATTGCCGAAGCCGACTGCCTGACTCGGCGCGGATCGGCACTTCACCGAGCATTGGTCGCCAGCAGCGCCCGAACCTCCTCCAGATCGAGGCCCGGGACCGTGTGGCCGTTGCGGCCGGTGACGGTCGGCGCAGCCAGCATGCTGGCGATGACCGCCTCCTCGGTGGCGTCGACAACGGCCTCGAAGAGCACGTCGTGCTCGTTGCCGACCAGGGTCTTCAGACTGGATCGGGTGCCTCGCGAAGCCGCCATCGCGGTCGAGGCAGCCAGGAAGATCTCGCCCGACCCGTGAGTGGCGACACTGCCGGTGCGGGCGAGTCCGAGGCCCACCCGGCGGGCCAACCGCGCGCATCCCTGCGCGTCGACCGGGGCGTCGGTGAGCACGATCCCGATGCACGAACCGGCGTCGGGCGGCGTGGGGTCGGCCACCGGACCAGGCAACAGCCGACCCATGCCGACACCACCGACGGTGAGCCGGACGCGGTCCCCGAAGTTGGTCAGCAGCAGCACCCCTACCGTGTAGCCGCCCGGAACCACGCGGGAGGCCGTGCCGATGCCGCCTTTGAAACCAAGACACACCATCCCGGTGCCGGCCCCGACGGCCCCCTGAGCCGGGGCCACTGAGGAGCCCACCGACGCCCGCGCTGCGGCGTACGCCGAGGTCACCTCGGCCTTGGTGACCTGCATCCGCCGGGCGTCGTTGAGGTGGGAGTCATCGCACTCGGCCACGACCGGGATGACCACGTCGGAGCCGACCTCCTCGTTCTCGGCGATCATCAACTCGCAGGCCGCGTCATAGACGCGACCCAGTTGCATCGTCGAGGTGAGGAAGATCGGGGACTCGATCAGTCCCCACTCCTGGGCTCCCAGGAATCCGGTGCACTCCCCGGCGCCGTTGAGCACCGCCCCTCCGGCCGGCAGCGGATGCCGATAGGGGTCCGCGCTCGGCACGATCACGCTCACCCCGGTGCGGGCGATGCCGCGACCATCCGGTGGGTCGGGTTCGTCGCGCCACACCGTGGCATGTCCTACTCCGACTCCCGGGACGTCGATGATGGACCGGGTCGGACCGCTCGGGAACCGCCCGATCACCAACCCGAGGTCAGCCACACCAGCCATGGCCGCCAGCATGCCCCACCGAACGCGCGCGAGTCACGGACCTTCCCGGGCGGGCTGGGGTCAGCGCGCGGTGTTGAACTTGGCCAGACGGGCCTGCAGCAGCTCTACGCGATGCTCGTTGCCGCGCAGGCCGATGTAGCGCTCCGCGTAGGTCTTGAGGAGAGCATCGTCGAGTCGGCGTACGGCGCCGGTCGGATGCCGGTAGGCCATGGCGGTGTTGATCGCGTCGATGTCGACGGCTC
>CALMLL010000029.1 GCA_937868075.1 uncultured Marmoricola sp. | reverse complement strand
GAGGACCAGCCCTGGCAGCCTCGCTACCTGGCCCAGCCGATCTGGAACTTCTTCAACGCCTGCTTCTTCGAGTACGGCATCACCGCCTACGACCTCGATCTTGGCGCCTACCTCCGCGAGGGCCGCACGTTCGACGAGCGGTTCAAACAACGAGCCAAGGCGGTGGGCCGCAAGCTGGCTCGGCAGTTGAGCAAGGACTACGTGGTCTTCCCGGCACTGTCCGGGCGGGGAGCACTGCGCACCATGGGCGCCAACTTCACCGCCAACGTGCTGCGCAACGCGTGGAGCCACTCGGTGATCATGTGCGGCCACTTCCCCGAAGGCGTCGAGGTCTTCGAGACCGAGTCGGTCGTCGACGAGACCAAGGGGCAGTGGTACCTACGCCAGATGCTCGGCTCAGCCAACATCTCCGGGCCCAAACTGCTGCACATCATGAGCGGCAACCTGTCCCACCAGATCGAGCACCACCTCTTCCCCGACATCCCCAGCAACCGGTACGCCGAGGTCGCCCCAGCCGTACGTCGACTCTTCGACCGGCATGGTCTGAAGTACGTGACCGGCTCGCTGCCACGACAGGTGGCCTCGGCCTGGCGTCGGGTGCTTCGGCTGTCCCTGCCCAACAACTTCTGGGGTCTCAACAAGACCGAGCCGATGCCGGTGCCTCCGCGTTTGGCTGCCTAGCCGATCGACGTCCCCGAACGGGTCGGGTCTTGACGCAACCGGCACAATCAGGCTCGATGCGCACGTTCCTGGGTCTCGAACGCAGCCTGCTCCGCAGGCGCCCCCGGCGCGCCCGGTCTGGCATCGGCAAGCGGATCCGCATCGCCCTCGCCGGACTGGTCGGGGTCTACGCCTTCGGCACCATCGGCTACATGATGATGGGCTTCACCGCCCTCGAAGCCCTGTATCAAACCGTCACGACGGTCGCGACCGTCGGCTTCCGCGAAGTGCACCCGCTCGACTCGACCGGTCAGATGTTCACCATCGTGTTGATCGTGGTCGGCACCGGAATCGTGCTCTACAACCTCGGCCTGCTGGTGGAACTTGTCACAGAGGGCCACCTCGGCAAACACCTGGAGAGGCGTCGCATGGATAACCAGATCGCCGAGATGCGCGGCCACGTGATCATCTGCGGCTACGGCCGGGTGGGACGCGCCGCCGCCGAACGGTTGATGGCCGACGGCCATGAGGTCGTCGTGATGGATCGCGACCCGGGCAGGTTCGCCGGGCTCGACATCCCCCACCTGGTCGGCAACGCGACCAGCGACCAGATCCTCAATGACGCTGGCGTCACCAACGCCCGTGCGCTCATCGCCACCCTGGACACCGACGCCGAGACGGTCTATCTCGTCTTGTCGGCTCGCGCCCTCAACCCTGCACTGGCCATCGTCGCCCGGGCGCGCACCAAGGACTCGGGGGAGAAACTGATGCTGGCCGGTGCCACTCGGGCGGTCAACCCGCAGTTGCTCGGCGGTCGACGCCTCGCGCAGTCGGCCCTTCAGCCCGAGGTCGTGGAGTTCATCGATTCGGTGATGCACGACGAGGAGGAGGACACCCGGCTCGAGCAGGTCCGGATGTCCCCCAAGTCGGCGTACGCCGGGAAGCCAGCTTCCGCCCTGACCAGCGCCACCGGCGCCGCGGTCCTAGCGATCCGCCCCCGTGGAGCCAGCGAATTCGCCTCGAACCCGACCCCGGACACGGTGCTTCCCGCCGATAGCCTCTTGATCGTCTTCGGCCGCGCCGAGCAGACCGCCCAGGTCCGCACAGCCGTGGGCTGAGCCTGCGGACGGCTCTAGACTGCCACCACACACCCAACCCCCGCGGGCCACGCTAGGAGCGCTCTCAATGGACCCCCGCAGCCGCCCCACTCGGCCGTGGGGGCAGGCCACGGTCACCACGTTGCGCACGGCGCTGACCGGTATCGCTGCCATTCAGGTAGTCGTCGCGGCCGGTCTCATTGCCGCATCCGTGGATCTCTCGTTGTGGCAATCGTTGGTCGGCGCAGCGCTGATCGCGCTCCAGCAGATCTATCAGGTCGGCGCGCTGTGGCGGCCACAACCCGCGTTCCGGGTGACGATCGTGGTGCTCTCGCTCCTGGCGGCGGGCAGTTGGCTGCTGCTGCTGTACCCATCGGAGCCGGGGATCCTGGCGCGGCGCTGGTTCCCCTCACCGCTGTTCGTCGGCACCTTAGGGATCTTGGCGTTCGTCCGGCCCCGGCGACGCTGGAGCATGATCGTTGCGGTGCTCTTGATCAACGCCGGGTTGCGCATCCTCACCTGGCCCGACGGGGTGAACACCCCCGAGGGACTCACGCTGGTCCAGTCACTGGCCGTCGAGTCCGGCCGACTCGCGGCGCTCGGGGTGACTGCGGTGCTGACCTGTGCACTGGCGATCTCTGCGGCCCGTCGCCTCGACCAGGCCGCAGACCTCGGCCGTCTTCAACAGCACGCCGCCGTCTTGGCCCGTGCCCGCAGCAGTCGAGCCCGCGCTGTGGACCGTTTCGTCCATGACGAGATCCTCCACGGCCTGCGCACGGTGGCAATGGATCGCTCCGTTGTTCCGGCCGTCGCAGCCCAACGGGCAGCCGCGACCTTGCGCTCGCTGCTGCTGCGACCTCCCCACACAGAGCCCGCCCAGGTGTCTGGGACCTCCCTCGTGAACCGTCTCCGAGTCGTCGCAGACGGCGTGGGTCTGCACGTCACGGTCACCGGCCCGGAGTCCCTGGAGGTCCCTTCCGAGGTTGCCCAGGCATTCGAAAGTGCGGTCCGCGAGGCCTTGCGCAACGTCCAGCAACACGCCGGCATCACCAGCGCCGAGGTTCTGGTCAACCAGAACCAACTCCAGGTGACCGTGACCGTGATCGACCGAGGCAGGGGCTTCACCCCCAGCGACTCAAGTCAGCGACACGGGGTGAGCGGATCGATCGCGGCTCGGATGGCCGATGTCGACGGTGACGCGACAGTCGCCTCCACACCCGGTCAGGGGACCACGGTTCGATTGCGTTGGTCGCCGCTCCCGGTCGAGGAACGCCGCCCGGGCACGTTGGCGCACGGGGCTGTGGTCGGTCTGCTGCCCACCATTGCGATGGTCATCATGCCGATCGCACTCACGGCTCCCTGGATGGCTGCCTGGCTGTGCTGGGGACTGAAATGGCCGCTGGCCCTTCTGGCCCTGTCAGTGGCCCAGCCCGTAGTCCAGTACGCCGCGGTGAGGCGTGGGCTCAGTCGCGGACAACTCAGTGCCGTCGAGTCCTGGGCCTTGGCCGGTTTCGCCACGCTCTCGTGTCTGATCGGGGGTTTGGCCCTGCCGCAGGGGCCGGGCGGGTTCAACCTCTACTGGCTGGCTCTGTCGGCTTCGCTGGGGATCTCGGTGCTCTCGCTCTTCCGCCCCCTGCGCGAATCGCTGATCCTCGGATTCGTGTTGACCGGCGTGGTGTGGGCCACCACCGCGCGCCTGTCCGACGGCTGGTTCAACAGCGACTACGCGCCGGCCTTCGGCACCACGATCCTGATGAGCGTTGTCGCCTGGATCGTCGCGCGCACCCTGGCCCGCATGAGTTTCGACATCCTCTCTGCCGAAGAAGCCTCAGCTCAGGCGTCCGCATCCGCGGTGGCGGCCACCGAGTTCGAGCACGAACTTCGCGACCGACTCCGTCCGCATCAAGACCAACTGATGGCCTTCCTCGACCAGGTCGCACGCGACCCCCAGGCGGTCACGCTGGTCGGCGTACGCCGCGAGGCGGCGGAGCTCGAACGCACGACTCGGGAGTCGATGCTGAGCTCCCGAACCCCCCTGCTCAGCGAGGTCGCGCGTCTGCGAGAGAACGGGTGGACGGTCACCTTGCGAGCCACCTCGGGGCTCCCGGTAGCAGTCGAGCAGCGGGCGGTAGATGCCCTGACGGAGTTGGCCGAGAGATTCCCCAGCCCCTGCGTGATCACATTGACGGCGGCCGAACTCGGTGACCGGTGGCGGCTCAGCATCCTGCTCACCGCTGCGGAGGGCCCTGGGGAGTCCACGGCCGAGGCCGGTGCCTGGCTGGGCCACTGGGTCGACTACCTCCACGCGCACGGCTGGCGGACTACCGTCGCCCCCCAAGAAGTGCATGCGGTCGCCTCTGTTGCCGCTGTCCCCGAAAAGCACGACTCACCGGCTGCGCCATAAAGAGGGATCATGACGGACATGGCAGTGCGGATGTTGGCCGTCGACGACCACCCGGTGGTCGCGCAGGGGCTCCTCGCCCTCGCCGCCATCGCGGACCCCAACCTGCACAGTCTCGGCACCGCAACGTCGTACGCCGGCCTCAGGGAGGCCCTCGACAGGCTGGAGACGCCGCCAGACATCGTGTTGATGGACCTCCACCTGGAGGACGGCACCGACCCCGTGGACACCATCGCCGAACTGACCGATCAGGGACTCCGCGTGGTCATCTTGACCAGCGAACTGCGTCCGGTTCCGATCCG
>CALMLL010000028.1 GCA_937868075.1 uncultured Marmoricola sp. | reverse complement strand
CCCGACTTCAAGCGTCTCGACGACGCGGTGAAGACCCAGGACATGCGAGCGAACCTGGGCCGTCAGCTCCCCCAGCAGCTCGCTGCGATCTACGACACCGAGTCGGTGATCTACATGTCCGATCAGCGCATCCAGGCGTGCCTGGAGATGCTGGCCGGGATGGACCCGGGCATCCTGTTGGGGGCGCTGTGGATGGACGGGTTCATGGTGGCGAACATCGCCAAGGAGCGGGAGCTGAAGGCGCACGACAAGATGCGGGAGCTCGTCGCCAACCCGGCCTCGTGGTCGAGCAACGACGCCGAACACGACTTGCTCGTGGAGCTGGCCGGGCTGCTCGGGGTGGAGATCCCGGAGGAGGACGACGATGGATGACGCCGAGTACGCCGCCCTGATGCGCTCTCGTGATCGGAGACGGCAACGGTCACCTCGTGTTCTGGTGGCAGTTGCCCGCCTCAACGGCTGGCGCCCCACCCAGTCCCCACCCCCACCCACCATCGAGGTCGCCGACCTCGTGAATTGCTACTAAGGAGGCCGCATGGCCATCAAGAAGGACCGCTCCGAACTGCCGACCTCCAAGCCGAAGGCCGGGGGCGGGTGGCAGCCTGACGAGGAGACGATCTTCGGCCCGCTGCTCATCAACGCCTTCAAGGAGATGGAGGGTGAGCGGCCCGACAAGGAGCGGCACTACGTGTCGCCGTCGAACGCCCTGTCGTGCGCCCGCCAGCTCAGCTACCGGGCCGCGGGGACGCCCGGGAAGCCGATGGAGCCGTCGGGGTGGTGGGTGACGTCGCTCGGCAAGTTTGTCCACCGGGTCCTGGAGGACGCCCTGCTCGACGAGTTCGGCCCCGAGGGGTGCACGCCGGAGGCGATGATCGGCACGAAGGTGCCGCTGCTCGACGACGAGCACGCGCCTCAGTGTGAGCAGTGCCAGCGGCAGATGGTCGCCGATATAGCGGAGTGGTACTGCGAGTTCCACCCCGACGAGTCGGCGCCGATGAAGTACCGGGTCGAGCCGGAGATCCTGACGCTGACGGTGATGGTCGACGGTGAGCCCACCCAGGTTGACGTCCCGATCATCGGGTACGGCGACATCTGGATTCACACCGACGAGATCAGCAAGGTCACCGACTACAAGACGGTCGGCGGCTACGGCTACAAGATGGCGATCGGGGAGCGGGGCGAGGCCGAGGGGCCGAAGCGCGACGCCCTGTTCCAGGCGGCGATCGGCGCCCGGTTCTTCGGGGCTCGGGACGTGTCCGTGGTGAACCTGGCCCGCGACGCCCTCTCGGTGGCGATCGCTCAGCGCAAGGGGTTCGACGAGTGGCGTCGGTTCATCTCCGAGTGGACGGTGCCGCTGGACTCCATCGTCGAGGAGGTGGAAGCGGAGCTCGTCCGCATGTGGCGGGTGAACCGCCTGTGGCACGAGGAGGGCCTCCTCGCCGCACGGCGGGTGCCGGGCGTACCCGTGGAGATCAGTAACCCGAAGACGGGCGGCTGGGCGCAGAAGGAGGAGGTCGACGGGAAGGAGCGGCTCGTCGCCTCGGGAGAGTTCTGGGGCTGCTCGTATTGTGCATGGCAGGATTCATGTATCGCCGCCGGTCCAGGTCGGGTACCGTTGCCCAATGGGACGACACAGGATGACCCCGGAGCAGGCACTTGATTCCGCCGTACGGAGGTGGAAGGCGCACGTTGTTGATCGGGGACCGACTGCCTGCTGGCCGTGGGCTGGGTACATCAACCCCGACAGCGGCTACGGCCAGCTCTCGATGCCTCCGGCCCTCACGGCTCTCGGTTGGCCACGGACCGTCACGGCCCCCTGGTTCGCTTGTCGTGTTGCCCAAGGCCCGCCGCCAACGGGTGGGGAGGTGCTGCATTCGTGCAACGTGCGCGACTGCTGCAACCCAGCCCATCTCAGGTGGGGCACGCGAGCCGAGAACATGCAGGATCGCGCCAAGGACGGCAACCAAAACACCGGGAAGCTCACCCCCGACAAGGTGCGCTCAATCCGTCGAGAGTTCGCCAACCGCTCGACGGGGAAGATGGTCGCCTACGCCGACCTGGGTGCCAAGTACGGCATCTCGGACGACGGCGTGCGCCGCATCATCTACGGCGAGACATGGGCGTGGTTGGAGTAACTGCAACTGGCAGAAGGAGTGCATCGAGGCTGGCCCCGGCCGTGTACCGATGCCCACTACGGAAGGAGACGGATGACAGCACCGTCGATCAACATCAACATTGTCTGGGCCGAGGAGAAGTGGAGCTGCGTGCTCGACGTCCCCGACACGCCCGATCTTGAGGTCGAGCTATTCTCGGGCGAGTCCCCCAACGGGGCCATGACCGAAGCGACCTTGAACTTCATCCTCACGCTCGTCACGAAGTGGGCGACGGACCGTTCGTACCGGCTGGTCATCGACCCGGAGGGGTGGCAGACGGCCACCGAGCGTGTCCGCACGGCCCACGACGGACTCCTGCTCGTCGTCGGCGAGCAGATCATCACCGATGAACCGGCGATCATCGACCTCGACCGGCACCTTCGTGACTACTTCACTGACAAGCCGGTGCCGGGCATGGACCGACCGTCGAGGTTGCTGGTGTGGGTGTCCCACATCGGCCCGAAGGTCCTCACGCTCCCCGGCGACGATCACCCCATGGTCGAGGGCACGATGCTCCTCGCCATGGCGGTGGCGTCGGGCCTGCCGATCACGGCCGTTCTGCTCCTTTCGGAGGTGTGGACGGCAGAGGACGACGGCTCGGGCAGGACCCCGACACAGCGACACATTGAGCGGGACCCGACGGTGTCGACGGCGTTCCTGGCCGCTCTGGTGCGCCGGGACCTCCCCCCGCAGGTCGTGCAGGCGGTGCAGCGGATCGGCGACGCTGGCGAAGAGAGCCTGGGGCCGATCGTCTCCATCGAGCCGATCTGGGAGTCCGAGCAGGCGCGGGAGTTCCGCCAGGCGGCAGAGACGGCGGTGACGGCATGACTCGATCTGAGCGTGTGACGACATCCGCCCTGGCGCCGTGAGTGAGCCGAAGTTCGCCGACCGGGTGGCTCGGTCCACCTACCTGGCGGCGGAACTCAGCATCGTCTCGGGGCCACCCATCGACCAGCCGTGGCGTGCCGAGGCCGCCTGCCGCTTCGCCGCGCCCGACATGTTCTTCGACGAGTCCCGGACCGAAGAGGTGAAGGCGGAGTTCTGCTCGGCCTGCCCAGTGCGAAGAGAGTGCCTGGAGTACGCCATGTCGATGTCGGCCAACCAGTGCGGGGGCGGCGTCTGGGGCGGGATGAACGACACCGAGCTTCGCAAGGAGCGGCGGCGGCGGAGCACCCTGCGGTACAAGGCCAAGTTGGCACAACGACAAGGAGAGAGAACATGACCAAGATCACCCCCACCGGGTTCGTGCCGGTGGAGATACCCATCATCAGCTCAGCTCTCGAGCGGGGCCGTGACGCGCTGGAGTTCTTCCAGCTCAACCAGAAGGAGCGGGTGTCGATCGAGGTGGAGGATGACCATCTGGTCGTCGACCTCGACGAATGCTCACTGTCGTGGTTCCTCGACACCACCGACCCCGAGGTGCGGGTGCGGTGGTGGAGCGGCCAGGCTGACGCCTACGTCGTCACGGGCGTCCCCCGCTACATCGAAGTCGTCGAGCCGGGGATGCCGGTCGACGAGGAAGACGGGCTGTGCGACGCCGTTCGGGAGATGATGGGCGACCTCGCCGCCTACGGCTACGCCGCCTCCGCCGCGGCACTGAACGTGCTCCGGCCGGTCCCGATGCTGGTCGAGGGGCCCGACGGGTTCCTGCACTGCCCGAAGTGCGACGGGACCGAGTTCGATGAGAACGGCTCACACCCATGCACCCGGAAGTTCAGTAGCCAGGAGACGGTCCCCAAGATCCTCGTCATCCAGGGCGGCTTCGAGTGGTACGACGGCGACGTCAGCGGGTGGCAGTGCACTGGCTGTGGGTTCGAGGGCCAGATCCCAGAGGGATGGGCCGTGGAGTACGACGACTGATGACCGACCAGAAGGAGACCAACATGACCATTCTCGACCCCGACGAGGTGGAGCGCCTCGCCCAGCTCCGGGAGCACATCCAACAGGGCGTCGTCCCAGGCCAGGCGTCCGGCGTGTTCCTGATGAGCGTCATCGACCGTCAAGAGAAGGTGATCGCAGACGCTCTGGCCTGCCTCATCGAACCGGGCAGCGGAGCGATGTGGAGCCAGCTCGAAGCGGACGAGCTGGCTCCGATCGTCGCCATCTTGCGTGGCGAGGACCTCTGATGGCCACGGAGGTATGCGAAGCGTGCGGCCGCCCGCTCGGCCCGACCGCCCGTGACGACGATCCCTCGACGTCGCACGATGCCGGGCGAGCCGTCGCTGAGCGCGAGAGCAAGGTCCTCGACGTCAGGCCCGGCACGCAGCGTGCGAAGCTCCTCGCCGCCTACGGGCGCAACAGCTTCACGACCCTCTCCGACGAGCAGGCGGCGTCGCTGGCCGACCTCCACTACCAGGGGATCTGCTGGTGGAAGCGGTGCTCGGAGCTCCGCCAGGGCGGCTTCATCAGGGTCGTCGGGCATGGCGAGGGGTCCAACGGTGCGGCGGTCCAGCGGTGCGGGCTGACGGGCAAGGGGCTGGCCAAGCTCCGGGAACTCGCCTCGTGACGGGGGAGGAGCGCCTCACCCTCTCCGAAGTCCATCACGTCGCCGCCGGGGAGTACGCCGAGATCGCCCAGATCGTCGAGCGGCTCTTGAACGACGAGCGCCTCACGGACCCCGCCTCGCTACGCATCGAGGTCCGGTGGACGGAGATGTGGGTCGAGGAGGACGACGACTGGTTCTCGGGTCACGAGGTCACCGTGTCCGCCTCCCTGTGGGCCCGGCCGATCGACTCGGCGGGGACGATCCTCGATCAGGCGGACGTGCCGTGAGCGCCACGCCGAACGGCACGGTGTTCAACCGCCGCTCGCAGTGCAAAGGCAAGATCCAGTACAACTCGAAGGCCGACGCCAAGAAGGCGATCCGTCGGCGACAGACCAAGAACGGCGGCTTCCACCATGCTGTTGAGCCGTATCGGTGCCCGCACTGCGATTACTTCCACCTCGGCAGCGCCAAACCCAAGGAGAATTGATGCAGATCCGATTCCGACTCGGCCGACCGAAGGTCGAGGCACTCCAACGCTACCTCGACGGCGAGAAGGCGGAGCCTGGCGACGAGGAGCTACTCGACCAGATCGCCGACGTCGTCCACAAGCAGCTCGCCGACCACCCTTACCCCGAAGGGAGCCCCAACCATGTCACTGACTGACCTCCACCCACCCGAGACGATCATGCCCGGTCGGTGGGTGCGCCACTTCACGCACCGCTGCCCGAACTTCGATTCCCACCACGGGATGCACGGCCTCGAGCCGCTCGCCATCCCATGCGACGACTGCTACTCGATTGAGGTGATCTCCCGCCCCGTCGATTTCGTCGAGCGTTCCCTCCAGGGGTTCCGGGGGGCGGGGCAGCCCGCCGAGATGGTCCCCGCCGACGCGCGTGCCGAACTGGTTGGGGTCGACTACTGCACGGTGCACTGCGGCACTCGCAACGAGGACGAGCATCGCTGCGACTTCGCCGAGAACGACCTCTACACGAGCGACGCCAAGGAAGACGGCGAGCCTCGTGACTGCGTGCTGAAGCCGCTGTTCTACCATCGTCCACCCACTCCCGAGGAGGTAGACTCAACACCATGAGCCACCCCGCCGTCCGCCCCATCCGCGAAGTTTCCCATGGTCGACTCCAGGAGGCGGGGAAGTTGAAGATCGGCAAGCTGGTCCCCACGACCAACGGCCGGTCAACCCGTCCGGCCTCGATCGAGACGTTCCGCTTCACCACCCGCGACCGTGCCCAGGTCGACAAGCTGGCCGCCATGTACGGCGGGACGGTGGTCGACGCTGGCGGGCTGTTCGACCTCGAGTCGGAGGCGAAGGAGATCAACGTCATCCTCCCGCCCGACCCGCTGGGCGGCACGCCGATCTACGAGCAGTGGTCCGGCGGCGGGTGCACTCGCCGATGCGACGGCGAGGAGGTCACCGTCCCGATCCGCACCGGGGACGACGTGTCGTTCATGGACCGGGCGTGCATCTGCGCCGAGGAGGACGACATGCAGTGCAAGCCGACGGTGCGGCTGTCGGTCATCATCCCCGAGACGTCCCTCACGGGCGTGTGGAACCTGCGCACGAACTCGTGGGCCGCAACCCGGGAGATGGAGCAGATGGTTGCGCTCATCGACATGGCCCAGACCCGCGGCCTGGTCGCTGCGACGCTGGCGATCGAGCCGCGCAAGCAGGTCTCGGGCGGGAAGACCAAGAACTTCGTCGTGCCGGTCCTGCGCCTCCAGGCGTCGCTCTACGACCTCGCAGCAGGGGCGGGCGTGGCAACCCTCGGCTCCGGCTCGATGGCGGGCCTCACGCCGCCCCCGGCCCCCGCTCTGGGGACCGGGGACATCGACCACGAGGACCCGACTCTCACCCCCGCCGAGCGCGAGCAGCTCAACGTCGCATGGAAGAACGCCGACGACGAGTGCCGCAAGGATGCTCGCGAGTTCCTCACGGCCGAAGGGTGGGACCCGGCCTCCATGCCCCGTCACCTCCTCCAGGACGTGCTCGACCGGCTCGTGGTGCACGGCGCAGAGTTGGCGTGAGGATCTCAGTCGGGACGACGTGGGCAGAGCTCTACATCCGCTCCGAGTTCGGTCAGTCGGTCGACGACCCGCCCGAGGCCCAGGCCACCTACGTGGCGTTGATGCACCGCGAGCGCGAGGACTCGCAGTGGGTGGTGAATGGGAAGGCGTGGGTGCGGATGGACCTCGACGACCTCGACACCGCTGCTCGGATGCTGGCCGACAGCCCCCCGGACTGGGCGACGGGGGAGCAGCGCAAGATGATGCGTCGCAACTCCCGGCGCATCCAACGCCAGGGCATCCGCATGAAGAAGACCTTGCACGCCTTCCGGGGCACGTTGGGGGCGACCAACACGCTGTACGCCTACCGGGCGTTCCGGGGCCGCAGGAGCCACGAGGACGACGAGTGGCAGTACTGGCCGCTCCGCTCACTCTGCCCCGGCGGGGCCCAGGTGGAGGGCACGCTGTGGCCGCACCGCATCACCCGGCCGAGGCGGCTCCGTCGCTACGTGTGGTGGGAGTTCATCCCGGCTGGTCAGCCAGTTCCACCCACGGGGCAGGAAGATGTCCTGCGTACTCGACCAGCTCCTCGGGTGGCTGAAATCCGGCGGTGAGCGACATGACGGCTTCGGCGTCGGCGGGGATGGTCATCATCGTGTCGCCGCCGCCGTACTCCCAGAGCTGGTTGAAGGCGAGGGCGCAGGCGTCCACCTGATCGTCGTGGGTGCCGTAGGGGAACCGCTCGAACTCGGCGATGAGGGTCTCGGCCCAGGGTGCGTTGTCGGGGATGATGAGCTTCCCCTTCTTGTGCGAGCCCGACATCACCTGGGCCCGGTCCTCCTTCTTGCCCTTCACGTTCCAGCCGTCGAAGTCGCGGTGGTGGAGGAGGTTGCCGTAGTGCAGGAGGGTCACGCCCGACTCGCCCTTGGGGATCTCCATGCGGATGCGGACCTCCATCCCGTCGCGGTCGGCGGCGTCCAGGATCTCTTGCTCGACGCGGTCGGGCCCCCACTGGCCTCGGATGATGTCGAGGATCACGGTGCGCCGGTCACGGGTGCGGCCGAGGAGCGCGCCCACGGTGTAGTCGCCCTTGTTCTCCGAGCTCGCGAGGTCCCAGCCGCGGAAGCGGTCGATGATGTCGAGGTCGGAGGTGTTCTCGCGCTTCCAGTGGCCGCGCTCGAACTTGTTGCCGGACTGGGGGACGGGGTTCTGCTGGTAGAGGGCGTCCCACGCCGTCGGGTCGGGGAGACCCTCGCGGATGCGCTCGAGGACGTGGGCGGGCCACATCTCCTCCCAGAACGACTGGCCGTCCTCGCGGCCCCACTCGTCGCGCCACTCCTGGCGCCACTGCTCGACGTGGGCTTCGAGCTCCTCGTCGGTGAACGACTCGCCCTCCTCGGCCTCGAGCGGCGGGCACTCGTGGATGGGGCACTCAGCGAGCGCGCTGATGCGGATGATCTTCCAGGGGTCTCCGGTGCCCTCCTTGATGGCTTTCTCCACGACGGTGCCCGACAGGTCGTCGTCGGTCCATCGGGCCATCACGAGGATCATCGTCCCCCCGGGCTGGAGTCGGGTGCGGAGGGTCGCTGCGTACCACTCGAGCAGGTTCTTCTTCTGCACCTCGGAGCGGGCGGCCTTGGCGTCGGAGATCGGGTCGTCGATGATGATGAGGTCGAAGCCGTAGCCGGTGATGCCCTTGGACTCGGCGCCGACGGCGCGGACCAGACCCATGTCGGAGGTGCCCCACTCGTCGGCGGCCGACAGGTCGTCGCGGACCTTCTTGCCGAACAGGAGCGGGCCCCAAATCTTGAACAGGTCGCGGGCCTCACGGGAGAACTTCTCGGCCAGGTCGGACGTGGCGCACACGATGAGGACGCGCTTGGCGTCGAACACCCCGAGGTACCAGACCACGTTCCACTTCGACGTGAGCTCGCTGTTATGCGTCGGCACCATCTGCTCGCCAGCGAGGTACAGGTGGCTCGGAGAGTCGACGGCGATGCAGCGCACGCGACGAGTGCCGACTGGCTCGAACCCGACGATCACGCGCGTCCGGCGGGTCAAGGAGCCCTTGGAATCGTCCGACCATTGCGCGGCCTTGCGGGGCAGGAGGAACGGGTTGAACGTACACATCGTTGCCGCTCGATACGCCGTCGCTCCCGTTTCCACGCCGTTGAGCTTCGCCGCTCGTTGGTTGCGCGACACCTTGGTCCCGAGGCTCATCATCAGCTCGGCGACAGCGTCTACGAGCCGGGGGTTCTGGTTGGTGAAGGACACCTTCCCGCCCGCTCGATCGTTGCCTCCGTCGGAGTCCATGAGGCCTTGCAGTAGGGCGAGGCGTTGGTGTGGGGCCGCGCGGAGATACACTTCGGGGACGTGCTTGTTATGCAATACGCCGAGGTTGCGGAGCCTGACGACCAAGCTGTCCGTCTTGCAGTGGGCCTTCGGCGACGATGTGACCCACACTGACCAGTTGTCGGTGTCGGCCTTCACCTTCTCACTCGTGACCCAGTACCCGGCCGCCTCGACCTGGGCCCGGAAGTGCGGGAGATCGACGCCAGCTACGGTGAACTCAGAGCTTTGCGTGGACCCGTCGCCAAGCCAGTACCCGAGGATGTACGGGTCGACGGGAAGATCGACCTCGGGGGCTTCCAGCGCGCCATCCATCACGGGGATGTAGAAGCGACCGCCGTCGTCCATCATCTCGCCGGTCGTTCGCACCTTCGCCGTTCGGGCTAGCGTCACGCCGCTGCGCGAGTGCCGTTGATGCGCCGTCTCGGGCTGAGTGCCCCAATCCTCGGGCCACGCCCGGTGGGGCTGGCCGTGGTTGCGACGGTGCATTCCGAGCGTCTGAGACTCCGTGTAGCTGTAGGCAGTCCACTTGTGGGGACGATCCGTCACGAGCGAGGAGCCGTCATTGAACTGCACCTCGACGGCGTCGTCGGTGATATAGGGCTCGAACGCTTCGACGACTCGACACACTCGGCCGTGCTCGTCGTACACCTCGTCACCGGCCTTCAGGTCGCCCATCGCCGTCCAGCCGGTCGGCGTGGGGACGGGAGTGTCGACATCGAGCGCCTTGCCGCCTCGAACCGTCACCTGGAGGTTGAGGAAGCTCTGCTCGGGGTCGGTCTCAGCCTCTACGAGAGCTCGAGAGATCACCTTCAGGTGCCAGGCTGGCAGCCATTTCCCCTCGGAGCAGTAGGCGGCGACGTTGGCGGGCGAGGCGATCTTCTGGAGGTGCTCGACGAGGTCCGGCGGCAGAGCGTCCTCGTCGGGCTCGGAGTATGGGTTGGCTTCAGGCGGCAGAGTCACCGGACTCCAGCTCCAGGGCCTTCACGGGTGCGAGCTCGGCGTCGATGTAGTCGACCGCGAGCTCGCGGGTGTCGCGGTCGAGGAGCATCGTCTTGAGGGCGAGGGTCGCCTGGGTGGCGATCTCGATCGGACCACCGTTGCGGCCGGTGTGCTCGACGCGGGAGCGGTTCGCCCAGTTCTCCTGGTCGCGGTTGGTGAGCCAGAACTTCTGCGCCTCGACGTTGCCCCGCAGCGCGGTGGCGTAGAGGGCCTGCTCGACGTCGTCGGTCATGGTGGCGAGGAGCTGGTGCACGTCCTCGAAGAACCGGCGGTCCGTCTTCATGGCTTCGGCGATGCCCATGTTGGTCATGCCGATCTCCATCGCGGCGCGACTCTTGGTCATTCCCTCGCCAAGTAGCGCTAGGTATGCCTTCTTGTCGGCGGAGTTCACGGCACCACACTATCTCCCAGGTCCGGTGATTCCAGAGCTCAGCGGGTATCCTCCCAGAGTCCGGCGGATCGAGCCGCCGTCTCACAGCCAGGAAGGACCCACCGTGCCCGGTG
Organism: uncultured Marmoricola sp.; assembly: GCA_937868075.1. Taxonomy (GTDB): domain Bacteria; phylum Actinomycetota; class Actinomycetes; order Propionibacteriales; family Nocardioidaceae; genus Marmoricola. The sequence continues at coordinate 6,470 of CALMLL010000028.1, read as the reverse complement.
ATGATGTTGCAAGAGCCCTGATGGAGCAGACGGTCCAACAGATCCAAGCATCGCTCACCGATTTCCAGGCGCACCTCGAGTCCTCCAACGCCGCCTTCGAGGCGAAGCTGGAGCAGTTCGTCCTGCGTGCGGTCTACGAGGCCCACAACACACTGCTGGACCTGCGGCTCACCAGCATCGAGTCGAAGTTCGACGCCCGCCTCAAGCTCGTCGAGCGGGTGGTGTTCGGTGCGATCGGCCTGATCTGCGCCGCCGTGCTCGTAGCCCTCATCGCCCTCGTCGTCAACAAGGGCGGCACCCTCCCCCCCGGAGCGACATGATGGACCCCAGGGAAACGACCGTCACCACGACTACCACGACTCGGACCACCGAGACCCCGATCTCACCCCAGATCCCCCCGCTCGACGACGGTAACTACTCGGTCCCAGCGTGGGCCAACAAGGTGGTCGACGAGATCGCCGGGGCTGGCCGAGAGCCGTCGGCGCGCCGGAAGGCGCTGCGGGTTACCCGCCTGGCCATGGTGCTGTTCGCCTTCGTCGGCCTCACGTTCTTCCTCATCCTGACGGTCTACTGGCTCGGCCAGCCGTACGGGGAGCCGGTGGTCGAGTTCGACGGTGGCATCAACATCCTGCGCCCCGACGGGACCCCTGGGCCGGTCGTCGTCGAGGCGGGCTCCGAGGTGCTCGTTCAGTCCTCGTACTGCAAGAACCACGACACCATCAGCACCATCATCCGGCGGGAGTTCCACGACGACCTCGTGTTCCAGCTCCCCGACACGATGACGAACGCCCCCAAGGGCTGCGGGACCCGCTTCAGCACGCCGTTGAAGATCCCCTCCAACCTCCCCCCCGACACGTACACGCTGTACTTCACGTTCGTGTATCAGATCAACCCGTTGCGGTCGGTGAACTACACGTTCGAGACCAACGAGTTCACTGTGGTCGCCAAGACCTAGACGTAGAGCTCTCCCCGTAAACCACAGGAGCCCCGGCCGATCGAGGCGGGGCTCCTGTGTCGCGTCCAGAGGGGGGTCCGGTGCGGTATGCTTCACGGTGCGACGGAAAGCGAGCACCACTATAGCCGATCCAGTGAGCCGGGTAGAACCCGATGACATCATCAACTCCACAATCCCCCGCAGAGGGATGAGGACACCACGATTACAGCGACGGGCAGAGTTCCCCACCACGGGGGCGACGCAGCCACGTCAGCGACGTCGGGGACTCGCATACCGACCTACGAACCATCCAAGGTGACGTGAGGATGCCCCAGTGAGCGCAACGAGGCGACGGCCGCAAGGCCGGACAGAACGGCATACCGGGCCGGAGAAACCGGGGGTGGTGGCAACAGCCGCAAGCTGTTGTTGGTAGACGGGGAGAGCGTGGAGCACCCGAAGAAGAGACAAGACCTCAGCTCTGCCCAGAGCAAATAGGTCTGAGACCCCCTGCCTTGAAACGAGAACCATGGACAACGCCAACATGACGATCGGCCGCCCGAGGGCCAGCCGAGTGAAGATCACCCGGGCCGATGGGACCGTGGAGTACGCCCCCGCCCAAGGCCGACGCCAGCCCATCCCCCTCAAGCTCCAGCGCGAGGTGTTCGCCCGAGACGGCCTTCGATGCCGGTACTGCGGGTACCGCCACAAGTCCGCCTCCAAGTTCGAGGTCGACCACGTCATCCCCCGATCCAAGGGCGGCGCCGACTCCCTCGCGAACCTCGTCGTCGCCTGCGTGCGCTGTAACCGGGCGAAGGGCACCGACGTGTGGGACGTGAAGATCCGCCCCCGATACAAGGAGTGGGGGAAGATGAAGCACCGGCAGGATCACCGGCCGCCGCGATGAGGGTGCGGTCCGCGCACTAACTTCAGGACGATGCACATGAACAGCCGACGCCGAGAAGCTCACCACGAGTGGGAGATCGTCGACGACGAAGACGATCGCCCGTTCACGTACGTCCTCACCCGCGCCGTCCTGACCTGGGGTGTGCAGTGGCGTGGAGAGACCCGCTGGCCCGACGGCCCCCTCACTGGCGCGGCAGGCCCCCTCATCGAAGACGCCCTCGTCGAGTTCCCCGAGACCATCGCCCGCCACTTCCGTGAGATCGTCGAGCCGATGCTGTTCCCCGGCCCCTGGCAGTCGATCCCGGTGCCCGACGACTTCCCACCCGAACTCGTCGAGAAGCTCGAGGTCCACCACCCCTCCGGCCAAGTCGGCGTGCACGTCCCCTCCGTCGAGCAGTTCGCCTACCCGAACCCCAACGCACCCGTCGGCCCCGACGAGCGGATGCAGACCCGCAGGCGGCTCGCACGCCGTATGCGGCGGTTCAAGCGGGCAGTGGAGCGCTACAGCGCCAAGGGCCTCTCGTGAAGCGCCTGGCGTACCTCCTGGGCCTCGTGGCGGCCTTCTACGCCGGACGGATGCTCGGGGTATCGGAGTCGGTTGAGTGAGCGCCCAGGCTGACCACGGCGAGGTCATCGCCACATCCTCGTGGTACGACGAAGGGTCGGACGTGCCTGGCGGGCTGATCCGAGTGTTCGAGGACGGGGCCACACTGCGCGAGGAGTGGATCGTCAGCGACGACCCGGAGGTGCCGAACGTCCACCGGGCGTACTGGGGTCGCATCTCCAACCCTGCGGCCGTCGCTGAGCTCGGGTGGGCCGCAGCCCGCCAGTGCGGTCTACCGACTGGCCTGGGGGCGGCTCTGGACGAGGAGGGTGCGTAGGGCCTCGATCCTCGTCTTGTACGAGTCGAGCGCCTTCCGTGCCGCCTCCTCGGCGGCGACGCAGGCATCGCGCTCGGCCCGCTCCTCGTGGCACGCCACGGTGATCTCGGCGTCCAGGATGTGCTTCGGGAGCTTTGGGTTCGAGATCCGCAGCTCCAGCATCTTCCGGGCCGCTGCGAGGTCGTACGCCTGCTTCGCCGACGCGGCGTCGTCGGCGATGGCGAGGTAGCCCGTCATCACATCGTCGAGCTGATCCAGGCCAGACTCCAGCTTCACCTCGACCTCGACCGGCGACCACGGCCGCGCCGTCACTTGATGGCCTGGTCGATGAAGTGGTGGGCGGGGGCGACGACCATGTTCAAGGCGAGGACCCACAACCCCGGCCATGGCAGGCTCGTGAACTGCGCCACGACCGCCACCAGGGCGATCTGAGACCACAAGCCGAGGCAGAACGGGCACTTCCAGAACAGGGCCAACTTCGGCCGCCCCTTCTTCTGGGCCCGCACCACCAGCCAGGCCCGCTGATCGGAGATGATGATGTCCTCGATCAGGAACCACGAGATGCGCAGCGCCACCAGCGCCAGCGCCACGAACTTGATGACGAGGACCACGTAGGTCTCGAGCACATCAGCCTCCACAGCAGTTGGTCTTCGCCTTGGTGATCTCCATCACCCGGCCGTCGGCGAGGCGGTAGGAGGCGCCGCCCGCGGCCTTACGCCACAGGAGCTCGACGCCCTCCCACACCTCAAGGTCTTCGTACCTGCCGTCAACGACACCATGGGCGACCACGCGCTGAGCTTGGTCGTCCATGGTCACGTTGACGTTGTGGTGCAGGAGATCGTTGTCGACTCGCACCGCAGCGTTGAGCTGGGTGAGCTCCGCCATCAGCTCTTGGCGGCGGCCTTCGACGGCTCCTTCGGCGACGGCTCCGTGCCGGGCTCGTCGACGGTGGCGGCGGGCTTCGCGACCACCGGCTTCGCGGCGGCCTTGGACGCCTTGACCGGCTTGTCGTCGGCGTCGACCTCGAAGGCGTGGCCGGACCCGACGTAGGTCTCCGCCATCTCCTTGTTGAGGTCGACGACCTCGCCGCCCTCGAACGAATCGACGCTGTGTACGAACTTGGCTCTCATGTCGGCTACGACCTCCTGGAAGATGGTGCGGACCTCAAGCTCCGTGAGGTCCGTCGGGTAGATAGCGTAGCGGTCGTCGGTGATAGATAGCTCGGTCCGCTCCGTCGCCGTGAGACCGCCCCTGATCCCGAAGCGGTAGTAGCCGCCGAGGGCAGCCTCGTCCGCCATCGCCTGGGCAAGACACGCGATCGCCGCCGGGCAGCGGGCGCACATCTCCTTACACACCTTGGCGTCGTATCCCGGCTGTCCATAGTGGAACGGCACGTTGGTCTCCGTGCACACGCCGAAGCGCTCCCAGTCGTGTCCGGCGGTCACAGGAACTCTCCGATCCGCATCAGGGCCGTCACGTTCGCGGTGGTGTCGGTGGTCGTGAACTCCACGTAGACCACGGCACCTTGAGGGCAGGACGTCCCCGAGTTGAAGGTCGCCTGGGCGTAGACGTTGCCAGCCGTCAGCGTGAGCGACTCGACAGGGACGGTGTTGACGTAGAGCTGGGCTGTCACGTTCGCCGCCACGGCCCCCTCGGCCCGCAGGTCGAGGTACATGACGCGACCCTGGACCCTGATCGTGTCCTGGTTCGTTTGTGAGACGGTGCCCGATGGGTTCTGGAGGACGAATGAATATTCGACGTCAGACTCGTTCACATAGTTCACGTCGTAGAACGGGGAGGGCGTCGGAGCGCCGCGGCTGAACTCCGCCCCCTTGGCGACGTTGTCCATGAACTGCTGATACTTCCGCTCGAGTGCATCCACCTCAGACCCCACCTCAATGGTGTGGGTGAGGTTCCCTGCCTGGTCCACACTCCCGATGATGGTCACCACCGGCTCGACGAAGGTGGTCCCTTGGACCTTGAATGGGATCTTGTCGTCGATCGTGAAGTTCACCCCAGGGATGATCCCCGCCAGCGGGGAGGGGGTGATGACGAAGCTCCGCTTGGCGGAGCCCATCTGGACGAGCATCAGATCGACCTGGGTATCTACCTCGGTCTTTTCGAGGTCGGCATCGAAGGCGTAGTACCGCTCCACCCGAGGCTCAGTCCCGGCGATGCAGGCGGCGCTCGACTTCTCCCCCCATCCATTCTTCCAGGTGTAGATGAGGGTGTTGGCCCAACCTTCGTTCCACTGCTCCCCCGAGTCCATGTCGGACATCTCGATGTTCTGGGCGTTCACGCCCTTCTCGATGGTCGTCCCGAGCGTTGTCCCGCGCCCAACCCCAACCCCTCCGCCGATCAGCGCCACGCCCTCGCCACTCCACATGCGGAGCTCTGGGAGCCCTTTGGTGGGGACGTAGTCCCAGGTGAGCTTGATCTCCATGAGCTTCAACACCCCCAACAGCGAGGTCCCGTTGGGGATGGGGAGGTCGGCGAAGATGGGGAACTGGCGCCCGTCGTAGTCCAAGAACGAGAAGTCTGGGCCGGACCACAGGGACGCATTGGTCCACGACTGGAGGTAGCCAACCTGACCGGAGGTGGCGAGGATTCGCATGTACTGCTTCCACAGCGTCCAGAAGATGAACCCCGCGGGCATCCCCGGAACCGGGGAGGCGGGATTGACCGCAGCGGGGTAGTCCAGGGCCCACCAGTACGAGTCGGTTTCGATGACCTTGGTCGTCGAGCCCTTGATTCGGCACACCATGGCGAATCCGCCGATGTCCCCAGCGACGTTGGGGCCTTGGTTGCGGCAGCGGACCTTGAAGAACAGGATCGGGCCCATCTCCGCTTTGGACCGGTTGATTACCACCCGCTTCGTTCGGAGGAAGGCGCTGTCGGCCTCGTCGTTCTCGCACGCCGCCAGCAGGGTCCCGTTCAGCCACACCTCATAGGCGTCGTCGCCCATCATATGGAAGACCAGGCCAGAGAAGTCCTCCTCGGGCAACCCGCACCAACCGTGGAGCCACACGTCGCCCTGGGGGTGCTGACCACCCACAATCGGGCGGGACCAGATCACCTTGGTGTCGGGCGTCGGGAAGGTGTGCGGGTTGCCATTTCGTCCAGTAGGGGTGGAGTCCTGGGACCCAACCGAATAGAGCACTGTTGCCGGGGTCCAACTAAAGCCGTCATAGCCGATGGGGTAGTAGGTGGGCACCATCACGCCGCCGCCGTCGACGTCGGCCATGACCTCGAAGTAGTTGGGGTCGCGCCAGCCCATGTGGCGCTCAGAGTCGATCGGGCGGGAGCTGAGGGCATTCTGGAAGGCGTTGATGTAGAACACCCAAGGAGTGACGTGGACGGCGTCCAAGTCCTTGAGGTCGTCGCGTACATTGAACTTGGTGTTCATCCCGGCGTGGTCGCCTTCATCCACCTCGACGTACTCAGTGCCGGTGATCCGCCCGGAGTAGAGGACGATCCCCGAAGCCGTGTGGACGATCGCTATTCTCCGGCGCTTGGCGACGTACCCGGCGACGAGCTGTGCGTCATCGTTGGCCAGGAGGAAGGACGCCTCCCCGTCGAGGTGCTTGCGGCGCGTGTAGGTGACACCCCACGGTTTGGTGAGCTTCAGGTCGCAGGTGTGGTCGCCGTTGGAGTCGACCCAGATTTCGACGTCAGACAGCGCCATCAGACCAGCTTTCCGGCGGGGATGCGGATGTAGAGCGTGGCCAGGCAACCGACCGTGAAGTTGCCGA
>CALMLL010000027.1 GCA_937868075.1 uncultured Marmoricola sp. | reverse complement strand
GGCCCAAGGGACCGAGCCATGGAGAGATCTACCGCGACGAGGCGATCCGAGCCGCCCGCAGCGATGCGATCTTCTACCTCTGTGATGACGATCTGTTGCTCCCAGAGCACGTTGCCGACCTGTTGGAACTGCTCGAGACCCACAACTTCGTGCAATGCATGAACAGTTTCATCACCACAACAGGGCAACTCGAACTCGTGGCCAGCGACCTCTCCCAACCGCGCATCGTGCTGTGGCACGTGACCGAGAGACCGTTCTTCAACAGCACCAGCCTGACCGGCACGGCCCATTCCAAAGAGTTCTACCTGAGGGTGGGCCAACCCTGGAGCACTGCACTGGACGGCTGCCCACCCGACGTCTTCCAGTGGCGCAGGTTGATGGCTCACCCGGACTTCTCCGGAGCGACTTCGCGCCGAGTCACCGCCCTGCAGTTGCCCACGTCGATGGGTCGAGAGGCTCAGGACCAGTCCGCCCGCGCCGCTGAGCTGGCCAGGTGGGCCGCCGTGGTTGCCGACCGCGACGCCCAGCAGGTGATCGACGGACTGGCTCACCAGGCCGCCATGAGGCAATTGGTCCAGGTGAGCATCGGCCACGAGAAACTGCGCCGAAGCGTGCTTCGAGAGTGGAGTCGGCCGAGTCGCCGCGTGGCTCGTGGGATGCGTCGACTGCTGGGCAGGCCCACGGCTGTGCCGCCGGACGGCCTGATCCATCCCCAGTAGGATCGCGACCGTGTCCCAGCCCCCCGACTCCAGTGATTACGCCGAGGCGTCCCCCGACGATCTCGACCACAATCCCGGACCGCACGAGGCGCTGCGCTGGTACATCTCCAAGTACGAGAGTTCCTACGGCCAATCCACCGTCCCCTTCGCCGACGGCCTGAGGCGAGTGCTGAGCCCCAGTGCCCGGCTCAGGGCCAAGATCCTGGCCACGGACGCGCAGAGCGCACGGGCCCGCAAGATCGCCGCCGGCCTACTCGCCTCCCGCACGCCCCTGCTCCTTCACTTGGGTTGTGGCTGGCACTACCTCCCCGGTTGGGTCAATGCAGACCTGGTCGGCGGCAAGGTCGACCTGGCCTGGAACCTTCTCAGACCGCTGCCGTTCCCCGACCGAAGCGTCGATGCGATCTTCCTCGAGCACGTCTTCGAGCACATGACCTACTCCCAGACTCTGCAGGTCCTGGGCCACTGTCGGCGCGCCCTCAAACCCGGCGGGGTGCTCAGGGTGGGTGTCCCCGACGCTGGCATGTACGCCGCGATGTACTCCGAGGACCGCGAAGGGTTACGCACCTTCCGTTGGGGGCGGGCCACGGCCATGTTGGCGCTGCGAGAGGTCTTCCAAGAACACGCGCACGTGTCGGCGTACGACGCTGAAACGCTGCTCCTGATCCTTGACGAAGCCGGGTTCCCCGACGCCGCGATCACCCCGGCCGGCACCTCGCACCTGCTCGACAAGGCCCCCGACTTCGAGGACCGTTGGTCAGAGACGGTCTATGCCGAAGTGACCAGGCCTGTTTGAGCCGATGCCTCAACACTCCCGTCGCCTCCAGGTCGCGACCGCCGGACTGATCGCTTACGCCATCGGTGTGGTCGCCGTGGTGTTCACCCCGATCGGCTGGCAACTCAACCGGTTGACGGTCTGGATCTACTACGTCCTCGGGCACCGTCCCGCATTGGCCCGAGTGACCCCCGAGATCGTTGGGGTAGGGCTCAACGTGCTGCTCTTCATCCCGCTCGGCTTTCTCTTGCGCCAGCTCCTCGGGACCCGCGCCGCCCTCGCCGTGGCGGCCCTGGCCTCGGTCGCCATCGAAGTTGTGCAACTGCTGCCCGGACTGGGCAGGGAGGCCAGCCTGACCGACGTGGCCAGCAACCTTCTCGGGGCTGGCGTCGGCATTGGCTTCGCGGCCTGGTGGCTAGGCAGCGCTTCGCTGCTGCCCCTCGACTCGTCGGGTCGCTACGTGGAGTTGGACGGGCTGCGCGGGCTGGCCGTGAGTGGCGTTGTCCTCTACCACTACTTCTATCTGTACGACGTGTACTTCTCCAGCCCGGTGCCGGCCACCGTCGGGTTCAGTTACGGCTTCATGGGCGTGCAGTTGTTCTTCATGATCAGTGGTTTCGTGATCCTGCTCACGGCCAGGAAGTCCGCCCGCCCTCGTGACTTCGTGATCGCGCGCGGCACGCGCCTGTACCCGACGTACTGGCTGTGCTTGACGATCAGTTGGGTGTTGGTGGCCGTCACCGCGTTCGGTCCGCTGATGCGCTCCCGCGCCGAGATCGCGATCAACTACACGATGATCCAGCGGCTGATCCGCGTGCGCGAAGTGGACGGGGCCTACTGGTCTCTATCCGTGGAACTGATCTTCTACGGCCTCGTCTTCGCCCTCCTGCTGCTGATCGGCCGCCTTGACGATCGGGCGGTGGTCTGGTTGATCAGCGGGTGGTGCGCGATTTCCCTCGTGGTGGCCGCGGTTGCTCATCAACATCCGCAAAGCGGCCTGATGCACGCGGTCACCATCGCGACCGCGGCGCAATACGCGCCCCTTTTCGGGGTCGGGATGTTCGGACTGCTGTCTCGAGATCGGGGGGGCCTGCACCTCGGTGCTCTGGCATGCACGGCGTTGGCGGGCGTGGTCACCTTCTTGTACGACGGTCCGCTCGACGCCGCGATCCTGGTGGGCCTTGCGCTGCTGTTCACTGGCGTCGTGACCCGCCCGAGCGTCGGCCTGCTGCGCTGGAGGCCCTTGGTCTTCATCGGGGAGATCAGTTACCCGCTCTACCTCCTCCACCAGAATCTCGGCTATTGGCTCATCGATCACCTTTTCCCGAGGATCCAGCGGGACCTCGCCAGCATCATCGCGATCGTGCTGGTGTGCTGCTTGGCGTGGCTGGTCCACGTAAGTGTGGAGACCCGGCTGAGCAGACAGCTCAGACGTCTGTTGCAGCGACGCTTCTCCCCGCGTCCGGTGGTGTCGGCATGAGGGAGCGGGCGTTCGACATCGCCAAAGGCATCGCGATCATCGCGATCGTCGTGGGGCACGTGCTGCGCGGTCTCTCTGCAGCAGGGATCGCCAACCCGCTGGAGGGGTGGTACGAGGAGGCGGATACCGCCTTCTACCTCGTCCACCTCGCCGTCTTCTTCTTCCTCTCCGGGCTCTTCGTACAGCGCGGCGTGGCCGGCCAGGGCACCTCGGCGTACCTCAACCGGCGGTTGACCCTCTTCGTGTGGCTGTTCTTGCTGTGGACCGTGATCCAAGGTGGCGTGCAGGTGGTCTCGTCCCGCCTGGTCAACACCCCGATCTCGCTCGGCGACCTCGCTGTGGGATTGGTCAAACCATTGGGACAACTGTGGTTCCTGCCCGCGCTGGCACTCTTCACCTCCGCGCTGGTGCTCAGCGCACCGTGGCGGTCGCGGCCACGGACCATCGCGGTGATGGGCGTCGCCAGCGCGATCAGCCTCTGGCGGTGGGGAGTGAGCGGGAGTTGGTTCTTCGCCCGGGATCTCGGCATGGTGGTGTTCTTCGCTGCAGGCGTCGTGATCGCGGCTCCTCGCGTGCGCGCCTGGTTGCGATCGCCACTCGGCTTGGCAACCGGCCTTCTCGGTCTCGCGACCTACGTCGGCATCTGCGTGATCACCGACCCGACACCACCGCCTGAGCGATTCGCGCTGTCCGGTATCACCCCGATCTCCGTGGCCTGGGGCATTCCCGCGGCGATCGGCGGTTTGGTAGGGGTGCTCATGATCGCTCGACTGCTCGATGCCGTCCCCGTGGTCGGAGCCGCGTTGGCGTACGTCGGCGAGCACTCCTTGGAGATCTTCCTCGCACACATCATCTTCGCGGCCGGAGCCCGCATCGTTCTGGTCAAGGCCGGGTTTACCGGACTGCCGATCCATCTGCTGGTGGGCTCACTGGCCGGCCTGTTGGCCCCACTGGTGCTGTCGGCGCTGGCCACTCGACTCCGGCTGGGCTGGCTCTTCGCCGCGCCCGCTTGGTGGCAAGACATCACCGCGCCCGGTCGAGCCGACGCCAGCGAGCTGCAATCCTGACGAATCCTCAATGCGGATTCGCTTGGTGCCGCACTCGGGATTGGGCTGGCCACTGCCCTGCGCATCAGAAATGGTCGACAAGACCCCGAGCCTTCGGCAGGTAGATTGTGGCGTCATGAGCTACCTGTCCATGACAGACACCGGCCTTGGTCTCTTCGATCCCTCGACCGCAGACAAGGGGAACGAACTCGCAGTCAAATACCAGTCCGGGGAACCTTTCCCGCACATCGTGATCGATGACTTCTTGCCGTCAGCTGCACTCGAGGCTTGCCTTGAGGCTTTCCCCCAGGCCCCCGATCCGAAGAGCCGCGCCTTTGATGCCCCAAGCGAGCGTAAGAAGACGCAGTACAACCCCGACTTCCTGCCGAGCCACTTGCGCAGCATGTTCTATTCGTTCAATTCCAGGCCTTTCATCGGTTTCCTGGAGAACCTCACCGGCATCAGCGGCTTGATCCCTGATCCCTACTTCCTGGGCGGCGGATTCCACGAACTCAAGACCGGTGGTCACCTCTCGGTGCACGCGGACTTCAACAAGCACGACCAACTGAGCCTGGAGCGCCGGATCAACATCTTGATCTACCTGAACAAGAACTGGACAGATGCCGACGGCGGCCAACTTGAGTTGTGGGACGACGACATGACCCGGTGTGTGCAGTCGGTGGTTCCGATTTTCAACCGAGCCGTGGTCTTCAGCACGACGTCAAATTCCATGCACGGAAATCCGAATCCGATCGCCGAACCCAACGGTCGCTCGCGCCGCTCTATCGCGCTTTACTACTACACGGCCACCTGGGCCGACCAAAAGGGGCACTCGACGCTCTTCCGGGCGAGGCCAGGCGATGATCCTCAGCTCCCCAAGAGCGGTCTTCGCAAGCGAACTCGCGCCGAGCATCTGGTTCGCGACCTGCTCCCGCCAGCCGCGTTGCGAGGGATGGAGAAGGCTCGGGCTGCACTCTTGAGCAAACGCCGATAGCTGGTGACGCACACGCACTTGTCGTTGGGCCGCACGACACCTTGAGCTCCACAGGCTGGGCGGCATCGGCGTTTCCACCGTTCTACTCCCGCCACACTTGCAGCTCCCGCGGCGTCATGGAAGACAGCTCGGGCCCGCGACACCCCAAGCGACTGCCTAGGATTTCGTCATGGTTCACGCCCTCCTCCTGGCCGAAGAGGAATTGCAGTCTCGCCGAGCTCGGTTCCGTTCCGGGCACGCACCATCAGAGCTGCCCTACGGCATAGAGGCGCTTGAAGGGGTCGGCTACGAACTCAGCGGAGTGCGGCGCTCAGACTCTAGGTTGATAGCGAAGGCCCGTGATGTTGTCGAGCATCGTGTTGGCTTCCCGGTCGAACGTGCCATTCGCGGCACGGTGCGTGCGACTCGGGCGGATCTGGTGATCGCGTTGCTTGAGCATCAGGCGAGCCTCGTGGGTTCTTGGAAGAGGCTCGT
>CALMLL010000026.1 GCA_937868075.1 uncultured Marmoricola sp. | reverse complement strand
GTTCTTGGAAGAGGCTCGTCCTCCCGCCGTACGCCAGAGTGCCGCTGGTCATCTGGTCCTGCTGGCTGGCTGACGATCTTCGAAAAGGGGATCGCGAGTCGCGGCGCAGACTTCTTCGGCGCTATGGCAGTGCCGACCTGATCACGCACATGAGTCGTCATGAGACCGAGATCTTCCTCGACAGCGGCTTCGACGAGAGCCGCCTGGCCACCCTCGACTTCGGCATCAATCAGGACTACTACACCCCCGGCAACGGCCCTCGAGACATCCAGGTGCTCAGCGTCGGTCAGGACCGTGGCCGTGACTTCGCCACGCTGATCGAGGCCGTCCGCGGCACCGACCTTCATCTCGACGTTGTGTGCAAGCCGCACAACGTGGCCGGGATCGACATTCCCGCCAATGTGCGCGTCCATGCCCCGGTCAGCCTGCCCGACTACCGCGCCCTGCTGCGTCGAGCCCAGGTCGTCGCTGTGCCGACGCACGAGCTGGCCTACCCGACCGGTCAGAGCGTCGCCCTGGAGGCGTCAGCCACCGGGGCATGTGTCGTGGTGACCGGGACGCGGGCGATGGGCGACTACTTCGTCGACGGGATCAACGCTCGGCTCGTGGGCGTGGGGGATGTCCTGGCTTGGCGCGAGGTTCTGATCGAACTCGTCGGTGACGAACAGCAGCGCGGCGGACTCGGAGACGGGGCGCTGCGAAACGTTCGTGAACGCTTCAACTCCGACCAGATGTGGACCCAGTTCGACGCCCTCTTGCACAAGCTCGGCGTAGTCTCCGGCATCTAACCTGAGGTGGGCTGAGGACGAGGATGACCCGCCGATCAGCCCATCGCTGTGACCTTCGCATGCAACACTTCGAGGTATGCGCGCCCCCAACGCTGGCCGGGCTCAAGATGGTTTCCTTCCGCCCATTCGTTCCAAGACTTTACGAAGATTAGGTCGTCCTCGCGCTCACGCTTGCGCCACAATGTCAGGGCCCGGTCCAGCGTCACACCAAAGGCTTCGGGTGTCATCCCCTCAAGGACCACGCCGCGCTTGCCGCTTCGCGGCGTGTTGTCCCAGTTCGGCAAGACACACGGAATAGCCAGCGGTGACGCACAATCGGGGACGAAGCGACGCTGTTGCCTGGCGTATTGGTACACAGAAGGCCGTCCAAGTGTATCAAGGGCCATGTTGCGCAGTTTCTGCCAGGGGCTTGACCAGGGGGTAGAGGAACGTCGCCGAGGGATGGTGGGCATCAGTACGAAGGCGTCAAATCCGTTCGCCCGTGCATCCCAAAATGGGTCGCGATGTTCAGCGATCAAGTACAAGTCCGGTAGCCCACTCTCCTGGGCCAAACGTCGCCAGTGATCCGCGAAACCGGGCGCGTCAGGCAACTCCTCAGGCGAGTAGACCATGAACACGGGTTTACCTCCAACGCGGAGGTATCGGCGATCACTTAGTGCGGGAAGTATGGAGAAGAAGTGAGATCGCTCATCCGCCGATCCTGGGTAAGTTTGCTCTTGCAGGACCCGGTCACCTAGGCCGTGCCAAACACCAGTCCAGCTCTGATTGGCCCAACAAAGCATGAATGGCAGGTCGGGTTGGCCGCTTGCAAGCACGTCGTTCAAAGGACGCTGTAGCAACCGCTGCCCGCCTCCGAACCAGTAGTGGTAGTAGCAGAAGGCAGATACCGAATAAGTTTTCGCGAGAGCCGCCTGGGCATCTCGAGTCTCCGACACGCGCAGGTCGTAAAAGCCCAGCTCTGACGGCAGGTCCGGCTGTCGATGACCACAGTAGAGGGGGCGTGCTCTTGCCACGTTCGTCCACTCGGTGAAGCCTGGCTCCCACCACATGTCATTTTCGGGGATTGGATGGTACTGCGGCAGATAGAGCGCAACAACTGTCGGGCGATGAGATCGATCCACGACTTCATTGAACACCACCAAGACGATCCAAGACTTGCTTGTCTACCCCCCCGGCATGCCTTCTGGTGCCACACATGCTCAGCGAAGGGGTGGCGATTACACCGCCAGTTGGTGGGTGACGAGGGCGGTGGGCGCCGGAACCACCAATGCGTGGCCGACACACAAAGGAGCATATGACAGACCGAAACCAGGACCGACTGCAACCCTGCCTACCCCTGGCCAGCCTCGCTAGACACTCGCTGCTATCGGAACTCGCGTGCAACATCGTCATGGTCTGGTGTCGATGTGTGCTGGTAAACACCCAGATTTGCCGGAGGTGGGATCTCTCGAAGCACGACGTCCATGGGGTTGTCGTGATCCATCAACACCGTGACGATCGAGTCACCCGTTGTCATCTGGTGGGCCGACCACGTCAGGGTGACACCCGCCTGAGCGAACCGTTGCGTGGCATCCTCGCCCATATAGGCGGTCCCACCGGTGCCGGAGAGATACTCCGTGGCCCCGACCATGCTGCACTGCTCGATCAATCGCTCGATGCCGGCCAACTCCGGTGGGGGGGTCACCACGATCGGCGTGGTGATCGCGAGCATGTCCGCGACCACCTCGATCAGGCCCCGATTCACCTCGGCCAGTGTGTGCCCTGAGCTGTCCTGGATGCGTGCGACCAGCTCGGCGCCACGCCGACTCCAGTGTCGCGAGCCGCGATAGCGCCCTGTGATCACGTCCACGAGCCGCTGTTGCCAACCCGGCTGAACCTCGACCTTGTTGATCGGGATCAGCGCCGGCTTCCCGACCAGTTGGTGTGAGCACCAGCTCTGCCGCATCTGCACCCGTCGCTGGTAGCCGTGCTTTTGGAACTGGTCATGCTCGGCCAACACGAAGGCATCGCTGGTGGCAATCTTGAACCAGAACCCCGAGTAGGGCAGCAGGTCTGGCTGGTGGATCGCGATCTTCACACGCGAACCTGTCGAACCAAGGCGTACTGCTCGGCGTACGGCACCAATCGGACGTGACCCACGGTCGCCGCGATCTCTTTGATGCTGTTCATCGGGTGGGCTCCGCCGGGGTTCTCCGAGGCGTAGGCAGCGCAGGCCTGAGCCTTGCGGTCGGCCTGTCCCTCGGTGAGCGCCTCGAAGACGTTCCACCGCAGATCGGAGGGATAGAGGTTGAGGTCGTAGACGGCGATGTCGTAGACCAAGACCGTGCGCGGGACCCAGTGGCCCGGTGTCATCGAGATACGGCACGCGCGCATCCCCGCCTCATAGACCGCGATGTGGTCCTGGTGCAGGCTCGGGAACGGCAGATAGACCTCATCGGGCCGGTAGTCGGCGAGATAGTCATCGATGGCGGCGACCAGGCGCGACATCTCGGCGGGGGTCTGGCCGTCGTCGAATCCAAGCGCGGCCGAAGGCCCGACACCCAGGATCTCCAGTGCCTGACGGTGCTCTGCGGCACGCGCAGGCCCGCTGTCGGTGACCACGAGCACCTGACATTCGCCTGGATACTTCGCCAACAGCCCCCCACACCCCAAGGACTCATCGTCCATATGGGGGGCGATGATCAAGCGACGAGTCACTGCGAGGTCCGTTCTCTCAACGTCGGTTCCGGCCGACCCTGGCTGACGAGCAGTGCCAGCCGATCACGGGCCAGTCTAGGAGGCGCCCGTGGAGCCGAACCAGCGACGACGCAGAGAGCCTGCCATCGACCGCAGCGCGACATAGCCCCGTTGCGCGGCGCCCTGGGGAGCCCGGGACTGGAAGTGGAGGGCCTCGGTCGGGCGCATCACGAGGACCGGTGAGTCGGGAGCGGTGAGCGCACCGAAGGCGGCCCGAAGGGCGGTCGCCTGGGACTCACGGCCGAAACGATCGATGATGAAGGCTCGACCCGCCGCGCTCCTCTCGGCGTACGCCGACGGCTGCTGGCTGAACTCGGCCATCGCCTTTTCGACGCTGGCCGCCATGGCCACGACATCTGATTCGGGGATGATCTCGGAGAACTCCGGGAGCATGTACTCCCGCCCCCCGTGCCCACTGAACCCGATCACGTGGCAGCCGGCTGCCAGTGCTTCGGCACCCGGCAGCCCGAAGCCCTCGCGCTCCCCGGCGTTGAGGAAGATCGCCGCCCGGCCCATGGCTTCGGCCACCTGCTCCACCGACATGTTGTCGATAGGGAGAAGGTCCCACTCACGGGCGAAGGCGCCTCGCCGATGGAGGAGATGCACCACCGAGAGAAGGTCCTCTCGCCGTCGCCTCGGCATGAAGGCAATGCGCGGTTCCTTGACCCCCGGGCGATACAACTGGGTGTCGATCTCGAGAGGCACGCGGAAGAGGGGGAAGCCCTCCGGCAGCACACCGGCCAGGAACTCCGCGATCGTCTCGGAGACCGTGATCGCAGCCGCGGCCTGCGGCCATCCCGGATAGGGGTGCTGGGTCGGCGTGGTGAACCCGGCGTCGGCGAAGAGGAAGTCGACCCCCTGTACCAGCATCACCGTCGGGACCTCCGGATTGAGGTCTGCCCACTTGGCGCCACCCACCTCCGGCATCACCACCACGTCGCCTTCGGCCAGGTGCACACTGCGGCCGGTCACCACCGGCGCGCGGCTCGAGAAGGACTCATAGCGATGGCCCGGCGTGCCGTGCCAGACGCAGGCGTGGAAGCCCAGTTCGTTGAGGTGCTCGACCAATCCGTAGATGACCCGCAGGCCGCCACTCATGGCGGGCAGATCGGGGGTCATGAACCACAGCACCGCACTAGCATGACCGCATGGACTCGTCGGCGTCGAACCACCTCGCCTATGGCAGTCCGGAGGCCGTGGCTTTCTACGCGGCGTACTCGGAGATTCCAACCCCCGAGCAGGCCCTTTTCACCAGTTACGCCGACCACCTCTCGGGCCGAGTACTTGACCTTGGCGTGGGCGGTGGGCGGACCACCGCCGTGCTTGCGCCGACGGCCGCGCACTACGTCGGCATCGACTACGTCCCCGCACTGATCGACGCGGCTCGACAACGCTGCCTGGGCGTCGATCTTCGAGTCGGCGACGCGCGCGACCTGAGCGACTTCGGTGACGACTCCTTCGACGCGGTGGTCTTCTCGTTCAACGGCATGGACTATGTGCCGCACGAGGACCGCGCCCAGGTGCTGCGAGAGGTGCGGCGCGTCCTGGCGCCCGACGGTGTGTTCGTCTTCTCCACTCACAATCTCGATGTGGAGCAGCCGATCAAGGCACCGCGGTTGAGTCGACCTCGCCTGCGAAGGTCCTGGCTGCGCAGTGCCGTGAGGTTCCCCGCGACCGCCATGCGCCACCGACGCATGCAGCGACAGCAGCAGTACGGCGACGGATGGGCCCTGCTGAACGACGAGGGGCACGACTACCAACTCCTGACCCACTACACCACCCAGGCACGACAGCAGCAGGAGTTGGCTGAGTCCGGACTTGAGGTCGAATGCTGCTTGGCCCATGACGCCAACCCGGCTCCGGCAATGGATCGTGTCTCCTACTGCCTCCACTACGCCGCCCGCCCATCGGTGACCTGATGCGCGTCGCAGAACTCAAGGCCAGACTGCTCTCGGTCGTGCGTCGCGGGCCGCGGCAGGTTTTGTGGGTGCCGGACAACGTCAACCTCGGGAACTTCCTCTATCACTGGCTCCGTGCGCACCGCGACCAGACCAGCGGCCTCGACGTGCGGGCGCGCACCTCTGCAGCCATGCGCCCCTGGCTTGAGGCCATCCCGCAGGCCAGCCGCCTGGTGGTAGCGCCGGAGGAGGTCAGATTCGGTGACCTACGCGTGATGGGCATGCATCAGGACTGGGGCGTGGACTACGACGGCGAGACCCTTCACCGGTTCGTCCGCGAGATCCTGCTGCCCAGCGGCGCCCTGCATGAACATCCCGCCACCGAACTCGGCGTCGACGACCTGGTGATCAATGTTCGGCGGGGGGACTACTACTCCCATCCGGTGCATTTCCAGACCTATGGTTTCGATCAGTCCGACTACATCCGACAGGCCGTGGAGTTGTCCCTTCAGGTCGGCGGTCCGATTCCGCGGATCCACCTCGTCACCGACGGGCTGACGTGGTGCCGCGAGACGTTGGGCTGGCTGCGGGACTACACCGACTCGCTGACCTTCTGTGAGCCCGGTGAGTCGGCCCGAGAGAACTTCGCCACCATCGCCTCGGCCAGGAGGATCGCGCTGACCAACAGCACGTTCGGCTACTGGGCGGCGTACGTCGCCAACGTGCTGCACGCCGACCAGGGGGCCGATAACCGCAACCAGGTTGTGGCGCCCTGGTTCCACGCCCGGATCGGCGATGGCAAGGCCGAACAACTCGACCCCGGTTGGCACACGATCCGTGACCCTCGGTGGGAACTGCCTCCCAACCCGACATGGGGCGTCCCGGAGTGAAGGTCGACTAAACTCGCATATTGCCCCTCAAACCCCAGGACGTGCCCGTGTTGACACTCTTCCGTCGCGTGCTGGTGCTCTTCGACGCACAGACGCGTCGGAGGTTTGCGCTGGCCACTGCAGGCTCGGTCTTCTTGGCATTTGCCGAGGTGGGTGCGGTGATCTTGGTGATGCCGCTGATGCAGTTGATCCTGAACCAGCCTTCGAGCAACGGCCTGTTGCTGTTCTTGAAGCGGCTTTTCGGGTTCCCCCCGGTGGAGAAACTGGCCGGCTACATCGCCATGATGGTGTTCTTCGGATTCCTTTTCAAAGGGCTCGCCTCCCTGGCTATCCGCTGGTGGACCCTAGGGTTTGTCAACTCCCAAGGGGTGCGGACATCCCAGCAATTGCTGTCCTATTTCTTGCGCGCCCCGATTTCGATGCACGTGCAGCGCGGCACTGCTGATCTGCTTCGCATGCTCAACGAGAGCGTTAGTTCGGTCTACGGCCAGGTGATCAGCGGGGGCATGAACATCATCACCGAGGCGATCACCATCGTGGCGATGTCGCTGACGCTGCTGTGGTTCTCCCCCCTCCCCACTATCGCGGTCGTGCTCTATTTCGGCCTAGCCGGGTTCTCGCTCCAGCGATGGGTCAAGAAGCACTCGATCCGGGCCGGTGAGGCACTGATCCACAACTCCTATGTCACCGGACAGACGGCCCTGCAGGCGTTGGGCGGCATCAAGGAGATCAAGCTACGCAACGAACAGCAGGTCTTCGTCGATCGCTATGGCGCTGCGCGCATGAACGTCGCCATGGCGCTTCGACTCTCGTCCTTCTTGGACAGCCTGCCCAAGTACGCCCTGGAACTTCTCTTCATCCTGGGTGTCGGGATCATGACCGTGATGGCCTACGTGCAGGACCCGTCGTCGGGAGCGCTAAGCACGCTGGCCATCTTCGCGGTCGCAGGTTTCCGGGTGTTGCCCAGCACCGTGCGCCTCCTCTCTTCCCTCAACCTGATCCGCACCGGCACCCAAGCCCTCATGCTCGTCGAG
>CALMLL010000025.1 GCA_937868075.1 uncultured Marmoricola sp. | reverse complement strand
TTCGTGGTCAACTGCAACCTGCAACAACTCGACGGCCCGGTGCGCGGCAACGGCAAGATCGTCCAAGAACTCGAGGCCTACTTCCGTGGCGCCGGCTGGAACGTGATCAAGGTGGTCTGGGGCCGCCAGTGGGACGAACTCCTGGCCCGCGACGTCGACGGCGTTCTGGTCAACCGGATGAACTCCACCCCGGACGGGCAGTTCCAGACACTGTCGGTGGAGTCGGGCGCCTACGTGCGCGAGAGCTTCTTCGGTGGCGATGACCGCCTGCGCAAGATGGTGGCCCACCTCTCCGATGAGGACATCGAACGACTCCCCCGCGGTGGTCACGACTACCGCAAGGTGTACGCCGCCTTCGACGCCGCCACCAAGCACGTCGGCCAGCCGACGGTGATCTTGGCGCACACCGTCAAGGGGTGGACCCTGGAAGCCCTAGAGGGCCGCAACGCCACCCACCAGATGAAGAAGCTCACCCCCGAGGGTGTCAAAGCCTTCCGCGACCGGATCTCCATCCCGATGTCGGACAAGGAGATCGACGCCTCCTACGAGGCGACCGGAGCACCGCCCTTCTTCCACCCCGGCATGGACTCTCCCGAGATCCGCTACATGCTCGACCGGCGCATCGAACTCGGCGGCTGGGTGCCCGAGCGTCGGGTCCAGCCGACCATGCTCAAACTGCCCGGCGATGCGGTCTACAGCGAGTTGAAGCAAGGCACCGGCAAGACCAAGGTCGCCACCACCATGGCTGCAGTGCGACTGCTCAAGGACTGGCTCAAGGACCCGGAGATCGGGCCGCGCATCGTCCCGATCGCCCCCGACGAGTTCCGGACCTTCGGCATGGACTCGATGTTCTCGACCCAGAAGATCTACAACCCGCTGGGGCAGCACTACGAGTCGGTGGACCGCAAACTGTTGATGGCGTGGAAGGAATCCCCGCAGGGGCAACTCCTGCACGAAGGCATCTCGGAAGCCGGATCGGTGGCCTCGGCCACGGCTGCCGGGTCGGCGTACGCCACCCACGGGGTGCCGATGATCCCCTTCTACATCTTCTATTCGATGTTCGGTTTCCAGCGCACCGGCGACTCGATCTGGGCCATGGCCGACCAACTCGCGCGCGGCTTCCTCATCGGCGCCACCGCCGGCCGCACCACGCTGACCGGCGAAGGGCTCCAGCACGCAGATGGGCACTCACCGCTGCTCGCGGCGACCAACCCTGCGGTCGTGCACTACGACCCCGCCTTCGCCTACGAGATCGCCCACATCATGCGAAGCGGCCTCGAGCGGATGTACGGCGCCACCGAGGCCCACCCGCACGGTGAAGACGTGATCTTCTACGTAACCGTCTACAACGAACCGGTCGACCAGCCCGCCGAGCCCGACGGAGTCAATGTCGAGGGCATCCTCCGGGGGCTTCACCACGTTGCGGTGCCACCCGCCGGTGCCGACGACCGGCCGCGAGCACAACTACTGGCCTCGGGAGTCGCGTTCCCGTGGATCGCCGAAGCCCAGCGGCTGCTCGCCGAGGACTGGGGAGTTGCCGCCGACACCTGGTCGGTGACCTCGTGGAACGAGTTGGCCCGCGACGCCCTCGCCAGCGAGGAAGCCGCCTTGCTTCACCCCGAGGGTGAGGCACGCGTGCCGTTCGTGACCGACACACTCAAGGACGCGCCTGGACCGGTGATCGCGGTCACCGACTACATGAGCGCGGTCCCGCTGCAGATCGCCCGCTGGGTTCCCGGTGACTT
Organism: uncultured Marmoricola sp.; assembly: GCA_937868075.1. Classification (GTDB taxonomy): domain Bacteria; phylum Actinomycetota; class Actinomycetes; order Propionibacteriales; family Nocardioidaceae; genus Marmoricola. The sequence continues at coordinate 64,228 of CALMLL010000025.1, read as the reverse complement.
CCGGGTGCTCGGCACCGACGGGTTCGGTCTGGCCGACACTCGTGCAGCCGCACGGCGCTACTTCCACGTCGACGCCCCCTCCGTGGTGGTGGCGACCCTGGCCGCATTGGCCGACCAGGGCGTGGTGGACCGGGCCGTGGTCAAGCAGGCCTTCGACCGCTACCGGATCGACGATCCGACGGCCGTTTCCGGAGTGCCGCAGGAGGGCGGGGCGGCCTAGCCCTCTGCTACGTGACGCTCGGGCCACGTCGAACACAGCCACCACAGGTCCACGGCGGCAAAGGGATCCCGGGGATCGAGCCCGGTGAGTTCGACCACTGCGTGCACCCGGTTACGCACGGTGTTGGGGTGCACGAAACAGGCGCTGGCTGTTGCCTCGGTGTCTTGGCGATGCTCCAACCAGGAACGAACCGTGTCCAGATTGGCGGCGGTGTTGCGGCCGAGTCGTGCCAACGCCGCGCCGTGATGCTCCACGAGTGCGGCGGCAAGGTCGGCACGGTCCCAGAGGGCGGCCAGGCTGGCCACCTCACCCACGTGCACCACCCCGCGGCGACCCAGGGTGGCGGCCGCCCGAGCACCGGTCACGGCCAGTCGTCGCAGCACCGGGACCTCTTCGACAGGTCCGGGCCCGGCCAGGACCAACAGCGAGTCCGACCCCGTGGATCGGATCCCTCGCGAGACCACGACGACCTCACCGGCGTCGACGGTGGCCACCGTGGCAGGCAGGGCAGAGACGCGGGAGATCAGTGATTCGCGCGCGGCACCGACCAGACCGGGGGCGACGCCCACCACCACCATGCCCGGCAGTCCCGCCTCCGCGGCGGCCAACGCCGCCGGGGCGCCCCCTTCAAGGAGCCGACGCACCAGTGCCCGACCGCGCGGATGGCCGCTCTCGTCGGCCTCTGCGGCTCGGTGGGCCAGGAGTAGGCGTTCTCGCACCTGATGGGCCCAGTCGTCGTACAACTCGCGGGCCTGCAGGACGAGATCGGCCGAGATACCCGCCTCCCCCGCTCGGCGTACGGCGCGGGCCCAGATCCGGCGCTCGGCGATGCGGATCCCGCTCAGCACCGCGTGGATCGGGACGCCCTGGCGTGCTCGGGTGACCGCCAGGTCGGCGACGAAACCGAGCTCGGCCTCGGTCGGTCCGCGCCTGGCCTCGATGGCCCGTGTCGAGGCCGAGAGCAGTGCGCGAGTGTGGCGGGCCACATCGGCAGCCTCGACCCCGGCAATCTCCCGAATCGAGGAACGCACCTCCTCCGCGATCGACTCCAACAAGTCAGACTCGGCCGAAACCCGCTCGATCAGGTCGGAGATCGCGCTCCAGTCCTCGCGTGGCGGTGGGTGGACAGCGGTGCCGGGCCCGGTGTCGGAGGAGGTTGACATGGGCCGGACTATGCCAACAGTTGTGGCCAGCCACAACGAGAGCGCGGAGCGAGGCGTGCGATCACAAGACAGTCGCCGCGGCGGGCCTCTACGTTGAGAAGCAAGGGACACCTCAGCCGCACCAGAGGAGGAGCAGTCGATGGCCAAAGGACTGACCGGCGGTCAGGTGATCGCTCGCATGCTGGCAGCCGAAGGGGTTGAACACGTCTTCGGGATCATCGACGGCACCTATTTCGGGCTCTACCGCGCCCTCGAAGAAGCCGGGATCACGTTGCACTCCCCGCGCCACGAGGCGGCCGCGGCACACATGGCCGGCGCCTATGCCCGACTGACCGGACGCATCGGAGTCTGCATCGCCTCCAACGGCCCCGGAGTGGCCAACGTGCTGCCCGGCGTCGCGGTGGAGGAGGGCGAGGGCAACCGGGTGCTCCTGATCACCTCTGCGCGGCGGGTCGGCATCGGCCACCCCGACCGGGGCGGCACCTACCAGTACTTCGACCAGACCGCGGTCACCGGCCCGATGACCAAGTGGAGCGGCTACTGCCCATCTGCGGATCGGATCCCGGAGTTGATCCGGCGGGCCTTCCGGGAGAGCTTCACCGGCAGGCCCGGTGTGGTGCATGTGGACATTCCCGAGAATCTGATCAACCAGCCCAGCGGCTGGGGTCCCGACGCGGCGCGGGCTCCCCACACCTATCGCCGCGTCACCCCCCTGCAGGCCGACCCGGTGTTGATCGAGCGCGCCGCCCGCCTGCTCATCGATGCCGCCCAACCACTCATCCATGTCGGATCTGGGGTCTACCACGCCGGCGCCGAGGCCGAGTTGGCGCGGCTGGCGGGTCTGCTCGCGGCGCCGGTCACCACCTCGTGGGCGGCCCGCGGCGCCCTTCCCGAGACCCGCCTCGAAGCAATCCCCATGACCGCGCTCGAGGTCGTCGACGACGTGCGCAACGCGGCCGACACCGCACTGGTGGTCGGTTCTCGCCTCGGCGAGACCGACTGGTGGGGCAAGGCCCCCAACTGGGCCAGTCCGGCCACCCAGAAGACCATCCAGATCGATGTCGACGACGACCGGCTCGGGGTCAACAAGCCCGTCGAGATCTCCCTGCTCGCCGATGCCCGTGAAGCCCTGCGAGACCTCGCCGACGCTGTGGAGCGCCTCGGCGGCGTACCCGATCACGACCGGCGAACGCGGCAACTGCAGACGTGGCGGGAGACCTGGACTCGAGAGCGGGCTCGCCTCGACAAGCCACTCAGTCCCTCGGCGGGATCGCGGGTCCACCCGGCCCTGGTGCCGCACACGGCACAGAAGGTCATGCCCGATGACACGGTGTGGGTCTTCGACGGCGGCAACACCGTGGTGTGGTCGAGCTTCTACCACCACGCGGAGATCCCCAACACGGTGCTGTCGACCTTCAAGTTCGGGATGCTCGGAGCAGGCATGGGCCAGGCGCTCGGCGCCGCCGTGGCAGCACCAGACCGTCGGGTGTGCGTGTTGATCGGCGACGGCGCGTTCGGGATGCACCCCAGCGAAGTCGAGAGTGCGGTGCGGCTGGGCCTGCCGATCGTCTACGTCGTGATGGTGGACGGCCAGTGGGGCATGGTGAAGATGAGCCAGCAGATCCAGGCTCATCCCGTGGCGACCGTGGCCCGCAAGATGCTCCTGGGCCAGTCGCTGCCGGCCGACCAGATCGTGTACGCCGACTTCGCCCCCTGCCGCTACGACCTGCTCGCCGAAGCGTTCGGCGCCCATGGCGAGCACGTCACCGAGCCCGGTCAACTGTCTGGAGCCTTGGAGCGGGCCCGCGACTGCGGCCGTCCGGCGGTCGTCGCGGTGGAGGTCGACAATGTCGAGCACCTGTGGGCGCCTGGGCTGCAATCGTTCAAGAAGATGCACCAAGAGCCCAAGGGCTGACCATGAGCGTGCTTGTCACCGGCGGCTGCGGATACCTCGGCACCCTCGTGGTCGAACGCCTCGCAGCGGCGGGCGAGACCACCATCGCCGTGGACATTCGCGCGCCGCGCATCCCCGTGGAGGGGGTCACCTATCTCCAGGGGGATCTGCGCGACCTCGATCTCGCCGCACTCTTCACCGAGTACGCCGTCGACGCGGTGGTCCACCTTGCCGCGATCGTCGAACCTCCCAAGGGCATGAGCGAGTCCGAACTCGAGGACATCGAGGTCGGCGGCACCCAACGAGTCGTCGACGCCTGTGTCGCGGCCGGCGTGGGCCACCTGAGCGTCACCTCCTCGGGGGCCGCCTACGGCTACGACGCTCGCAACGACGGACACCTGCTCACCGAGGACACCCCCACACCGGGCCATCCCGAGTTCGCGTACTCCCGCCACAAGGCGGCGGTGGAGGAACTCCTCGCCCGCGCCCGACGGCTGCACCCGCAGGTGGGCCAGCTCGTGCTTCGACCGGGCACGATCCTGGGTGCGGGGACCGACAATCAGATCACCGCCCTATTCACGGGTCGTCGCATCCTCACCTTCCGGGGCGCCGATTCGCCCTTCACCTTCATCTGGGACCACGACGTGGCCGACGTCGTGGTGGCGGGGGTCCGCAGTCGGCGTACCGGGATCTACAACCTCGCCGGTGACGGGGTGATGACGATGCGAGACATCGCCAGGATCGAGGGCAAACCGGTGCTGGTCGTCCCTCCCGCCGTCGTACGTCGAGCGCTGCAGGTGATGAAGGCACTCGGCGTGGGTCGTTACGGCCCCGAACAGGTGGACTTCTTGTTGCACCGCCCCGTGCTCGACAACACCCGCCTGCGCAGGGACTTCCCGGGACTGCCCACGAAAACCACCGCCCAGACCTACGAGGTGTTCCGCCAGGGACGCCGCACCGAATCGGGGGACCCCTCATGAACCATGTGATGACCGTCGTCTCACTCCTGGCCCCTACGGGCGGTGTCGACGACATCTCGATCGCCTTCAACGAGAACTCCCGGGTGCTGCTGCGGATCATCATCGCCACGATCCTCTTCGGGATCGCCCTGGACACGACCGTGGAGGACTTCCGCCGCGCCGCCCGCCGACCCAAGGCGATCGCGATCGGCGTCGGCGCGCAGTTCGTCCTGCTGCCCGCGATCACCTTCGCTCTCACGTTGGTGTTGGGCGTGCGCGGATCGGTGGCACTCGGGATGATCCTGGTGGCGTGCTGCCCGCCGGGGAACGTTTCCAACATCGTCACCCACCAAGCCAAGGGTGATGTCGCGTTGTCGGTCTCGATGACCGCGGTGAGCAACCTCCTGGCGATCTTCTTGATGCCGCTCAACTTCGCCCTCTGGGGCAGCTTGCACCCCACCGGTGGCGCGCTCATGCGGCGGATCAAACTCGATCCCCTGGACATGCTGGTCGAGGTGCTGGTCGTGATCGGAGTGCCCTTCGTCGTCGGCATCGCGGTGGCCCACGTGTGGCCACGCATGGCCGGCAAGGCGGGGCGGGTGGTCAGCCCGATCGCCTTCCTCGCCCTGGGTACGCTGATTCTGGTGGCCCTGTTGGGCAACTGGCGGATCTTCGTGTCCTGGATCGGTGTGGTCGCGATCGCGGTCTTCCTCCACGACGCCTTGGCGCTGGGCCTGGGCTATGCCATCGCACGAGCCTTCCGGCTGCCGACCGACTCGACCAAGGCCATGACGTTCGAGGTCGGTGTCCGCAACGCAGGACTGGGTCTGCTCTTGGTGTTCAGTTTCTTCGACGGGCTCGGAGGCATGGCACTGGTAGCCGCGTGGTGGGGAATCTGGGACATCATCGCCGCGCTCGCGCTCGCCCGGGTCTGGCGGGCCCGGACCGCAGGGGCCGAACCGGCGACTGCCAGCTAGACGTTGCCGATGCGCCGCAGCACCGGAGTGCGCGGGAAGGCACCGGCGCGCTCGCGCACCCGCGGCGCGGCCGGTCCGTGGCTGAGCAGGTCGCGCCACTCGTCGTGATCGTGGCGGGCCGACTCGGTGGTGTCGACGAAGTCGGTGAGGATCTTGATGAAGCGCTCGGGGTGGTCCTTGTGGGGGAAGTGGCCCGAATCCGGCACCAGTTCGATGTCGGCATCGGGCATGAGCACGCGAGCGATCTCGGCGTGTTCGGCCGGAATGACCGCGTCCTCCTCCCCCCAGATCACGCACATCGGCACCGCCCGCGTCAGGTAGGCCCGATCGGCCATCGTGATGACCTGTCCCTTCCAGTCGATACAGGCGCGCACCACATGGGAGATCGCGGCCCGCGCGGCGGGGTCCCGGAAGGAGTCATAGATCGCGGCGACCTCATCGAGGTCACGCAGCGCCGGCGACTTGGTCAAGGCGAGCAGGCGCATCAGCGTCGTACCGACGTGGCGCACACCGGGCAAGGTGGCCACCGCCATCGCCTGCTGGAACCCGGGCAAGGTCACCGCCCGCACCGCAGGGTTGACTTCGGGGCCGAGACCGCCGGGGGCGACCAGGAGCACCCTCTCGGTGCGTTCGGGGAACTGGTAGGCGAACTGCATCGCCACGCCTCCACCGAAGCTGTGCCCGACCACGGTGGCGCGATCGATGCCCAGCACGGTGAGCAGGTCGCGCATCCCGTTGGCGTAGCCGCCGATGGAGTAGTCGGCGCGGGGCTTGTCCGACTCGCCGTGGCCGAGGAGGTCGGGGGCCACGACGGTGAACCGTTCGGCAAGTTCCCTGATCACGGGATCCCAGGTGTGAAGGTCGCAGCCCAGACCGTGCAGCAGCAGGAGCGCCGGACCGCTTCCGGCTTTCACGTAGGCCCGGTGGTGACCGTGGATCGTGACCTGCTGCACTGCCAGACCTGACGCCACCGCAGTCCTCCGATTCGCACGCACTTCAGTTGCCTCACAAAGTTACCCACCAGTTAATCAGAATGCTCGCTAAGGTCGCGGCGTGGGTCCCTCCAAAGTCGTCACCCAGCGATTGCGGCAATCCGTGGGTCGGCTCAGCACCACCGCAGTGAGCCGGATCGAACGGGAACTCCCCTGGTTCACCGACCTCGGCGCCCAGGAGCGAGCCTGGATCGGCATGGTTGTCCAGGGCGGCGTGCGCAGCTTCGTCGACTGGTACGCCGCCGATGAACGTCCCCGACCCAAAGTGCTCCACGACGTCTTCGGTGCGGCGCCCCGGGCCTTCGCGGGCCAGATCAGCCTGGCTCGCACCGTGGCGATGGTCCGACTGGTGATTGGCGTGGTGGAGGAGAACCTCGTCGACGTCCTCGGTCCCGACGACGCCCCGGACGCGATCGCCGCGGTGACCAGGTACGGCCGCGAGATCGGTTTCGCCATCGCCGAGGTCTATGCCCGGGCCGCCGAGCAACGCGGCGCCTGGGATGCCCGCCTAGAAGCCCTGGTCGTCGACTCGGTGCTGCGCGGTGAGACCGACGGCACCGTCGAGTCCCGCGCCAGCGCGCTGGGGTGGGACCCACACACACGCATCGTCACCGTCGTCGGCGGTGTGCCCGACGGGGACGCCAACCCTGTCGATGTGATCCACCAACTGGCCGCAGACCACGGCCTGCACGCTCTCTGCGCGGTGCAGGGCCATCGCATGGTGGTCCTGCTCGGCGGATCCGATCCCGAGCCCCCCGAGGCGCTCTCGGCCGTGCTCGGATCTGAGGCTGTGGTGATCGGTCCGGTCGTGGACTCGTTGCACGACGTACCCCGATCAGCGGCGGCGGCTCTGTCCGGCCATCGGGTGGCCCGCGCCTGGGTCGACGCCCCCCACGTCATCCATGCCGACGCCTTGTTGCCGGAGCGGGCGCTGGTGGGTGACGCGGATGCTGTGGACTGGTTGGTCAGCCAGATCTACCGACCATTGGCAACGGCGGGCTCGGCGGTGCTGGAAACGGCCCAGACGTTCCTCGACGCGGGGAGTTCGCTGGAGGCTGCGGCCCGGGCGCTGTTCGTCCACGCCAACACGGTGCGCTACCGGCTTCGGCGGGTGCAGGAACTGACCGGGCTCCAACCCTTGGACGCCCGCGACGCCTACACCCTGAGAGTGGCCCTCACGTTGGGTCGCCTCGCTGGGGACACGAGTTCTTTGTAGGAAACCTACAAATCAACCGGTCGGTATTGGTGCACGGCGGAGACGCCTCCGGCGCCGCACACACGGCAGGCTTGCAGGGTGCTCATCATCGTTGCGCCGGGCCAAGGCGCGCAGACTCCAGGCTTCCTCACTCCGTGGCTCGAGGACACCGCCTTCGCCCAGCGGCTGGACTGGCTGGGCGCGGTCGCCGGGATCGACCTGGCGCACTACGGCACCGTGGCGGACGCAGAGACCATCCGCGACACTGCGGTCGCCCAACCACTGCTGGTCGGCGCCGGACTGGTGGCCGCGCTGGCCCTGTTCCCACACCCGGCCGATGCCTTCGGTCGGATCGGTGCGGTAGCGGGCCACTCGGTGGGTGAACTCACTGCTGCCGCCGGCGCGCGCGCCATCACCGCCGAGCAGGCCATGGTGCTGGTCCGCGAACGTGGCCGGGCCATGGCCAACGCTGCCGCCAGCGTGCCAACCGGCATGACCGCGATCCTCGGTGGCGACCGCGACGAGGTGCTGGCCAGCCTGCACACCCATGGTCTGACCCCGGCCAACATCAACGGTCCCGGCCAGATCGTCGCAGCCGGCACCATGGAACAACTGGCCGCGCTCGCCGACGAGCCACCCGCCAAGGCGCGGCTGATGCCGCTCTCGGTGGCAGGCGCGTTCCACACCGAGCACATGGCTCCGGCCGTCTCGGTCATGGGTCGTTTGGCAATGGGCGTGTCCACCCACGATCCCCGCACCCCGGTCATCTCCAACGCCGATGGCCTCGTGATCCATGACGGGCGAGACGTCGTACGCCGCATCGTGACCCAGGTGGCCCGTCCGGTCCGCTGGGACCTCTGCTTGCAGACCATGACCGATCTCGGCGTGACCGGCATCCTGGAGATGCCGCCCGCCGGCACCCTCACCGGCATCGCCAAGCGGGCACTGCCCGGCGTCGAGACCTTTGCCCTCAAGACCCCCGACCAACTCGACCAGGCGCGAGAGTTCTGCGACCGCCACGGGACCCCCTCCACGATCGACACCTCCCCGACCTGGCGCCTGCTGGTGGCTCCCGCCAAGGGCACCTTCGTCCGCGAGGAGATCAGCGACACCCTCGTCCCGGCCGCTCGCATCGGAAGCGTGCGCAGTCTGCGTGAGGAGACTCCCGTCGTCGCGCCCCACGGCGGCACTGTGCTGGAGTGGCTGGTCGAAGACGGCGATCTGGTCTCACCAGGCCAACCCCTGTTGCGTCTCTACCCTGACGTGGTGGTGCCGGCATGAGCACCGCCATCTTGGGAATCGGGGTCCACCGGGCCAGCCGCATCGTGCCCAACTCCGAGATCGTCGACCGCATCGACTCCAGTGACGAATGGATCCGCACCCGGTCGGGCATCATCGAGCGGCGCTTGGCCACACCGGAAGAGACCGTCGAAGTGATGTCGGTCAATTCGGCTCGCGAGGCTCTCGAACACGCCGGAATCGAGCCCAGCCAGGTCGATCTGGTGATCGTGGCCACCGTCTCCCACATGCTGCAGACCCCCTCCGCGGCCACGATGGTCGCCCACCAACTCGGGGCCGTTGACGCGGCCGCCTTCGACATCTCAGCGGCCTGCGCCGGCTTCTGCCACGGCATCGCCCTGGCCAGCGACGCGGTGAAGGCCGGCTCGGCCAAGTACGCCGTCGTGATCGGGGTCGAGCGCCTGTCCGACATCACCGACCCCGACGACCGCGGTACCGCGTTCTTGTTCGCCGACGGCGCCGGTGCGGCCGTTGTCGGGCCCAGCGATGAGACCGGCATCGGGCCGGTCGTCTGGGGCAGCGACGGCGGTAAGTACGACCTGATCCGGCAGAAGGAGGATTGGCGCGAAGTCGTTCACTCCGACAACCCGCGCATGCCCCACCTCGTGATGGAGGGCAACTCGGTCTTCCGATGGGCGGTCTATGAGATGGCCAAGGTGGCCCACCAAACACTCGAGAGGTCCGGCATCACCGCTGCGGATCTCGATGTGTTCGTTCCCCACCAAGCCAACATGCGCATCGTCGACGCGTTGGCGCGGGCGATGAAACTGCCCCCCGAGGTCCAGATCGCCAACGACATCACCCACACCGGCAACACCTCGGCGGCCAGTGTGCCGCTGGCCCTGCACGCGATGCTCGCCGACGGCCGCGCCAAGTCCGGGGACACAGCGCTGTTGATCGCCTTCGGCGCGGGCTTGAGCTATGCCGCCCAGGTCGTCACTGTTCCCTAACACCTAACGAGCAACACCACACCACCACCCTGTAAATGGAAAGGAAGGCCCATGGCCACCACTGAAGAAATCCGCGCCGGCCTCGCCGAGGTCGTCGAGGAAGTCACCGGCATCCCGGCCGACGACGTGCAACTGGACAAGTCGTTCGTCGATGACCTCGACGTCGACTCCCTCAGCATGGTCGAGGTCGTCGTCAGCGCCGAGGACAAGTTCGGCGTGAGCATCCCCGACGAGCAGGTCAAGAACCTCAAGACGGTCGGCGACGCTGTGGCCTTCATCGAGAGCCAGGGCGCATAAGGCAATGACGACTCGAGTGCTCGTGACCGGGTTGGGCGCGACGACACCTGTGGGTGGCGACGTGGCCGACACCTGGGCTGCCCTGTGTCGGGGTGACTCCGGGGTCACCCGGCTCGAGCACCCCTGGGCAGAGCAGTTGCCGACCCATATCGGCGCCCCAGTGGCGGTCGACCCCAGCGACGTGCTCGACCGGGTCAAGGCTCGCCGGCTCGACCGCAGTGGCCAGTTGGCCATGGTGGCCGCTCAGGAGGCGTGGGCCGATTCCGGCTTGGACATCACCGAACTCGACCCCGAGCGGGTCGCGGTCGCGGTGGCTTCGGGGATCGGCGGAGTGACCACGCTGTTGTCGAATTACGACAATCTGGTCAATTCCGGTCCTCGACGGGTTTCCCCGTTGGCGATCCCCATGCTGATGCCCAATGGCCCCGCCGCAGCCGTAGGGCTGTTCATCGGGGCCAAGGGCGGAGTCCACACCCCGGTATCGGCCTGTGCCTCGGGCAACGAGGCCATCGCCTTGGGCATCGACCTGATCCGCCTTGGCCGCGCCGACGTCGTGGTGGCCGGTGGCACCGAAGCCGCCATCCACCCGCTGCCGATGGCCGCCTTCGGGCAGATGATGGCGCTGTCACGGCGCAACGACGAACCGGCCCGCGCCTCACGGCCCTGGGACAAGGGCCGCGATGGCTTCGTTCTCGGTGAGGGTGCCGGGATCGTCGTACTCGAGTCCTATGAGCACGCGATGGCCCGCGGGGCCACGGTGTACGCCGAGGCGGCCGGCGCCGGTATCACCGCCGACTCCCACGACATCGCTCAACCCGATCCCGCAGGACTCGGAGCCACCCGCGCCATGCGGATCGCCCTGGCCGAGGGGGGTCTCAGCCCGGCCGACATCGTGCACATCAACGCCCACGCCACCTCGACCCCTCAAGGCGACGTGGCCGAAGCGGGTGCCATCCGCAATGCGCTGGATGGTCACACCGACCAGGTGCTGCTGACCTCGACGAAGTCGATGACCGGTCACCTCCTGGGGGCCGCCGGGGCGATCGAGGCGATCGCAACCGTGCTGGCCCTCCACGAGCGCCGGGTTCCGGGAACCATCAACCTCGAGGATCCCGAGGACATCGGCCTCCGCGTGGCCACCTCCACCAGCGACCTGCCCGCAGGCGATATCGCTGCCCTCAACAACTCATTCGGCTTCGGCGGCCACAACGTCGCGGTGGCTTTCAGGAGCCACTCATGACGGCCACCGCCGCTCCCGAGGTCAGCACCGATCCTCGTCACCCCAGCGTGCGTCTGGCGGCACTTCTCGATGAAGGCACGCTGGAGTGGTTGCACGCTCCCGATTCGTCTGGGATGGCCTCGGCCATCGGACGCGCCCACGGCAAGAGCGTGGTCGCCTTCTGCTCCGACCCGACCGTTATGGGTGGCGCCATGGGCGTCGACGGTTGCCGCGTCGTTGTGGATGCCTACCAACGCGCCCTGACCGACCGGGTGCCGATCATCGGAGTGTGGCACTCCGGCGGTGCTCGGCTCGGTGAGGGAGTGCTCTCGCTGCATGCCGTGGGCGAGATCTTCTATGCCATGACCCGAGCCTCCGGCCTGGTGCCGCAGGTCTCGGTCGTGCTCGGTCCTGCCGCCGGCGGGGCCGCCTACGGCCCCGCGCTCACCGATGTGGTGGTGCTCGGGCCGGAGGGCCGCATCTTCGTGACCGGGCCCGATGTGGTCCGTTCGGTGACCGGCGAGGACGTCGACATGGCCCGTCTGGGTGGCCCGGAGCCACACGGACGTCGATCCGGTGTGGTCCATGTGCTCACCGAGTCCGAGGAAGAGGCGCTGGGCCGCACCCGCGACATTGCCCACCTCCTCGGTGCCCAGGGCTCCTTGGACGAGACCATGGTCGAGGACGTCGACCTGGCCGCCTTGCTGCCCGAGTCTCGCAAGCGCGCCTACGACGTGCACCCCCTGGTCGAAGCGGTTCTCGACGCAGGCACCGCCCAGGAACTGCATGCCCGCTGGGCGCCCAACATCGTCACCACGTTGGGGCGCTTCGGTGGCCGATCAGTCGGAGTGATCGCCAACAACCCGCTGCGCCTGGGCGGCTGTCTCGACTCCGCCAGTGCGGAGAAGGCGGCCCGCTTCGTGCGTATGTGTGACTCGTTCGGCCTGCCCCTGATTGTGCTCGTCGACGTACCCGGCTACTTGCCGGGGGTGGGTCAGGAGTGGGACGGCGTGGTCCGTCGCGGGGCCAAACTGCTGCACGCCTTCGGCGAAGCCGTCGTGCCCAGCGTCACGGTCGTGACCCGCAAGACCTACGGCGGCGCCTACATCGCGATGAACGCGCGCTCGATGGGCGCTACCAAGGTGCTGGCCTGGCCGGGCGCGGAAGTGGCCGTCATGGGCGCGGTGGCGGCAGTGCGGATCCTCCACCGGCGTCGTCTGGCCGAGGTGTCTGCCGACGTACGCCCCCAGGTCGAGGCCGAACTGGCCGAGGAGCACACCCGGCTGGCCGGTGGAATTGACACCGCGGTCAGGATCGGAGTGGTCGACGAGGTCGTCGAGCCCACCGCCACCCGATCAGCGATCGCGGCGGCGATCAACGGAGCCGGGCTGTGCATGCGCGGCTACCACGGCAACATTCCGCTCTAAGCGCCGACCGGTCCTCAACGAAGACCAGATCGGGTCGCCCGAGTCACACCACCTGATGCAGCCACTTGACCGGGGCACCGTCCCCGGCGTAGCGGAACGACTCCAGTTCGTCGTCCCACGGCTTGCCCAGCAGTTTGTCGATCTCACCGACCAACGAGACGTCACCCAGGGCCGCCTTGACGACCGCGCTCTTGAGCCGGTCTTCGGGGATCAGGATGTCCCCGTGCAGGCCGGTGACGGCGTGGAAGATACCCAGGGTCGGGGTGTAGGAGTAGCGGGCGCCTTCGGTCGCAGGGGTCTTGTCCTCGGTGACCTCGAAACGGATGCGCTCCCAACCACGCATCGCGGAGGCGAGGGCGGCTGCGGTGCCGGCGTCGGCGGCCCAGGAGAACTCCGCGCGCCAAGCACCGGGTTGTGCAGGTTGGGGGGTCCAGTCGAGCTTGATCGGCATGGCCAAGACGTTGCTGACCGCAGACTCGATGTGCGGAAGTAATGCAGCAGCCGCGGAGTGCACATAAAGCACGCCACGGGTGGAGTGAATCGTCACGATGACCTCCTCGTCCGACCAGCGTCGAGGCGACGCCTTCCCCAGCGGCCTCTGCACGGACAGGAGTTGATCACTGTGACCTATGTCAGGTTGTGCTCCTATTGTGAGCGATGTGAAGCCTGGGGACAAGCAGGAGGAGTCCCGGGCGATTCCCCTAGCGCGCCGACGCGCGCCGCGGGCCGAGATCCAACAAGGTGCTGAGCACCTCGCGGGCCACCGAGAGTCCACCCAGGTGACTGTGCCCGTGGATTACCGTGAGCGCGGCGTCAGGGAGTTTAGCGACGACCTCTTCGCCGTGGGCCAGGGGAACGATGTGGTCGCCATCCCCGTGCCACCAGCGGACCGGCACCGTGACGTCGGCCAGGTCGAAGCCCCATGGTCGGGTGAAAAGGACTAGGTCCGAGACCGGCGCCGTCGCCTGGCGTCTCGTGCCGCCGACCAGGTCGTCGAGGAACATCGCCCGGAACTCTGGGCGGCCCAACAACTCCTTGTCGCCGGCGGGCTGGAAGGCGGCGTACGTGTCGATCAGGGGGCCGCCGAAGGGACGCGCCGCTCGGATGGCGTACGTCAGGCCCAAACCGAAGGGGACCCGGGTGGCCTCGAGCAGAGTCCGGAAGCGCGTGGCCAACGCGACCGCCCCGCCGCCGACCTTGTCAACGCCCCGAGTGGGCGCCACTCCCCCCATCACACCCACCGCGTGCACCCGATCCGGATGGGCGGCAGCGGCGGCAAGGGCGTAGGGGCCACCTCCGGAGAGACCGACCACACGCATGGTGTCGATGTGGAGTTGGTCGGCCACGAGGTCGAGGTCGGTGGTCCAATCCAAGATGTTGTCGTAGAGGTGAGGGGTCGACTGGCCGATCCCTGGCCGGTCGATCCCGATGAGGCGCAGATCGTACTCCTCGGCGAAGGCCCGCGCATCGACCGGAATCTGCCGACGGCCCCCCGGTGTGCCGTGCATCCACACCACCGGCGAGCCATCGGGGGTGCCGAACTCCGCGAAGGAGAGGCGCCGCCCGTCACGCACGGCCACAGTGCCCTCTAGGCGCGGTCGAGTGACGTCCATGGCGCGGATTCTGACACGTTACTGAAACGTGTTCTAGTCGACCTAGGCCAGTGCGCCCCAGGAGCGGTCATCGACGTCGAGGATGTTGAGCCGGTCGCAGGCTGCTCCCAGTGGCGTGCCTGCCTGGCTGCCTGACCGTGATGCCTCGGCCACGGTGGCCACCACGACAGTGATGTTGTCGCGCCCACCCAGGCGCAGCGCCGCCGCCTCGATCGCGGCCACCGCAACCTCGTCGTCGTCGGTTCGGTCGAGGACGGTCGTGAGCATCTCATCGTCGACCAGATCGGTGACCCCGTCGGTGGTCAGGAGCAACCGGTCCCCCGGCCGCAGGCGCAGATCGATCAAGTCACCGGCCTCGTCGGAGTCCCCATGGAGTGAACGCACGACCACGTTGCGGTAGGGGTGGTGGCGCGCCTCCTCAGCGGTCAGATCGCCGAGCGCGAGGAGTTCGCCCGCCCACGTGTGGTCGTTGGTGAGTTGCCGGAGGTTGCCCTCGCGGAACAGGTAGGCACGGGAGTCCCCCACGTGGACGAGCCCGACCCGCTGACCGTCGGTGAGGACCGCGGTCAGCGTGGTGGCCATGCCTTCCCAGTCGGGGCGGCGGGCGACCCCCTCCGAGATCGCCAGGTGGGCAGACTGCACCGCGCCTCGGAGCACGGAGACAGGGCGTAGGCCCACGCGCTGCCGCGCATTGGACGACACGACGTGGGCGGCCGTGGCCGAGGCCACCTCGCCTGCCGGCGATCCGCCGACTCCATCGGCCACCACCAGACAGGTGCATCCGATGAAGCCGGCGTCCTCGTTGTTTCGGCGCACCAGACCACGATGGGACCTGCCCGCTGGGACGAATCTCAACATGATGACCTCCGCGCTTGACTGCTCAACGACCTGCTTGTTCCTGCAGTTCCGGCTCGCCGGTCGGCCAGGGTCAGGTTTCGTCACCTGAACTCAAGCAGGGACCTCCGACAGTTCGTTGGCGTACGTCGGGCAACGGTGCGCCCACGAATCGGCAACAATGACCCGCATGGACTGGGTGCTGTTGGCGATCGCGTTGTTGCTGGTCGTCCTCTGCGGCGCCTTCGGAGCGGCCGAATACTCCTTCGTGGCCGTCGACCGCGCCGCTGTCGACCGCGCGGCCGCTGAGGGTGACGAAGTCGCCACCGGGGTTCAGCGGGCGTTGCGCACTCTGTCCACCCAACTCTCAGCAGCACAGATCGGCATCACCCTGACCAACCTGGGCATCGGGTTCCTCGCCGAACCCGCGATCGCCTCCCTGCTCTCCACTCCGTTGACCGCGCTGGGTGTTCCCGGTCGGGCGGTGCCCGGCATCGCGCTCTCCCTCGGATTGGTGCTGGCCACCATCGTCACGATGATCTTCGGGGAACTGGTTCCCAAGAAGGTGGCCCTGTCCGCGCCGATGGCCACGGCGCGAGCGATGCAAGGTTTCCAGCGACTCTTCACCACGATCACCCTCCCGGCCATCTGGGTGCTCAACGGATCGGCCAACGCGGTCGTCCGCCTCCTCGGCATGGAACCGAAGGAGGAACTCCGCTCGGCGCGCTCCTCGGACGAACTGGCCTCCCTGGCCGGCCGATCGGCATCGGAGGGCAAGCTCGACACCGACACCGCCTCGCTGGTGCAGCGATCGGTGGCCTTCGGGCCGCGCACCGCCGGGGAGATCATGACGCCACGGGTGCGCATGGAGTCGGTGGAGTTCGACGCACCCGTCTCCGAACTGATCACCTTGGCCGCCAGCACCGGACTCTCGAAGTTCCCCGTGACCAAGAACTCCGCCGACAGTGTCGTCGGAGCCGTCCACGTCAAACAGGCCGTGGCGGTTCCGCGAGGCGAACGCGACACCACGTTCGTGCGCGAGGTGATGGTCGACGCGATCGTGGTGCCGGAGTCACTGCGGCTCGACCCCTTGCTGGGCCTCCTGCGCGGTGAGGGCTTCCAACTGGCTGTGGTCTCCGACGAGTACGGCGGCACCGCGGGCGTGGTCACCTTGGAGGACGTCGTCGAGGAGATCGTCGGCGACATCAGCGATGAACACGACCGGCACCGCTCCAGACTGCGTCAACGACCTGACGGCTCCTGGGTGATCTCCGGGCTGTTGCGGCCCGACGAGGTGAGTGAGGGAACCGGCCTCGAACTCCCCGAACACGAGGACTACGACACCGTTGCCGGCCTCTTCATCCGCAGCCTGGGTCGCATCCCGACCAAGGGCGACTCGGTGCTGGTGCCGCTGCCTGCCGAGATCGACGACGAGGACGACGATGACGCCGAGGCCACCGCGATCTTCGCGGAGTTGACGGTGATGCGCATGGACGGCCTGCGCGTGGACCGGCTCAGCATCCGCCGCGTCGAGGAGGCCGCTTCATGAGCACCTCGACGGCGATCTGGGTCGGACTCTTCCTGCTGTTGGCCAACGCCTTCTTCGTCGGCGGTGAGTTCGCGCTGGTTGCGGCCCGGCGTACCAAACTCGAGCCGCGGGCTGCTGCCGGGTCGACGCTGGCCAAGAGCGCCCTGCGCGCGATGGACAACCTCTCGACGGTCATGGCGGCGGTGCAGTTGGGCATCACCTTGGCGTCGGTCGGTCTGGGTGCGGTGGCCGAGCCCGCCCTCGCAGTCCTGATCCAGCCGGCCGTGCACGCCCTGCACCTGCCCGCCAACCTCCTGCACCCGATCGCCTTCGCGATCGCGATGGGGATCGTCGTCTACCTGCATGTGGTGCTGGGCGAGATGGTGCCCAAGAACATCGCTCTGGCCGGCCCCGAGCGCGCCGCCCTGGTGCTGGGCGCGCCGATGATGGCCTTCGTCACCCTTTTCCGGCCGATCGTGGCCCTGCTCAACGGGATCGCCGACGCCGTCGTACGCCTCTTGCGGTTCGAGCCGGCCAGTGCTGTGGCTTCGACCTTCACGAAGGAGGAGGTCGAGGCGCTGGTGAATGAGTCCCGCGACGAAGGGCTGCTCAAAGAAGGCGAGTACGAGCGGTTGTCCGGCGCACTGGGGTTCACCACGCGGACCGTGGCGACCGTCCTGCTACCGATCTCGACACTGAAGACCGTCGAGCGCGGCGACCGCGTCGATGAGGTCGAAGCGCTCTGCGCCGAGACCGGCTTCTCCAGGTTCCCGGTGGAGTCCGAGGGCGAACTGGTCGGCTACATCCACATCAAGGATGTGTTGACCGACGATCCTCAAGGGCGCGCGAAGACCATCGAGGACAAATGGATCCGCCCGTTCGCCAATGTGACCGAGACCGCCACCTTGCAGGCCGCACTCGCCGTCATCCAGGCCAAGGGCTCCCACATGGCCCGTGTCACCGGGCCTGACGGCGCCATGCTGGGGATCGCCACCCTCGAAGACGTCATCGAGGAACTGGTCGGGGAGATCCGCGACGCCGCGCACACCGACAGTGACCCCGAATCAGGCTCCGACCCCGACACAGACACAGACTCGGGCACCTCCACGGGCTCGCTGGCCGACAGCGGTCAGGTCGGCTAGGCGCCGGAGGGCTCTGTCTCTGGCTCTGGCTCTGGCTCTGTAGCTGACGGAGACTGCGAATGGGTCTCGACATCGGCCTCAGCAGCCGAACCGGCGGCATCGACGGATCGCCACGGCCAGCGCAACCGGATCGAGCGGGACTCTCCGGGAGCACCCGTGAGGTCCTCGCGCCAGGTGCCGGCACCGCCCAGGTCCACCTGCACCTCCAAGACTCCGCTCCCCTCACGCTCGGTGCGGGTGGGACCGAGGCGCTTGAGCATCGCCAACGACGCGGGGTTGTCGGCCAGGACCTCGGTGAGGAGGTGGGTCACCCCGACCGGGCGCTGGCGCACCAACTCCGCCAACAGGGCGGTGGCGACACCCCGGTTGTGCCACTCGTCCTTCACCGTGACGGCGATGTCGGCGGTGTCGGGGTCCTCGTCGTAGCGCACGATCCGGCCCACCCCGACCGGGTCGAAACGACCCTCCTGGCCGTCCTCAGCGAACAACACCAGTGCGATGTGATTGATCCCGTCGACGTCGTCGACCAGCCGATCCAGCATCGCCGGGGTCAATCGATCCACCGCGGCCAGGAAGCGCCGCCGCCGAGACTCAGGGGACAAGTCGGCGTAGGCCGCAGCGAGAAGCTCGCGATCTGTTGGCAGCAGCGGCCAGAAGACCGCTGCGGACCCGTCACGCAGCACAACCGGCTCGATGACGTTCACCTCCCTCACCAGGATAGGAGCCCGTGATTACGGCAGCGTGTCTGGACCGGTCTAGGCCCGAATTCCCATCACTGGCGATCTCACCTACGGTGTCCGAATGCGCTTTGTGACTTCGCTGCGTCGTGCCCTCCTCCCTGCCGGAGCCGCCCTTCTCGCTCTCGCCTTGAGCACGCCGGAGCCGTTCACCGGCGACCTGGCCACCGGCATGCCGCCGATCAACACCGCCAAGGTCTATCGCTGGGGCAACGCGGCGTGGCACGACGGGTTCGTCGGGCCCCTCGGGAGCGGCTGGGTCCGCAACGCCGGCGCCCCCACGATCCAGAACCAGCACGGGCAGTTGACCCTCAACGGACCGGCCAAGGGCCGCACCCTGATTGCGACCTTCCCGGGCAACGCGCGCACGTACGGTCGCTGGGAGACCAGCATGCGAACCCGGCAATACGAGTTCGGCCACACGCCGTACCGCGTGGCCGTGGAGTTGGTCCCCTCGGCTGCCGACCAGTTCCACTGCGGTGCACAGACCATCCAGTTGGCGACGTTCCGTCTCGGTGCGAAGTCGGCGAACTTCAACGCCCGCTCGCTGCCCAACAACGAGTTCTCCGACTCCAACGCGCACCCGGTCAACACCCGCGACTTCCACACTTACGCCGTGGAGATCACCAAGGACCACATCTCGTGGTTCATGGAGGGCAAGGTGCTGATGACCGAGCGCCGCGACGAGGCTCTGACCGGAGTCAAGTACAAGCTGCGCTACCGACTCATCGCCAACGAAGGCGCCCGGATGAACCGTGGCCGCATGCAGATGGACTGGGCCCGCTACTACACCTTGAGTCGGCCCAACGCGAAGTCGATCGCAGCGCCCCAGGGCAACCGGGGCACGTACGACGCCGCCTGCTGAAGGCTCGGCGCATAGCCGAAGCACCGCTGTTCGGGAGACCTGTCCACAGTCAGGACACCCTGCACAGGGGGGTTGAACCAGGGTGCACTATGGACTCAAGCACCCCTTCAAGCAGAGAGACCAACGATGGCTTTGCACTTGGGCGACACTGCCCCTGACTTCACTACCGCGACCTCGCAGGGCGAGGTTGCCTTCCACGAGTGGGCCGGTGACAACTGGGTTGTCCTGTTCTCCCACCCTGCCGACTTCACCCCTGTCTGCACCACCGAGCTGGGCCGGGTCGGCCAGCTCAAGGACGAGTGGGCCAAGCGCGGAGTCAAGACGATCGCGCTCTCGGTCGACAGCGTCGAGGACCACGCGAAGTGGAAGGGCGACATCGAGGAGTACAGCCAGTGCACGGTGGACTACCCGATCATCGCCGACCCCGACAAGACCGTGGCTGAGCTCTACGACATGATCCACCCCGGCGAGGGCGACACCTCCTCGGTGCGCTCGGTGTTCGTGATCGACCCGGCCAAGAAGATCCGGCTCTCGATGACCTACCCCAAGTCCACGGGTCGCAACTTCGACGAGATCCTGCGCACCGTCGACGCCCTCCAGGAAGCCGACCGTGGCGAATGCGCCACCCCGGTGGACTGGAAGCCCGGCGACCGGATCATCGTGCCTCCGACCGTGTCCACCCCCGACGCCATCGCCAAGTTCGACGACGTCGTCGAGGTCTACCCCTACCTGCGCACCGCGGTCCTGCGTGAAGACGCCGCCGGCAAGGGCGCGGTGGGCTGCGACTGACACCCCGATCACACAACGGCCGTCCCGGTTCCCCGGGGCGGCCGTTGGTGTTTCACGTGGCTGGGCGCAGCGCAGTCGATGGTGTGACTCGACACAACATCAGGAGGCAGCCGCAGTGTCCGAGGAGGGATTAACTGCTGACATCAGGTAGGGCGGGTGGGGCTCGAACCCACGACCCAAGGATTATGAGTCCTCTGCTCTGACCGACTGAGCTACCGCCCCGCGCCACGCGGGCACGATGGACCATACCGCCTGCCGAGGAGTACGCCGACGAAGCACTCGGCCAGCGACGAAGGGTCGCCCGACCGTGTCGAGGGCAGAAGCCGGTGACGTTCCCCACACGTGGGATCAGTGCCTCCAGGAGGCTTGCGGCCTACCGTGGAGGCATGGGGAGGAGCGCACTCGTGCTGGGCGGTGGCGGGATCACCGGTATCGCCTGGGAGATGGGTGTGCTCAAGGGGCTCGGCGAGGCCGGGGTCGACGTGCGCAACGCCGACACGATCCTGGGCACCTCCGCGGGTTCGGTGGTCGGCACGCTCCTGCTCTGCCGTGACCTCGACGAACTCGACTCCGAGCAGAACAAACTCAGCGACAAAGCCCTTGGCGGCACCTTCTCCCCTGGGGCGATGGTCCGAGCGATCCCGCAGATGGTCTCCACCGGTGGACCGATCGAGCGCCGTCGCCGCATCGGCCAGGTCTCCATGCGCGCCCACCAGTGGCGTGGACCCGATCGCGTCGAGGTCATCCGTGAACGGCTAGGCGTCTCCGAGTGGCCCCCGGGGCGCGACCTGCGGATCGCCGCGATGAATGCCGAGACCGGCGAGATCGTGGTGTTCGACTCCACCTCCGGGGTCGACCTGGTGCGCGCAGTGGCGGCCAGTTGCGCCGTGCCGATGGTCTGGCCCCCCGTCGAGATCGACGGGCACTTCTACATCGACGGTGGTGTCCGATCCCCCACCAACATCGATCTGGTGACCGACGCCGACGCGATGCTAGTGCTCTCACCGTTGCCGGTGTCCACGACGCGCTACCACTCGGTGCGCTCACAGTTGCGGCGCGCCGGTGCCCTTCAACGGGTTGTGATCACCCCCGACCGCGAAGCACGGTGGGCGATGGGTTACCGCGTCCTCGACCCGAGCCGATCACCCCAGGCGATCGCCGCCGGGATCAGGCAAGGCATCGAATCGGCACCCCGCGTCGCCGCGATGTGGCCCAGCAACTGACCAGCGCTCGTCTGCTCAGCTGCCGTGGCGCGGCTTCTTGCGCGGCTTGGTATCGAACGACTTTCGCGGGCCGCCCTCGCGGCGCGGTGCGCGCGAGGGTCCGCTGTCGGGGCGGATGTCGATGAGCACTCCTGAGATGCGGGTGTGGGCCAGCGCGGCCAGCTGATCGCCGGAGAGGTCGGGCAACTCCACGATCGAGAAGCCGGGCATGATGTCGATCTTCCCGAAGTCACCGCGTCGCAGCCCACCCTCGTTGGCCAGCGCGCCCACGATCTGGCGAGGTTCCACACGGTGGCGCTTGCCGACCGCGATCCGCCACCGCATCAGACCCGACTGGGCTGCCGGACGCGCGCGGGGCGGGGCGGGAGGCTCCGGAGTGAGCAACAGCGGTTCGCCGTCCTGGGCCAACACCGCGATCGCCGCGGCCACGTCGCGGATCGGCACGTCGTGCTCGTTCTCGTACGCCGACACGAGTTCGCGGAACAGTCCGAGTTGAGCATCGCCCAGAGCGGCAGTGATCGCCTCGTTGAACTTCGCCACCCTGGTCGCGTTGACGTCCTCCACAGTGGGCAGACGCATCTCGACGACGGTGGAGCGAGTGTGCTTCTCGATCGAGCGAAGCAGTCCCTTCTCACGAGGAGTCACGAAACTGATCGCATCGCCCGACCGCCCGGCGCGACCGGTCCGACCGATGCGGTGCACATAGGACTCCACGTCGGTGGGAATGTCGTAGTTGACGACGTGACTGACCCGCTCCACGTCCAGTCCGCGGGCGGCCACATCGGTGGCCACCAGGATGTCGAGTTTGCCCTTGCGCAACTGCTCGACGGTGCGTTCACGCTGGTTCTGGGCGATGTCACCGTTGATCGCGGTGGCCGAGAACCCACGAGCTCGCAGCCGCTCGGCAAGTTCCTCGGTGGCCTGCTTGGTGCGGACGAAAACGATCATCGCCTCGAAGTTCTCCACCTCGAGGATCCGGGTCAGCGCATCCAACTTGTTCGAGTGGGCCACGTAGAGGTAGCGCTGCGCCACGTTGGTGGCGGTCCGGGTCGAGGCCTTGACCGTCACCTCGGCGGCATCGGGGGCGTGACGACGAGCGATCCGCCGGATCGCTGGAGGCATCGTCGCGGAGAACAACGCGACCTGCTTCTCCGCTGGGGTCCCGGACAAGATGGTGTCGACGTCCTCGGCGAACCCCATGTTGAGCATCTCGTCGGCCTCATCGAGCACCACGAAACGCAATTCCGAGAGGTCGAGTGTGCCCTTCTCCAAGTGGTCCATGACGCGGCCGGGAGTCCCGACCACCACATGCACGCCACGGCGGAGGGCCGACAGCTGCACGCCGTACCCCTGGCCGCCGTAGACCGGAAGCACGTGAAGTCCCTTGATGTGGTGGGCGTAGCGTTCGAACGCCTCACTGACCTGCAACGCGAGCTCGCGGGTGGGGGCCAGGACCAGCGCCTGCGGCTTCTTCGAGGCCAGGTCGAGTTGGCTCAGGATGGGCAACGCGAAGGCTGCGGTCTTGCCGGTGCCGGTCTGGGCCAGCCCGACGACGTGGCGACCCTGGAGAAGGAGCGGGATGGTCTCGGCCTGGATCGGCGAGGGTGCCTCGTAGCCGACATCGGCCAGTGCCCGCAGCACTGGTTGGGAGAGTCCCAGTTGATCGAACGGGACGGGGTCGGCGGTATTCACTGCCTCAGCGTAGGGGACGCCCAGTGCAGGACCGACGAATCGAGCCTGATTACCCCGGATCGGGGGGCGAGTGTGAGCAGGCGCACTAGCCTCGGGTCATGGACACTCCGCCGCCGCCTCTGACCCCACTCGACGAAGACTGGCAACGCGCCTTGTGCGTCGTGGCCCACCCCGATGACCTGGAGTTCGGGGCTGCCGCCGCGATCGCCCGGTGGACCGGTCAGGGCAAGGAGGTCACCTACTGCATGGTGACCAGCGGTGAGGCTGGCATCGATGCCCTGCACCCCGAGGAGTCGCGGCTGGTGCGCGAGGCCGAACAGGTCGAGTCGGCCCGCGTGGTCGGGGTCGACACAGTGGAGTTCCTGGGTCTGCCGGACGGAGTGTTGGAGTACGGCGTACCCCTGCGACGCGCGATCGCCCAGGTCGTACGTCGACACCGACCCGAGATCGTGATCACCGGCAACTTCCGCGACACCTTCGGAGGCCGCAACCTCAATCAGGCCGACCACATCGCCACCGGGCGGGCCGTCCTCGACGCGGTGCGAGACGCCGGCAACCGCTGGGTCTTCACCGATCAGTTGGTCGACGGGCTCGAACCCTGGGGAGGGGTGCGCGAGGTGTGGGCATCCGGTTCACCCGAGGCGACCCATGCGGTCGACACGACCGACACGTTCCAGGCCGGAGTGGCCTCCCTGGAAGCCCACCGCGCCTACATCGACGGACTCGGCTGGGAGAACTGGGACCCCGAGGAGTTCCTCGAAGGCATCGCCCGCGCGGTCGGCCCGCGACTCGGAGTGGCGAAGGCGGCCGCCTTCGAGGTGTTCCCGATGGGTTGGGGCGACTAGGCCGCCACACCTCGACCGGTCGACGGCCAGAGAGCCCGGACCGAACAGCCCGCCAGAAAAGCAGAGAGACCCGGCCATCAGGCCGGGTCTACTCGTTTGGCTCCCCCGGTTGGACTCGAACCAACAACCCTCCGGTTAACAGCCGAATGCTCTGCCAGTTGAGCTACAGGGGATCGCGCTGGGAAACGATAGCAACTCGCGCGGAGTGAAACTAATCGAACTCGGCCTGAGCCGCTCGCATCGCGGCACCGACCATGGCGGTCACGTCGGGATCGCTGAGGTCGACCTCGGCGGGGTACTCCACAGCCCACGTCACGGCACCCCCGGCCGGTGGCCGGCGGGCCACCACACTGACCCCGCGCAGACCAGCGACGGCCCGCTGAACCACCACCGAAGCGGTGACCCGCTCGCGGATGAGTTCGAGCACCCGACCGGGTTGGTCCACGACGAACACTCGTGCGGGACCGTGGTCGACCCCCACCACGGCCAACGACTCCGTGTCCGGATCCCACTGCGCGGTGGCAATCGCCTCCCACGGAGTGCGGGTGGCGGTCTCGGACACCACCCACAGCGCCTCCCGGGTGCCGACCAGCCAACTGTCCTCCGGCCACGAGCCGACCTCGGGTCGATCGGTCGGCAGTGGCGCCCACGCCAACGCAGTCTCCCCCTCGAGCCGGTCGTTGATCGAGGGCGGTGCCCCCCAGAACCTCATGAGTCCCCCACCGCCAGATCGCGCAGAGCGCGCCGATGCTGCTCCAAAGCGACCAACTCACCGAACATCCGGTTGTAGTCGGTGGCCTGCTCGACCGGGTTGGTGCGCTGCAGCCGCGACTTGAGATCGGCGATGCGGCGCTGGGCGGTCAGTTCCCGCAACCGGCACAGGTAGGCCGTGGCGTAGTCGACGGTGGGCTCGGTGCGGGCCGGGAGCGCCTCCAGCGCCAAGGCGCCCACCAACTGGCGCAAGGCCGGTTCGGAGGCCGCCTCGGTCAACGTGGTGACCCAGGTCGCGGTGGCTGCGCGGGGCCCTCCGGCCGCCACCACCAGCCGCCACACCGCTCGGTAGGCCGGATGAGTGAAGTCGTCCTCCTCCACCTCGGTGATCGAGGCGAAGGTGAGGATCGGCTGCTGGATGACCAGTTTGAGCGCCTCCCGCTCGATCAGGAGCCGCGGATCGCGAGGGTCGGGCAAGGCGGCCAGGGTCGAGGCCGGGTCGGCCGGAGGCGGGCTCGGTTCCACCGTCTTGGAACCGGCCCGCGCCGAGGCGCGACGGACCTCACGCTGCGCGTCCAGGGGGTCGATGCCCAACATCCCGGCCAGTTCGCGGGCGAACGCGTCAACCTTGGACCGGTCGCGGATCGAGGTGACCAGTTTGGCCGCCTCGCGCAGGGCATCGATGCGGCCATCGGCACGATCGAGGTCGTAGCGGTGCACCACGTTGCTCAGCACGAAGCGATAGAGCGGGATGCGTCTCGCGACCAGGTCGCGAACCCCCTCATCGCCCTTCTGGATCCGCACGTCGCACGGGTCCAGGCCGTCGGGTTCGACGGCGACGTAGGTCTGGGAGACGAACTGCTGGTCCCCGGCGAAGGCTCGCAGCGCCGCCTTCTGACCGGCCTCGTCGCCGTCGAAGGTGAAGATGACCTCGCCACGGAACTCCTCGTGATCGTGCAGCAGTCGGCGTACGACGCGGGCGTGGTCGTCACCGAAAGCCGTGCCGCACGTCGCCACCGCAGTGCGTACGCCGGCGAGGTGGCAGGCCATCACGTCGGTGTAGCCCTCCACCACGACGCACTGGCTCGAGCGGGCGATCTCTCGGCGGGCGAGATCGATGCCGTACAACACTTGGGACTTCTTGTAGATCGCCGTCTCCGGGGTATTGAGGTATTTGGCCTCGATCCGGTCATCCTCGAAGATCCGGCGGGCG
Organism: uncultured Marmoricola sp.; assembly: GCA_937868075.1. Taxonomy (GTDB): domain Bacteria; phylum Actinomycetota; class Actinomycetes; order Propionibacteriales; family Nocardioidaceae; genus Marmoricola. Next base: position 38,444 of record CALMLL010000025.1, on the reverse strand, counting down.
CCGAAACCGACGGTGTCACCGGAGGTGTCGCGGATCGGCCACACCAGCCGCCCGCGGAACCGGTCGTAGAGCCCGCGGCCCTCCCCGACCAGACCGGCGGCGACCACCTCGTCGTCCTTGAACCCGTGCTGGCGCAGATGCGTCGCCAACACGTCGTTGCCACGCGGGGCGAACCCGACACCGAAGAGGTCGGCGGCATCACGATCGAAGCCACGCTCGGAGAGGAACTGTCGTGCGGTGAGCCCGTCCGGCGTGCCCAACTGGTCGCGATAGAAGTCCGCAGCGACCTTGTGGGCCTCGATGAGACGCCCGCGCTGGGGGCCTCCGGTGGGCCGGGCCGGTCCACCCTCCTCGTAACGCAGTTGCACCCCGAACTTCTCGGCCAGTCGCTCCACGGTGTCGGTGAACCCCAGGCCCTCCACCTTCATCACGAAGGCGATCACGTCCCCGCCCTCCCCACAGCCGAAACAGTGGTAGAACCCGCGGCTGGGGGTCACGTGGAAACTGGGCGACTTCTCGTCGTGGAAGGGACACAAACCCTTCAAGGATCCGCCGCCGGCGTTGCGCAGCGTGACATAGGAGGAGACCACATCGTCGATGCGCGACTTCTCGCGCACCAGCGCGATGTCGTCTTCTCGGATGCGGCCCGCCACGCTGCGGAGTCTACGACCGGGCGGGGGCCAGGTCGCCCGGCTCTCGGGGTACGACGTTGAGCAGCGGCTCCCCGGCAGCGAACCTGCGCACCTGTTCGCTCACCAAGGCATAGGCCCGTGGCCACATCGCCGAACTCGGGCCACCTACATGGGGCGAGATCAGGAGGTTGGGGGCCCGCCAGAGGGGGTGGCCGTCGGGCAGGGGTTCAGGGTCGGTGACGTCGAGAGCCGCCGAGATGCGCCCGCTGTTCAGTGCCGCGATCAGATCGTCGGTGACCACGAGGGAGCCGCGGCCGACGTTGACCAGCAGCGCCCCGTCCTTGAGTCGGGCCAGGAAGTCGGCGTCGACCATGCCCTGGGTCTGAGCCGTGGCCGGCACCAGGAGCACGACCACGTCGGCCTCCGGCAGCAGATCGGGAAGTTCGGCCACCGAGTGGACCCCGGGCCGGGCGGTGCGCCCAACCAGTCGCACCTGGGTCTCGAACGGTTCGAGCCGAGCCACCAGCGCGTGGGCGATGGACCCGGCCCCCACGATCAACACCGACTTGTCGGCCAAGGCCGGGTTCCACGCCCAGCGCCAGTGGCCGGCGTCCTGTGCACGCACGAAATCGGGGATGCCGCGCAGTGAGGCGAGGATCAATGCCATCGCCAACTCCGAGGTCGAGGCGTCGTGGATGCCCCGGCCGTTGCACAAGGTGATGGTGTCGGGGATGTGCCCGGCGACGTGCTCCACTCCTGCGGTCAAGGTCTGCACGACCTGCAGCGCCGGCGCCGCGGCGCACCACCCGACGTCAGGCCGCCCGAACCGATAAGGGGTGACGTAGAACGCCACGTCGCGCACCGAGTCCGGTACTCCACCTCGGCGGTCGGGTACCACGGTCTCGAAGCGCACCCCGGCCGGGCGCTGCCTGAGAAGACCCGCGTCGAAGGGCAACCAGATCAGGGTCATCAGCGACCGGCGGCCACCACGTCATGCACGAGGTCGAAGGCACCCTCGTCCTCGACATCGGGGCTGAAGCCCATCCGCACGACCACCAGGCGCTCCGAGGGCACAACGAACAGCCACTGACCGTCGTGGCCTTGGGCCCAGTAGGAGTCCGCAGGGATCCGCTTGTCGACGATCTTGCCGTCGGCGGTGGTGTTGGAGCGCCACCCGGCGGCATAGGAGACCTCGTCGCTCTCCTTGACCGGCTTGGGAGTGGTCGACTCCTTCATCCAGCCCTCGGGAAGCAGTCGCTCACCTCCGACGACGCCGTCGTCGAGAGCGAACTGGCCGATCACGGCCCACTCCCTCGGGGTCGCCCACATGTAGGAACTGCAGACCGGCGTGCCGACCGCATCTGGTTCCATGACGGCGGTGCCCAGACCGAGCGGCTCGAAGAGTTCGCGCCGGGGCAGGTCGGCCTTGACGCCGGTCTTGTCGGCCAAGATCGCGCACATCAAGGTCGTGCTACCGCTGGAGTACTGCTGGTAGTCCCCCAATGCGTGAGTCTGCTTCTGGCTGGCGACATAGGAGCCCATGTCCGACTCCAGATAGAGCATCCGAGTGATCGGTGTCCCCAGCGCGTAGGTCTCGTCCCACTCCAACCCACTGGTCATGCGCATGAGGTCGTCGATGGTGATCTTGGCGCGCCCGTCGGTCCATTCGGGCCGGAGGTGGTCGTCGGTGATCTTGACCTTGCCTTCCTTGACCAGGCGCCCGACCAACAGGTTGGCGACACTCTTGGTCATCGACCAGCCCAGTTGCGGGGTGTCGGGGGTGAACCCGTCGGCGTACCGCTCGGCGACCACCTGGCCATCTCGCATGACCACGACTCCACGCGTCCTCAAGGCAGCCCGATCCTTGGCCGGTAACGCGCCCCCGAACGCCTTGTCAATGGCCGGAGCCAAGGCGGCCGGCGGGTCGACGGTGCCGCCCACGAGCAGCGGGTTGGGCTTGGTCACGATCGTCGCGTCACCCAGGTTGGGCGGGTCGGAGGCCAACGTGCAGCCGAAGCCTTCGGCGAACCAGGCCGTCTGCGCGCCGAGCACTCCGAGGATGGAACCGCGCTGGCCGTCGGGGTCCACGCCGCCGGTGCGCAGCACCGGGACCAGCGGGTTGGGCGGGAGGTCGCTGGCCGGGTCTTTGCGTCCGGCCACATCACGCACCGCACAGGCGTTGTGGGCGGCGTAGCCGGTGCCGGTGAGCAGCATCGGCCGCTCGTACCAGTAGCCGGCCACCAGAGCCACGACCAGGAAGATGAAGAGCCCGAACAGGATCCGTCGGAAGGTGCGCATGAGGGGAGACTAAAGCAGCCCCGACCCGGTCACCGGGAGGACGTCGCGCTGTGGTGCCACAGCAGTGCCGAGCCGTCGGTCAACGAGGCGATCTGATCGCAGACCACACGCACCCGGGTGGAGTCGTCGGTCGCCGTAGCGAAGTCCCCGGCGAACATCGGTTCCATCGCATCGGGCCGAGTGGAGAAATACCCGTAGAGATCGGCGATCACCTCACGCTGACGCGCCATCAGCGAGGTTCGCTGCTCCGAGCGCATGACGTAGTGCGCGGCGATCCCCTTGAGCACCGCGATCTGGGTGATCGTGTGGGTCGGCACCACCAGGTCGGCATCGTGGCGCACCAGCGGCTGGGGACCGTGGACCTCGCGGGTTGCGTGCTGCACCGCGCCGCAGAAGATCCCGATCAGGTCCGAGGTGAGGTTCTTGAGCCGGGCCAGCGCCGCTCGGCTCCCGTCGTACGCCGCGCCCGGCCAAGCGGCTCCACTCAGGGCCGGCCAGGCCCGCACCTGACGCACCTGGTTCAACGCCTCGTCGAGCTCGTCGTCGCCGACCTCAGGCAGATACCACTCCCGTACGGTGGCCCACACAGCGCCGCGCTCGTCGGGGTCATCGAGCAGGCTCAGCGTGATCGCACCCGACACGATCCCGTCCTCGACGTCGTGGACGGAGTAGGCGACGTCGTCGGCGAAGTCCATGACCTGAGCTTCGACACAACGTCGCTCACCCTCGATTCCCTGACGAAGCCACGCGAAAACGTCGACATCCTCGGCATAGACCCCGAACTTGGTGCCGTGACGCCCACGATCACGAAGCCAGGGGTACTTCGTGCAGGCATCTAGCGTCGCCCTCGTCAGATTGAGTCCCAACGGGGAACCGTCGGGAGCCCAGGACTTGGGCTCGAGCCTGGTCAGGATGCGCAACGTCTGGGCGTTGCCTTCGAAGCCGCCTGCTGCCTCGGCGAGGCTGTTGAGGGCGGCCTCGCCGTTGTGGCCGAACGGTGGGTGGCCCAGGTCGTGGGCCAGCGCGGCAGTTTCGGCCAGATCGGGATGACAGCCCAGGACATGGGCCACGTCGCGGGCCACTTGGGCCACCTCGAGGGAGTGGGTGAGTCGGTTCCGGGCGAAATCGTCGGTCTCGGGGCCGACGACCTGGGTCTTGGCGGCCAACCGCCGCAACGCCGCGGAATGAACCACGCGGGCCCGATCACGCTCGAACGGTGTCCGCTCGGGGGCATCGACCCTCTTCGCAGGCTCATCGACCCAGCGCTGCCGATCATGGTCGGTGTAGCGATCGGGATAGTCGTGGGGATTCACGCAGCTGTACGTCGAAGGTGGCATCAGTGCCGAACGCTACTACCGCAACCGGTCGACTCCGACAAGGTGAGTTAACCCACGCGGAACCCGAATTGCTCGACAACTAAGGGTAACCTAACCTGTTTGCGTGACCGCTTCCGCGAGCACCCCATCTCCTGCTGCCTGGCTGGCCGACCTGCCGTGTGGCACCCAGGTGTGCGTGGACTCAGTGATCGGCACCACGCAGGGGCGACTCCACGAACTCGGGCTTCGTCCGGGCGTGGTCGTGCGGATCCTCCACAAGACCCACGGCGGCGGTCGACTCCTCGCCTTCGACGGAAGTCGGATCGCGGTGAGCGCGGCCGGGGCCCGAGAGATCCGCGGGGCACCGGTCCAGTGACTTCCACGAGTCCGCTGCGCAAGACGACCGCGCCGGCCTGCCACGGCCCTGCTGAGCAGGCACCTGCCGACGCCGGCACTCCCCGCATCGCCCTGCTCGGATCACCCAACTCCGGCAAGTCCACCCTCTTCAACCTCCTGACCGGCGCCGGCAGCACCGTCGGCAACTGGCCGGGCACGACCGTCGCGGTCGGCCGCGGACGCTGGCAGGTGGGTGGCACCGACGTGGAGGTGCTGGACCTTCCCGGCGCCTACAGCCTCCAAGCCCGATCCCCCGACGAGGAACTCACCAGAGACCTCGTCGCCGCTGACGGGGCTGCGCCACCGTCGGTCTGCGTCGTGGTCACCGACGCGGCTCACCTGACGCGGTCGTTGTATCTGGTCGCCCAACTTCGCGAGCAGCCACTGCGGGTGATCGTCGCGCTGACCATGGTCGACGTCGTACGCCGACGGGGTGGGCGCCTCGACCCGGCCGCGCTGGCGGTCGCGATCGACTGCCCGGTGGTGGTCACCGACCCGCGTGCCCGACAAGGCGCCGCAGCCCTGGCGGCGGCGGTCTCCACGGCTCTGGACTCTGCGGTGCCGCAGCCGAGGATCAACCGCGGCGCCGACGACCTGTCTCGGGCCGATGACCGATTCACCTGGATCCAGTCCGCGCTCGTGGCCGCCGACGGCACTCTGGACGACTCCCCCACGCTCAGCGATCGCATCGATCGGGTGTTGACCGCGCCCTTCCTGGGCATGGGCGCCTTCTTGGCGGTGATGTGGTTGGTCTTCCAGATCACCACGAAGGTCGCCGCCCCGCTGCAAGGCGCCCTGGACGCCTTCTTCTCCGGCCCGGTCTCCCGCGGCGGCTCCTGGTTGCTGGGAGCCCTCGGTCTGGGCGGGACCTGGGTGGAGAGTCTGGTCGTCGACGGCCTGATCGCCGGGGTGGGCATGCTGCTGACCTTCGTCCCACTGATGACGATCATGTTCGCGCTGTTGGCGGTCCTGGAAGACTCCGGCTACCTCGCCCGGGCCGCCGTGGTCACCGACCGCCTGATGCGACGTCTCGGCCTTCCCGGTCAGGCGTTCTTGCCGTTGGTGGTCGGCTTCGGCTGCAACGTCCCGGCCATCGCCGCGACGCGGATCCTGCCGCACGCCCGGCAGCGCCTCCTGGTGACGCTCCTGGTGCCGTTCACTTCGTGCTCGGCCCGGCTGACGGTCTATCTGCTGTTGGCGGCGACCTTCTTCCCGGCCCACGCAGGAACCGTCGTCTTCGCGATGTACCTCGCCTCCCTGGTGTTGGTCGTCGGCGTGGGCATGCTGCTGCGGCGTACCCTCTGGCGAGCGATGCCCAACGAGCCGCTCGTGCTGGCACTGCCTCCCTACCAGCGCCCGACCTGGTGGGTGACCTCCACGGTGACCTGGCGCCGGCTGCGCGGGTTCCTGCAGACCGCCGGTGGCATCATCGTGGCAACCGTGATCGTCGTGTGGGTGCTGCAGGCGATTCCCGTGGGCGCAACCGGCTCCTTCGGTCACGTGGCTCCACGCGACTCGGTCTACGGCGCGGTCGCGCAAGGGCTGGCCCCGCTGTTCGACCCGGCTGGTTTCGGCGGTTGGGAGATCGTCTCGACGCTGTTCGTGGGTTTCGTGGCCAAGGAGGCGGTGATCTCCTCCTGGGCTCAGACGTACGCCGTCGCCCAACCCACCTCAGTGAGCGACCCCGGTTCCCTGGGCCACCACTTGATCGACTCCTTCACGGCAGCCTCCGGCGGTCATGCCGCCGCAGCCGTGGCCGCTTTCCTGGTGTTCCTGCTCGCCTACACCCCCTGCGTGGCCACCCTGGCCGCCCAGAAGCGCGAGGTGGGGCTGCGATGGACGCTGGCCGGCCTGGTGCTGCAACTGGGTGTGGCCTGGGTGTTGGCGGTCGTGGTGTTCCAGATCGGCAGGCTGCTGACGTGAGCCCGGCCGCGACCGGTGCCGTGAGCGGTGTGCTCTCGGCCCTCGAGGGCGGCGCAGCGACGGTCCATGAGGCTGCCCACCGGGCGGGGGTCAGCCTTGAACTCGCCGAACTGGCCATCGACACGTTGATCCGCATGGGGCGCATCGACGCCACGACTTTGGCCACCGGTTGTCCCAGCGGCGGATGCCGCACCTGCGCCTCGGGAGTCGCCGACCAGCCAGGCTGTGGCGCCTCGGCACCGTCCCCTGCCCGCCAGGGTCCGGTCCTGGTTGCGTTGCGACTCCGGCCGCCCGATTAGGAGACGCTCAGAGCCGAACCGCGTGCCCGGCCGCGGCGAGGGCTTGCTTCACCTCGGCGATGGACAGAGTGCCGAAATGGAAGACCGTCGCCGCCAACACGGCGTCGGCACCGGCCTCCACCGCCGGCGCGAAGTGCTCGAGTTTGCCGGCTCCGCCGCTGGCGATCACCGGGATGCTCACCTCGCTGCGTACCGCTCTGATCAGGTCGAGGTCGAAGCCGTCGGTGGTGCCGTCGGCGTCCATCGCGTTGAGCAGGATCTCTCCGACACCGAACTCGGCGGCCCGACGCACCCAGCCGATCGCGTCGAGTCCGGCGCTGGTGCGACCACCATGGGTGGTGACCTCGAAGCCGCTGTCGGTCCCTGCAGCCCGACGGGCATCGACCGAGAGCACCAGCACCTGGCTGCCGAAGCGGTCGGCGATCTCGGCGATGAGTTCGGGACGGCGGATCGCTGCGGTGTTGACCGAGACCTTGTCTGCGCCGGCGCGCAGCAAGGCATCGACGTCGTCGACGCTGCCTACTCCCCCGCCGACGGTCAGTGGGATGAACACCTGCTCGGCGGTCCGACTGACCATCTCCAGCGTGGTCGCGCGGCCCTCGTGGGAGGCCGAGATGTCGAGGAAGGTGAGCTCGTCGGCCCCCTCGGCGTCGTACCTCTTGGCCAGTTCGACCGGATCCCCGGCATCGCGCAGGTCCACGAAGTTGACGCCCTTGACAACCCTGCCCCGATCGACGTCGAGGCAGGGGATGACCCGGGTGGCCAGGCTCACGAGAGGGTCCCGGTGAGTCGCAGCGCCTCGGGCAGGGTGAACCGGCCTTCATAGAGGGCCGTCCCGATGATCGCCCCCTCGACGCCTTTCTCGACCAGACCCATGAGGGCCTCGATGTCGGCCAACTCGGTGATGCCGCCGCTGGCCACGACCGGTCGGTCGGTCGCCGCGCACACAGCGCGGAGCAGGTCGAGGTTGGGGCCTTGGAGCATTCCGTCCTTGTTGACGTCGGTAACGACGTAGCGGGCGCAGCCTTCGCCATCGAGGCGTTCCAGCACCTCATAGAGGTCGCCGCCTTCACGGGTCCACCCGCGAGCGGCCAGGGTGCGTCCGCGCACATCCAAGCCGATTGCCACCCGATCACCGTGTTCGGCGATGATCCGGGCGCACCACTGGGGGTTCTCCAAGGCGGCAGTGCCGATGTTGACTCGCCGGCAGCCGGTGGCCAGCGCAGCGGTCAGCGACTCGTCGTCGCGGATTCCGCCACTCATCTCCACGTCGATGTCGAGGGCGCCGACGATCTGGGCCTGCAACTCCCGGTTGTGTCCGCGGCCGAAAGCGGCGTCGAGGTCGACCAGGTGCAACCACTGGGCACCCTGGTTCTGCCAGCGAAGCGCGGCCTCGACCGGGTCCCCGAATCGCTTCTCCGACCCGGCCACTCCCTGGACCAGTTGCACCGCCTGACCACCGGCGATGTCGACGGCGGGCAGAAGTTCGAGTTGGCGGTTCACGGTGTCCTCCTCGGGGTCTGCGTCATGTGGTTACTCACGTTGTTGCGGTCTTGGTGAGCGTTGCGCTCACGCCGTCGACCCAGTTGCGCAGCAACCGGGCCCCGGCGTCGCCGGACTTCTCGGGGTGGAACTGGGTGGCCACCAGGGGGCCGTTCTCCACAGCCGCGACGAACCGGTCGCCACCGTGGTCGGTCCAGGTCACCGCGGGCGGGCGGGTCCGGCCGTTGGTGACCAGTTCCCATCGGCGTACGCCGTAGGAGTGGACGAAGTAGAACCGGTCGCTCTCCACACCGGTGAACAGGGTGCTCTCGGCCGGCGCCGCGACGGTGTTCCACCCCATGTGGGGTACGACGGGGGCCTGCAGTCGTTCGACGACACCGGGCCACTCACCGCAACCGTCGGTCTCGACCCCGTGTTCGGAGCCGTGCTCGAAGAGCACCTGCATGCCCACACAGATCCCCAGCACCGCTCGTCCACCGGCCAGTCGCCGCCCGATGATCTCGGGACCGCCCACCCGGCGAAGACCGCTCATGCAGGCCGAGAAGGCGCCCACCCCCGGCACGACGAGGGCGTCGGCGGCCAGGGCGGCCTGCTTGTCGGCGGTGAGGGTGACGGCGCTGCCGGCACGCTCGAGTGCGCGCACCACAGAGCGCACGTTGCCCGACCCGTAGTCGAGCACGACCACGTCGATCACGTCACAAAGCACCCTTGGTGCTCGGCACCCCGGTCTCACGCGGATCAATCTCGATCGCGGCGCGCAGAGCGCGGGCGACTGCCTTGAACTGCGCCTCGACGATGTGGTGCGGGTCGCGACCTGCCAGGACCCGCACGTGCAGGGCGATCTGGGCGTGGTGGGCCAGGGTCTCGAACACGTGCCGGGTGAGACTCCCGAGGTAGCCGTCGGTGCCGATGGGCACGTTGGCCTGGCCCTCCGGCTCGCCGGTGTGAACGCAATAGGGGCGCCCGGAGACGTCGACGACGGCCTGGACCAGGGTCTCGTCCAGCGGCACGGTGGCCTCGCCGAACCGGCGGATCCCGCTCTTGTCCCCCAGGGCGGCGCGCAGCGCGTCGCCCAGCGCGATGGCGGTGTCCTCGACCGTGTGGTGGGCGTCGATGTGGGTGTCGCCGTCGGTGCGAACGGTCAGGTCGATCAGGCTGTGGCGTCCCAGCGCATCGAGCATGTGGTCATAGAAACCGACGCCAGTGGACACGTCGGTCTGCCCGGTCCCGTCGAGGTCGACCTCGACGAGGACAGAGGTCTCTTTGGTCTGGCGTTCGATCCGGCCAGTCCTGCTCATCGGTCAACCTCCACGAGTGCCTCACGGAACGCGTTCATCTCATCAGGGGTGCCCACGCTCACACGCAGCCATCCGTCGGGCCCGGTTTCCCGGATCAGCACCCCATGATCCAGCAATCCTTGCCAGATCGCATGCCGGTCCACGAATCGGCCGAAAAGGACGAAGTTGGCGTCACTGTCGGCCACCTCGTATCCGGCCTCGCGAAGCCACCGGACCAGGGCGTCCCGTTCGCGCCGCAGATCGCCCACCCGCGACAGGAGTTCGGGGGCGTGTCGAAGCGCGGTGACCGCGACCGCCTGGGTGACCGCGGAGAGGTGATAGGGCAACCGGACGACCCGGATCGCATCACACACCGCCGGGCTCGCGGCCAGATAGCCCAGGCGGGCACCGGCCAGGGCGAAGGCCTTGCTCATGGTCCGGGTGACCACGAGGTTGGGGCAGCGATCCAACAGGGCCAGCGCACTGGGCGTTCCTTCGCGGCGGAACTCGGCGTACGCCTCGTCGATGACGAGCACCCCGTCCCCCACTGCCTCGGCGATGTGAGTGACCACCTCGGGAGGCAGCGCGGTTCCGGTGGGGTTGTTGGGGCTGGGCAACAGCACCACGCTGGGGTGGTGCTCGGCAATGAGGCCGCGAGCGTGCTCGAGATCGAAGGAGAAGTCCTCGTGGCGGCGCCCGGAGATCCAGGCGGTGTTGGTGTCGCGGGCGTATTCGGGATACATCGAGTACGTCGGGGCGAAGCTGAGCGCCGTCCGACCCGGCCCGCCGAACGCCTGCAGCAACTGCACCATGACCTCGTTGGAGCCGTTCGCGGCCCAGACCTGAGCAGCGGTGAGCGCCACCCCGGCCTCTGCGGAGAGGTAGGCAGCCAAGCCTTCCCGCAACGTCACGAACTCGCGGTCGGGGTAGCGGTTGAGGGCACCCGCGATTCCGCGCACCGCGGTGGCGAGGTCCTGGACCAAGTCCGGGCTCGGGCCGTAGGGGTTCTCGTTGACGTTGAGTTGCACGGGAACGTCGAGTTGCGGCGCGCCGTAGGGCTCGATCCCCTCCAACTCGGCTCGAAGCGGAGGTACCCAGATGCGCTCGGTCATGTCTCGAACCGAACCCGCACGGCGTTGCCGTGTCCGGGCAGGTCCTCGGCGGCGGCCAGGGTCGTCACGTGGTCAGCCACCTCGGCCAGTGCCGCCCGGTCGTAGTCGATCACGTGGACGGCCTTGAGGAAGGAACGCACCGAGAGCCCGCTGGAGTGGCAGGCACACCCGGCCGTGGGGAGCACGTGGTTGGAGCCTGCGCAGTAGTCACCCAGGCTGACTGGCGCGAAGTCGCCGACGAAGATGGCACCGGCATTGGTCACTCGGGCGGCCAGCGCGGCAGCGTCGCGGGTGTGGATCTCGAGGTGCTCGGCGGCATAGGCGTTGACCACTGCCAGGCCCTGCTCGAGGTGATCGACCAGGACGACGGCGGACTGTTGACCGCTCAGTGCGGTGCGGATTCTCTCGACGTGCTTGGTCGCGCCCACCTGCTTGTCCAACTCGATCTCCACCTCATCGGCGAGTGCGGTCGAGTCGGTGACCAGGACGCTGGCCGCCATCGGGTCGTGCTCTGCCTGAGAGATCAGATCGGCGGCCACATAGGCGGCGGTGGCGCTGTCGTCGGCCAGGATCGCGATCTCGGTGGGGCCGGCTTCGGCATCGATGCCCACCAGTCCCTTGAGGAGCCGCTTGGCGGCCACGGTGTAGATGTTGCCCGGGCCGGTGATCAGGTCGACCTTGGCGCACGGGCCCGCCCCGTGGGCGAACATCGCGATCGCCTGGGCTCCGCCGACGGCGTACACCTCATCGACGCCGAGGAGCGCGCAGGCGGCCAGGATCTCGGCGCTGGGGAGCCCGCCGTTGTCCTGCCGCGGAGAACTGGCCAGCGCGATCGAACCGACTCCGGCCACCTGCGCCGGGACCACGTTCATCACGACGCTGGAGACCAAGGGGGCCACCCCGCCGGGCACATAGAGGCCGACCCGCTGGATCGGGATCATCCGCTGACTGACTCGAGCACCGGGCCCGAGGTCGGTGGCCAGATCCGGCTCCCGCTCGGCTTCACAGGACATCCGGAGACGTCTGATCGACTCCTCCAAGGCGGCACGCACCTGCGGGTCGAGGGTCGCCAGCGCCGAGGTCAACGCCTGCTGAGGGACCCGGATGTCGTCCTGGTTCACCCCGTCGAAACGCTGGGAGTACTCCACGATGGCGGCCACGCCACGGTCTCGCACGTCGTCACAGATCGGCCGGACGACACCGACAGCGGCTTCCACGTCGAAAGCGGCTCTGGGCACCTGGTCGCGATAGTCCACTCCCGAGCCGAGACCGCGTAGGTCGATCCGCCGCATCATGGCCCAATCCTAAGGTTGCCCATTGCTGGCCGGCCCCGGGTCTCACGGTCGGCGGCTAAGTTGGCCGCGTGAGCCAGCACGTGCCGATGTTTCCGCTGAACACCGTGGTCTTCCCCGGTGTCACCACCGGTCTGCACGTCTTCGAGGAGCGCTACCGGGCTCTGGTGCGGCACCTGCTCACGATCGAGGATCCCGCCGATCGGGTCTTCGGGGTCACCGCGATCCGGGAGGGCTACGAAGTCGGCGACAGTGGCGCCCAGTCGCTGCACACGCTGGGCACGCTGGTCCAAGTCGTCGCCGTCGAGGCCCTTCCAGATGGCCGGTTCAACATCGAGGTCGTCGGACGACAACGGCTGCGACTTCTGTCGATGGACCCACCCGGAGAGTTCCCGGCTGGGATCGTGGACCTGCTCCCCGGTGAGGACGGGGAGACACCGCTCGAGGCGGCCCTGATCGCGACCAGGACCTTCGACGACTACCGCACGATGCTCAGCCAGATGGGTCTTCGGCCGAGCCTGCCTGTCGGCGTACCCCGCGATCCGGAGTGGTTGTCGTGGACCATGGCCGAGAGCGCCTCGCTCACGTTGGCCCAACGGCAGGAGTTGTTGGCCACCGAGACCGCCGAGGAGCGGCTCTACGTGCTGACCATCTACCTGCGCGAAGAGATCAGGGCGATGCGAGCGGTGCCTTCGCTGCCCGCGACCGACGTCGCCCGCACGCGATGGTCCCCCAACTGATGGCTCGCACCGTCGGCACCCCGGCCACGGTGGCGCTCGAGCGCGCCAACGTGGGTTTCACGGTCCACCCCTATCGGCACGACGCTCGGGCGACGAGCTACGGCGCCGAGGCCGCGGCCGCCCTGGGTGTCGACCCGGCCCGGGTGTTCAAGACGCTGCTCGCGCAGGTCGATGACGCCCTCGTGGTCGCGGTGGTACCCGTGAGCGGACACCTGGATCTCAAGGCATTGGCGGCTGCCGTGGGCGGCAAGCGGGCCACAATGGCCGACCCTGCGGCAGCCCAACGCGCCACTGGGTACGTCGTCGGCGGGATCTCACCCCTGGGTCAACGTCGACCACTGCCCACGGTGGTCGATATCACTGCCATCGACCACAGAACCATCTATGTTTCCGCGGGCAAGCGCGGCGTCGATATCGAACTCAGGGGCGAGGACCTCATCACTTTGACCAGCGCGTCTACGGCACCGATCGCCCGCGATTGACCTCTGCTGTCGCCGACGGCGGGCGACGGTAGTTGGTGGTCACCGCGTCCAACAGCAGCAACCCGGTCACTGCTCCCATCAAGAAACCCGTCGGCCAGGCCATGAGGAAGCCGGGCCAGAACAACACGAACCGGTCCGGCACGGTGGACCCTCCGACACCGGCCTTGGTCAATTCGGCCAGTTGGGCCGCGCTGGGGGCCATGAGCAGCCCGGTGCCCCACGCGATCGCTCCCGCAACGACGGAACCCACGACCCCGGCAACCACCACTCCCACCGGATGGAGACGAGTCCTCATCAGCCAGGCCAGGCCCGCCAGTGCGGAGATTCCCGCCCCGATGACCGCGAACCAGCCGTCGACGCCGAAGCGATCACCCAGCGCGAGCTGCCCCATGAACCACTGATCACCGAACTTCGTGAAGCGCGCCGGGTGCGCGATCACGTGCCAGGCGCCTCCACCAATGATGCCGAGCAGCACCCACGACACTGCGACGCCCAGCCAGCGACGGACCCCGGCTAGCCGAGGCATGCCGGCCCCAGCAGGTGTTTGAGATCGGCCGAGAGTGCCGAACTGGGTTCGACTCGAAGGCGGTCGTCGAGGCGCAGGACCGTGGTCGATCCCCGGGCCTGCAGTTTGAGGCGCACCTCGGTCATCCCCGGGTGCGTGCGCAACACGTCTTTGAGTTGTTCGACCACGGGCGGGGTGCAGCGAGTCGCCGGCAGCGTGATCACCACGGGACCGGCGGCGTGATCGGCAAGGTCGGGGGTGCTGGCGGCGTTGGCATGCAGTTCGGGCTGTTCCTTGTCCCGACTGATGCGCCCCTGAACCGTCAACACGGTGTCCTCGATCAGCATCGTGGCGTGGAGTTGGTAGGCGGCCGGGAAGAACAGCACCTCCACAGCACCATGGAGATCCTCCAGGGTGACGGTGGCCCAGGCGTCCCCCTTGCGAGTCAGCCTGCGCGAGACCGCGGTCACCAGTCCGCACACCGTGACCGTAGGTCCGTAGTGGCGCTCCTCGTCGGCCATGAGTTCACCGATGGTGCAGTCCGCGGCCCTGGTCAAGACGTGTTCGAGGCCGTTGAGCGGGTGGTCGGACACATAGAGGCCGAGCATCTCCCGCTCGTGGGCCAAGCGGGTCTGCTTGTCCCAATCGGGGATGTCGGGGACAACCACGCTGATCCCGAAGCCGGCGTCATCCTCAGCCATGTCGGCGAACAGGGAGTCTTGGCCGATCGCCTCGTTGCGTTTGATGTCGGCGAACTGATCGACCGCGGACTCGTGCACGGTGACCAGCGCGCGTCTGCCGTGGCCGAGGGAGTCGAAGGCTCCCGCCTTGACCAGGGACTCCACGAGGCGCTTGTTGCAGACCTGGACCGGCACCTTGTTCATGAAGTCGGCGAAGTCGACGAAGCGGCCCTTCTCACGTCGCGCCGCCACGATCTGATCGACCACGGCAGCACCGACGTTGCGCACCGCGGTGAGGCCGAACCTGATGTCGTCGCCGACCGGGGTGAACGTGGCCTCGGACTCGTTGACGTCTGGGGGCAGGACATTGATCTTCATCCGGCGGCACTCACCGAGATAGACCGCCATCTTGTCCTTGTCGTCCTTGACCGAGGTGAGGAGGGCGGCCATGTATTCGGCCGGGTAGTTCGCCTTGAGGTAGGCCGTCCAGTACGAGACCAGGCCGTACGCCGCCGAGTGCGCCTTGTTGAAGGCGTAGTCGGAGAAGGGGACCAACACCTCCCACAACGTGGTGATCGAGGCTGCGGAGAACCCGCGCGCGGCCATGCCGCCGGAGAAGTTCTCGAACTGCTTGTCGAGCTCCTCCTTCTTCTTCTTGCCCATCGCGCGGCGCAGGATGTCGGCTTGACCCAGCGTGTAGCCGGCCAGTTTCTGCGCGATCGCCATGACCTGCTCTTGGTAGACGATCAACCCGTAGGTCTCCCCGAGCACGTCTTCGAGAGCCTCGGCGAGGTCGGGGTGGATCGGCTCGACCGGCTCGCGCCCGGTCTTGCGGCGCGCGTACTTGTTATGGGAGTCCGCGCCCATGGGGCCTGGGCGGTAGAGCGCGCCCACCGCGGAGATGTCCTCGAAAGCGTCCGGCTGCATGCTGCGCAGCAACGCCCGCATCGGGCCACCGTCGAGTTGGAACACTCCCAGGGTGTCACCGCGCTGGAGCAGGGCGTAGGTCGCCGGATCGTCGAGGGTGAGTTCCTCCAAGACGATCTTGCGCCCGCGGTTGTTGACGATGTTGATCAGGGCGTCGTCGAGAACGGTCAGGTTGCGCAGGCCGAGGAAGTCCATCTTGACCAGCCCGAGCTTCTCGCACGTGGGGAAGTCGAACTGGGTGATGATCACGCCGTCGGCCTCGCGCCGCATCACCGGGATGATCTCCTGCAGCGGAGTGCTGGACATGATCACGCCAGCGGCGTGCACCCCCCATTGGCGCTTGAGCCCTTCTAGCCCGACGGCGGTGTCGACGACTCTCTTCACGTCGACGTCGGTCTCATAGAGCGTGCGGAACTCCCCGCCGTCGGAGTAACGCTCGTTGTCCGGGTCGAAGATGGCGCCGAGGGAGACGTCCTTGCCCATGACCACAGCCGGCATCGCTTTGGTGATCTTGTCACCCATCGCGAACGGGTAGCCCAGGATGCGACTGGCGTCCTTGACGGCCTGCTTGGCCTTGATCGTCCCGTAGGTCACGATCATCGAGACCCGGTCGTCGCCGTACTTCTCGGTGACGTAGCGGATCACTTCGCCACGTCGACGCTCGTCGAAGTCGATGTCGAAGTCGGGCATCGAGATGCGGTCGGGGTTGAGGAACCGCTCGAAGATCAGGCCGTGCTCGAGGGGATCGAGGTCGGTGATCCGCATGGCGTAGGCGCACATGGATCCGGCTCCGGAGCCGCGCCCCGGACCGACCCGGATGCCGTGGTCCTTGGCCCAGTTGATGAAGTCGGCCACGACCAGGAAGTAGCCGGGGAAGCCCATCTTGGTGATGACGTCGATCTCGAAGTCGGCCTGCTTGCGCACCTCCGGGGAGATGCCCTGGGGATAGCGGAACCGCAGGCCGCGCTCGACCTCCTTGACGAACCAGGTGTCCTCGGTCTCCCCCTCCGGGCAGGGGAACTGCGGCATGTAGTTGGCCGACTCGTCGAACTCCACCTCGCATCGCTGGGCGATCAGCAGGGTGTTGTCGCAGGCTTCAGGCAGATCCCGCCAGATCTCGCGCATCTGGGCCGGCGACTTCACGTAGTACTCGTGCCCCTGGAAGGCGAAGCGCTTGCCACCCTCGTCGTACGTCGGCTCGCTCATCACCGAACCCGACGACACGCACAGCAGGTGCTCGTGAGCGGGGGCATCCTCGGGCAGGACGTAGTGGGAGTCGTGGGTGGCCACCAGGGGCAGGGAGAGGTGGCGGCCGAGAGCGAGCAGGTCGTCGCGGATCCGGGTCTCAATGGTGAGCCCGTGGTCCATCAACTCGAGGTAGTAGTTGCCGGGGCCGAGGATGTCGCGGAACTCCGCGGCCGCTTGGACCGCTTCGTCCCACTGGCCCAGACGCAAACGAGTCTGCACCTCGCCGCTGGGGCACCCGGTCGTGCCGATCAGACCGGTGGCGTGTTCGGCGAGGAGTTCGCGGTCGATGCGGGGTTTGTAGAAGGTCCCCTCCAGGCTGGCCCGGGAGGAGAGCCGGAAGAGGTTGTGCATCCCGGTGTTGTTCTCGGCCAGCAGGGTCATGTGAGTGAAGGCACCGCCGCCGGCGACATCATCACCGCCACCGTCGCCCCACCGGACCCGTTTGCGCTCGGTCCGGTGCGTGTTGGGGGTGGCGTAGGCCTCCATGCCGATGATCGGTTTGATCCCGTGCGCCCTGGCCTTGGACCAGAACTCATAGGCACCGAACACGTTGCCGTGATCGGTCATGGCAAGGGTGTCCATGCCGAGTTCGGCCGTACGTCGCAAGAGGCCGTCGATACGGGCGGCCCCGTCGAGCATGGAGTACTCGGTGTGCACGTGGAGATGTGCGAAACCGGACGTGCTCGACATGACGCTGAGGGCTTCCTTTCCGGCGTACGAATGCTCCCGCGCAGCGGGAGCGCACAGGCGCGACGCACCTGCCAGGTGGGGAAGGAACGTCAGCCTACGGGAGTGGATCCAGTGGCTTGAACACGACTCGCGGGGGTCGTCGCGAGTCGAGCTGGTCTCGCCCCATGTCGGGCTTCAGTCGAGGTCGTAGGTGAGGGTGTAGCGATGCTCCCCCTCCTCGATGACCAGGTCGAGCACCCCGCGGATGCCGCTGAGTTCGCCGATGCCGGACCCGGGCACGACCCGGTAGGTCAACGTCGACTGACCGCCCTCCATGAGCCCGAACTGGGCGAAGGCGAAGGACCCTTCGCGTTCGTGCAGGGTGCCGATGAAGGTCTCGATAGCCACGTAGCCGGCGTCGCCGGCAGCGGGGTTGCCCGCCGAGAGCATGAGCCCGGACCCCGAGCCCTGCAGGTCGCCGTGCCAGGTCTTGGTCAGGTCGAATCGCCCCACTGAACCGCCCACCTCACCGGGCGAGGGACTCAGCTGGACCTCGAAGGTGCCGGAGGCGGTGAAACTGGTCATGGGCACAGTGTGGCAGCGGGCACCGACCAGATCCTGGCCCTGCAGCGATTCGGCGCGATCAGCGCAGACCGCGGGAGAACCCCTGCAGTCGGGCGATCCGCTCGGCGGTGGGCGGGTGGGTGGAGAAGAGCCGGGAGACGTCCTGGGCGCGGAACGGGCTGGCGATCATCAGGTGAGCGGCACTTTGCAGTTGCGGAGTCGGGGCCAGCGGCCGAGCCGCCACCCCGGCTTCGAGTTTGGTCAGGGCGCTTGCCAGCGCCAACGGGTCACCGGTGAGCGCCGAACCGTCCTCGTCGGCGTCGAACTCACGCGTTCGGCTGATCGACATCTGAATCAGCGTCGCGGCCAGAGGCGCCAGCAGCGCCATCGCGATCATGGCCAGCGGGTTGGTGTCCTCACTGTCTCGGCCACCGAAGAAGAACAACCCCTGGGCGATGGACGTGATCACCCCGGCAAGGGCAGCAGCGACCGACGAGGTCAAGATGTCGCGGTTGTACACGTGCATCAACTCGTGACCGAGGACCCCGCGCAACTCGCGCTCGTCGAGGAGTCCCAGGATCCCTTCGGTGCAGCACACGGCCGCGTGCTCAGGGTTGCGGCCGGTCGCGAAGGCATTGGGCGCCGCGGTCGGCGAGACGAACAAGCGCGGCATGGGCTTGCCCGCCTTGGTCGAGAGTTCTTCGACGATGCGGTACATCGCCGGCTGCTGCTCGGCGGTGACCGGATAGGCGCGCATCGCCTTGATGGCTACCTTGTCGGAGTTCCAGTAGCTGTAGAAGGTCATCGCGAGACCGAAGAGTCCGAAGAGCCAGAAGAACCGACCCCCGCCGACCACGGCGCCGATGGCCAAGAGCAGGCCGAAGATCCCGCCCAGAAGCAGTGCGGTCTTCACTCCGTTGTAGTGCTGGTGCATGTCCCCTCCAACGTGCCGTGTCGCTCAGGTGTTCCGGACGTGGCCGGTCTCATACGCGGTGAGCGATTCCACGATCACCGCGTGCACGATCTGCTGGAGGCCCTCGACCGGGAGACCGGTCAGGTGAGCCATCCGCAGCGCGATCTCCCGCTCCCTGGCCGGGTCCCTCCCGGCATGACCGGAGATCGGTTTCAACGGTTGGATCGCGGCCGTGAGAGCGAACCTTCGAGCCAGCACGTGGGCCAGGTCGGTGTCGACGTCATCGATCTGAGCCCGCATGAAACCCAAGGGATCGTGGCCCGGCCACGCCATGCGTACGTCGGGAGCGTGTTCCTCATTGTCATGGCCATCGGTGTGGTCGAGCTCGATGAGGCCGTGACGGCGATAGAAGCGCCGAGCCGGCTCGTTGGACTCGAACACCCACAGGCTGAACCCCGCCGGGCGTTGGGCCTTCACCAGGTCCAGGATCGCCGAGCCGATCCCCTGGCCGGCGTACTCGGGGCGTAGGTAGAGATCGTCGAGCCAGTCCGCGCTCAGGGCCGCGAAGCCGACCACGTCGGCGGCCACCTCAGCGAGCCAGACCTGTTTGGCGGTGAGGTCCCAGCCGCCGATGTGGGCTCGGATCTCTTCCACGGTGTGCACAGGCGGCGGCATCGCCGGCACGGCCGCCTGGCGCGCTTCCAGATAGACCTCCGCAATCGCCTGCAGGTCGGCGTGGCCGGCCGGACGGATCATCAGATCGGGAGGGTCAGTCGGCATGCCGGATCACGTCCAGAGCGTGGGCGAGGTCGGCTGGATAGCCGGATTCGAAACTCACGTAATCACCGGAGTCGGGATGAACGAAGCCCAGTCGGACGGCATGGAGCCACTGACGCTCCAAGCCGACGCGTGCCGCGAGTCTGGGGTCGGCGCCGTAGGTGAGGTCGCCGACGCACGGATGCTTGAGCGCGGCCATATGGACCCGGATCTGATGGGTGCGACCCGTCTCGAGATGCACCTCCAGCAACGAGGCGAACCGATGCGCCTCCAAGGTCTCGTAGTGGGTCACCGAGGCCCGCCCGTCGGCGCGGACGGTGAACTTCCAGTCCGAGGAGCCGTGGCGCCCGATCGGTGCATCGATGGTGCCGCTGAGCGGGTCCGGATGCCCCTGGACCAGAGCGTGGTAGGTCTTGTCGACAGTGCGCTGACGGAAGGCATCTTTCAGCACCGAATATGCGTGCTCGGACTTCGCGATCACCATGACGCCGGAGGTCCCCACATCGAGGCGCTGCACGATGCCTTGTCGCTCACTGGCCCCCGACGTGGCGATCTGGAACCCGGCACCCCGCAGGTGTCCGACCACGGTCGGGCCGGTCCACCCCATCGAGGGGTGCACGGCTACCCCGACAGGCTTGTCGACGACGACGAACGCATCCTCGTCGTGAACGATGGCGATGCCCTCGACGAGTTCGGGAACCACCTCGAGCGGGTCTGCGATCGACGGGATCGTGACTTCGAGCAGGCTGCCCGGAACCAGCCGCTCGGACTTCGGCACCGACCGCGAGTCGATCATCACCAGGGATTCGGCGCACAACTCGGCCGCGCGCGTGCGCGAGATACCGAACATCCGAGCGACCCCGGCATCCACGCGTTCGCCGGCGAGCCCTTCGGGAACCAGGACGGTGCGGTGTTCGGCCTCACTCATCGTCGCGGTCCCGAGAGCCGTCGAGTCGAATGCCGCGCCAAGCAAGCACCACGATGATCGCCGCCGCGGTGTCGATCAGCATGTCGGCCACGTTGAAGACCGGCCAGTGGGGCAGCATCAGGAAGTCGACGACATGCCCTCGAAAGATCCCCGGTGGACGGGCCAAGCGGTCGGCGAGGTTGCCGGTGATCCCACCCAGCAGGATCCCGAGGGCAAGGGTCCAGGCGAGGTTGCGGGAGCGGCCGGCATACCTGATCACCACGACCGTCGCGACGATGGCGATGATGGTGAAAACCCAGGTGAAGCGCACCCCTGAACTGAAGGCGGCACCGGGGTTGTGGGTCAGATAGAACTGCAAGAAGGTGCCGATCACCGGCACCGGCGGGCGGTCGGTCAGCGCGCCTTCAGCCCACCACTTGGTGATTTGGTCCAGGGCAAGGCCGAGGCCGGCTACCGCGAAGAAAAGCCCCAGACGCCGCCGGGAGTTCCCCAGATCGTGTGGGTCGCCGATCAGCGACGCTCCTCGCGCTTCTTGCATGACATGCACAGTGTGGCACGCGGGAAGGCCATCAATCGCAGCTTGCCGATCGGCTCCCCGCACTCCTCACAGACGCCGTAACTGCCGTCGTGGATGCGATCCAGAGCGTGTTTGGTCTGGGTGAGCATGTCGCGGGCGTTGTTGGCGATCGTCATCTCTTGATCGCGCTCGAAGGAGGTGGCACCCACATCGGCCTGGTCGTGTCCAGCACCGTCGCCGGCATCTCGCATGAGGTCGTGGAGGTCCTCTTCGACGATCTCGAGTTCCTTGGCCAGACGCACCACGTCGGCATCGAGGTGGGCTTTGACCTCCTCGATCTCGGCCTTGGTCCACGGGTCCTCGTTGTGCTTGACCACCAGAGAGGCCAGGGCCGAGGGGGCCGACTTCTTCACAGGCGTTGCCTTCCGGGTTGATGCCGCCGCTGATGCGGTCGTGGTTGCGGCGGGGGACGTGCGGGTCGTGGTGCTAGATGTTCGGGTCGTTCGAGGCGCCCTCGTCGAGGAGGCGCCGGCCGCCGGGGCCTTCGTGGCCGACGACTTCTTCGTTGCCGGGGCTTTGGCTGCCGGGGCTTTGGCGGCTGGCGTCTTGGTGGCGGCAGCCTTCGTCGCGGCCGGAGCAGCCTTGGCTGCCACCTTCTTGGCGGGCGCCTTCGTCGCCACCACCTTCTTGGCGGGCGCCTGCGTCGCCACCACCTTCTTGGCTGGCGCCTTCGTCGCCACCACCTTCTTGGCTGGCGCCTTCGTCGCCACCACCTTCTTGGCTGGCGCCTTCTTGGCTGGGGCCTTCCCAGCGGGGGCCTTCGACGCTGCTGCCGGAGCCGGAGTCGGGGAGTCGATCGACGACTCGGGCTCGCCGATCTTGCCCAAGCCTTCGACGATCTGCTTGGCGGTCGCGGTGGCGCGCGCGACCAGTGAACGAGCCGCCCGGCCTGAGGCCCCAGAAGTGGCCATGTGTGTTCCCCTCACCGCAGGGGCAACCCCGAAGTCACCCCGGTCTCCGGCGGAGGATACGGCCCCGCGTTCTCCCCCACAACCCGACGCCCCGAGGGTGTTGAGGGCCATAACCGTTTGGCGATTCGCATACCGGACATGTCACACTGAGCGGGCGAACAGACGTCGATGGGACCAGTAGTTCGCCGTACGACCACGAGCGATCCGGGGATGGTGTGAGCCCGGGGGTACGACGGCCGACGAACATCAGCCCGGAGTCGCCGGAAGAACCGGATCCACCCCTGCCAGGGCATCCTCAGTAGAACCGGCCGCAGCCAATGAAGCGGGCCGTCACCGACGGTCAATGAGGGTGGTACCGCGGGGTTTGCGCCTCGTCCCTTGACGAGACCGACCAGTTCGCCAAAGGACCCGACGTGCCGCAGTACAACTCCGTGCCACCGCAGATCGATCTGCCCGCCCTCGAGCGCGAGATCATCGAGTTCTGGCGCGATCACCAAACCTTCGAGAAGTCCCTCAACCGCAACCTCGGCCGAGCAGGGTGGACTTTCTACGAAGGCCCGCCCACCGCCAACGGTCGGCCCGGCACGCACCACATCGAGTCGCGCACGTTCAAGGACATCTTCCCGCGCTTTCGCACGATGAAGGGCTTCCAGGTCAACCGCAAAGGCGGGTGGGACTGCCACGGACTGCCGGTGGAGTTGGCCGTCGAGAAGGAACTCGGCTTCTCCGGCAAGGCCGACATCGAAGCCTTCGGCGTTGCCGAGTTCAA
Source organism: uncultured Marmoricola sp. (assembly GCA_937868075.1). GTDB lineage: Bacteria > Actinomycetota > Actinomycetes > Propionibacteriales > Nocardioidaceae > Marmoricola. The sequence continues at coordinate 15,706 of CALMLL010000025.1, read as the reverse complement.
CCAGAAGTGCCGTGACTCGGTGTCTCGACACGTCGATCTCTGGGAGCAGATGACCGAACGGATGGGCTGCTGGCTCGACATGCGCGAGCCCTATCGCACGATGGATGCCGAGTACGTCGAGTCGGTCTGGTGGGCGCTGGCGCAGATCCACGACAAGGGTCTGCTCGTGGAGGACTACCGCGTCGCGCCGTACTGCCCGCGCTGTGGGACAGGCCTGTCCGACCACGAGTTGGCTCAGGGCTACGAGACCGTGGTCGACCCGAGCGTCTATGTGCGCTTCCCCCTCCTCAGCGGTCCGTACGCCGGAGAGGCGGCCCTTCTGGTGTGGACGACGACACCCTGGACCTTGGTCAGCAATGCCCTGGTCGCGGTGCACCCCGACTTCTCCTATGTGCGGGTGAGCGACGGCAACGAGACCCTCGTGGTCGCCGAAGCGCTCCTCGACAAGGCGCTCGGCGAGGGTTGGGAGCGCGTTGGAGAACCGTTCACGGGCACCGACATGCTCGGCTGGCGCTACCAGCGCCCCTTCGACCTGATCGAGTGGCCCGCCGGCGACTACGAGTCCGCCCCGGCCGACATCGCGGCCGACCAGACCCGGCCCAACAGCCACTACGTGGTGCTGGAGACCTACGTGACCGCCGAGGACGGCACCGGTCTGGTGCACCAGTCCCCTGCCTTCGGAGAGGACGACTTCCTCTCCTGCCGCCGCTACGGGGTGGCCATGGTCAACCCCATCGACACCACCGGCCACTTCCTCACCGACGTCCCGCTCGTGGGCGGTCAGTTCTTCCGTCACGCCAACGCCGATCTCGTGGCCGACCTGGAGTCTCGCGGGCGGTTGTTCCGCCACGTTCCCTACGAGCACCCGTATCCACACTGCTGGCGTTGCCACACCGCGTTGATCTACTACGCCCAGCCCTCGTGGTACATCCGGACCACCCAGATCAAGCAGGCCCTGGTGCGCGAGAACGAAGCCACCGCGTGGTACCCCGACACGATCAAGCACGGCCGCTACGGGGACTGGCTGGACAACAATGTCGACTGGGCGTTGTCTCGCAAGCGCTACTGGGGCACGCCGTTGCCCATCTGGCGCTGCGCCGACAACCACCAGGTCGCCGTGGGGTCCCGGGCCCGGCTCTCGGAGTTGACCGGCCGTGATCTCTCCGACCTCGACCCGCACCGTCCGTTCGTGGACGATGTCGTCTTCGACTGCCCCACCTGCGGCGCGCCGTCGCAGCGCGTCCCCGAGGTGATCGACGCCTGGTTCGACTCCGGTGCGATGCCCTTCGCCCAGTGGGGCTACCCGTGGGCCGAGGGGTCTGCCGAGCGGTTGAAGGAGGCTTACCCGGCCGACTTCATCTGCGAGGCGATCGACCAGACCCGAGGCTGGTTCTACACCCTGATGACGGTGGGGACGCTGGTCTTCGATCAGTCGTCCTACCGCAATGTGCTGTGTCTAGGTCACATCCTGGCCGAGGACGGTCGCAAGATGTCCAAGCATCTCGGCAACATCTTGGAGCCGATCCCGCTCATGGACGAGCACGGTGCCGACGCGGTGCGCTGGTTCATGGCCGCCTCGGGCTCCCCGTGGTCGGCGCGTCGAGTCGGGCACACCACGATCCAGGAGACGGTGCGCAAGGTCCTGTTGACCTACTGGAACTCGGTGGCCTTCCACGCCCTCTACGCGCGCGCGGCCGGGTGGACTCCCGACCAGGTGGCTCCGCCGGTGGCCCAGCGCCCGGTTCTGGACCGTTGGCTGCATTCGGCCACGGCCGAACTGGTCGGGGCCTTGACCACGGCGTATGAGAACTTCGACACCCAGCGCATCGGGATCCTGCTCGGGGCGTTCGTCGACGACCTCTCCAACTGGTACGTACGCCGGTCGCGGCGCCGCTTCTGGGACGGCGACCCGGCCGCTTTGGCCACCCTGCACGACACCTTGGTGACACTGACCCAAGTGATGGCCCCGATCACCCCGTTCATCACCGAACGGGTGTGGCAGGACCTCGTCCGGCCGGTCACCCCGGCTGCGCCGGACTCGGTACATCTCTCGGACTGGCCTGCCTTCGACGCGACCGCTGTCGATGCCGACCTTGGCCGCGCCGTGGGGATCGCCCGACGCCTAGTGGAACTGGGCCGAGCCGCCCGCGCCGAGGCCAAGGTCAAGACCCGCCAGCCGCTGGCCCGGGCACTGGTGGCCACCCGTGCCTACGAGTCGCTCAACGCAGAACTGCGAGCCGAGGTGGCCGACGAACTCAATGTGGCCAGCGTGGCGGCGTTGTCGGAGGCCGGTGCCGACCTGGTCAGCTACTCGGCCAAGGGCAACTTCCGGGCTCTGGGCAAACGCTTCGCCAAGCAGACCCCTGTCGTCGCCCAGGCGATCGCCGACGCGGACGCCGCGGCCCTGGCCGCCGGCCTCGCCGCGACCGGTGCCGCCACGATCACCGTCGACGGAGCACCCGTGGAGGTGCACGCCGATGAGGTCATCGTGTCCGAGCGACCCAGTGAAGGCTGGTCGGTCGTCAACGAGCAGGGCGAGACGGTGGCACTGGATCTGCACCTCACCCCGGCGCTGGTGCGTGCGGGTCTGGCCCGCGAGTTCATCCGACTGGTCCAGGAAGCGCGCAAGTCGTCGGGCTTCGAGGTCAGCGATCGCATCGAACTGACCTGGCGGGCCGGGGACGACTTGGCCGAGGCCCTTCGCGAGCACGCGGAGGTGGTCTCGCGCGAGGTACTCGCCGTACGCAACGAAGAAGGCGAGCCCGAAGTCAACGTCGTACGTGACGACGGACTGGGACTCGCCTTCTCAGTGCGAAAGGTCTCGCAGGACTAGTTGTTGTCGTCCTCGCCCAACAGCGACTTGAGCCGCTTGGGGGCCTCGGTGGACCCGTAGGAGTGAGACGCTCCTGCAGAGTCACCCGGGTTGGTCTCCAACGCGGCCAACTGCTGGGTGAAATAGGACTTCAACCGGCTGCGGTACTCGCGCTCGAAGGTACGCAGGGTCTCGATCTCACCGTTGAGGCGGACCTTCTCCTTCTCCAGGTCGCCCAGGAGTTGCTGACGCTTCTCGGCGGTCTCGGAGTCGAGCATCTGGGAACGGGTGCGAGCATCGGACTCGAGGCGCTCGGCCTTGGTGCGAGCCTCACCGATGATCCGGTCGGCGTCGGACTTGGCCGACTCGACGACCTCATCGGCGTTGCGGCCGGCGATCTCCAGCAGGCGGGCCGCGGCCGAGGACGCCTCGGCGACGTTGGTCACCCGGATCTCCTGAGGAGCAGCCACCGGGGTGGCCGCGATCGGAGCGATCGGAGCCGGCTCCGGCTCAGGGGTCGGCTCCGGTTCGGGAGCGGGCTCCGGTTCGGCCTGAACCGCACGCGGGGCCATGTAGGCACCCGATCCTCCGTGCGTAGCGGCGTCGAGCTTGGCGCGCAGATCATCGTTCTCTTGGATCAGGCGGGCCAGTTCGGCCTCGACCTCGTCGAGGAACTGATCCACCTCGCCCATGTCGTAGCCCTCACGAAGGCGGACGGGCGTGAACCGCTTGTTGCTCACGTCCTCAGGCGTCAACGGCATTTGGATACCCACTTCACGTTGTTTGTGTCGATCTAACCGGTCTTGAGTTTAGCCCGAACATGAGCACGGGCGCGCCGCCCGGCAGGAGGTGCCGGTAGGCGCGCCCGATACGGTGCTCAGCTTTGGTTGAAGAAGCCACCCTCAGCGATGCGCTGCTTGTCTTCGGCGGTCACCGAGACGTTGGGAGGGGAGAGCAGGAACACCTTGTTGGTGACGCGTTCGATGCTGCCACGGACCGCGAAGACCAGCCCGGCGGCGAAGTCGACCAGGCGCTTTGCGTCGGCGTCGGACATCTCCGAGAGGTTCATGATCACCGGTACCCCGTCGCGGAAGTTCTCCCCGATCACGCGCGCTTCGTTGTAGGTGCGCGGGTGGAGGGTGGTGATGCGAGACATCGGCGTGGCCACGGTGGCCGCACGCGGGGTGCGCCGGTGGTCGGCGATGTTGGCGACCGCGCGCTCCTCGCGGGCCTGGTGTTGCTCGGTGTCCTCGACGTCGTACTGCGAGGCATCGGCCCGCAACTCGTCGAGCTCGGGGTCGGCTTCCTCGAACAAACCGAGGTAGACGCCCATCTTGCGCATCGCACCGCTCATGAGTCTCTTCCTTCTGCGTGGTCGCTTCGCGACTCTTGAAGACCAATGGTTCGCCGGGATGCCGCCAGCAGGTGGCATCCCGGTTTTGACCCTAAGGGACTGTGGGGCGCGAACCGAGGATTGCGCTGCCGACGCGCACGTGTGTCGCGCCCGCGGCGACGGCCGCTTCTAGATCTCCGCTCATGCCGGCCGAGAGCCAGGTCGCCTGGGGGTGCCGTGCACAGAACTCCGCGCGGATCCCCGAGAGCCTCGCAAACGCCTCGACCGGGTCTTCGTCGAGCGGAGCCACAGCCATCAGACCGCGCAGATGCAGATGGCTCGCATCGTCGATCACCGCCGCCAACGCGGGCAGTTCCGCGGCTGCTGCGCCGGCACGTCCGGCCCGGTCGGGCGGATCGAGACTGACCTGCAGGAGGACCTCGACGTGCCGGTCATGCTGGTCGGCGCCACGAGCCAGCGCATGGGCCACCTTGACCCGGTCGACACTGTGTACGACGTCGGCGTACGCCGCCACCGCGGCAGCCTTGTTGCTCTGCAGCCCGCCGATGAAGTGCCAGCGCACTCCCTCGATCTGAGCGGCCTTGGCAGCGGCCTCCTGGTGACGGTTCTCCCCCACGTCGACCACCCCCAGCGCCTTGAGGTGCTCGATGTCGCTGACCGGGAAGAACTTGGTGACCACGACCAGCGTGATCTCCTCAGGGTGCCGTCCTACCGCCGCTGCGGCCGCGTCGATGCGTCCCCGCACCGCGACCAGGCCTGCTGCGATCTCATCGCGCCGTGTCACGACCGCCTCCAGATCAGTCCCGCGCTTCGCCCGGCACCGGCACCGTCGCGCCGGTGGGAGTAGAGGTCACTCGACTCCATGGTGCACTGCTCCCACGAAACCACCTCGACCTCGGCACGCTGCAACTGGGCCCGCACTCCGGCGCCGATATCGAGCGCCGGGGTGCCCCACCGTGTCTGGGCGAACGTGGTCGGCTCGACGGCTGAGACTGCGGCCCGCATGTCGTCGGGCACCTCGTAACAGCCACCACAGACGTGCGGTCCGACCCATGCGGTGATGATGTCTGCTCCGAGTTCCCTCATTGCGGCCACCGTGTTGGTGATGACGCCGGCCACGACGCCAGGTCGCCCCGCATGGGCGGCGCCGATCACGCCATGCTCGGGGTCGGCCAGCAAGACAGGGACACAGTCGGCCACGCGGGTCACCAAGACGACGTCAGTCTCGGCAGTGATGAGGGCATCGCAGGTGGACCTACCCGGAGTGCTGACACACACCACGTCACCACCGTGGACCTGGACCATGTCGGCCATGGCCGCTCCGGGGGCGAAGTCGGCCAACACCAGCGCGGTGTTGATGGCTCGCGACCGGGGGTCGTCCTCACCCGAGATGGCAAGGTTGAGGGACTCGAAGGGCGGACGACTGACCCCGCCGTGTCGGTCTGTGAAGGCCAACTCGACGGGGCCGGTCGACGTACGCCGGAGGTACACCTACTTCAAGAAGTCCGGGACATCCAGATCGTCATCGCCGCCGTAGGGGACGACGCGGCGAGCCGGGTTGGCCGGCTGGGTCGGGGACGTGGTGTGTTGGGCCGGAGTCGCGGCCGGGGTCGTCGCCTTCTCCACCGCTGCTGCGGGTGCCGGCACCGTCGGGCGCGGCGGGCGCAGCCCGGCAGCCTCGTCGCGACGCTTCGGGCGACCGCCGTCGAACCCTGCCGCGATGACGGTCACGCGGACCTCATCGCCCAGAGCGTCGTCGATGGTGGCACCGAAGATGATGTTGGCCTCCGGGTGCACGGCGCCGGACACCATGGCCGCGGCCTCGTTGATCTCGAAGAGCCCGAGGTCGGAGCCCCCGGCGATCGAGAGCAGCACGCCGTGAGCGCCGTCGATCGACTCCTCCAGCAGTGGGCTGGAGACGGCCATCGACGCCGCGTTGACCGCGCGGTCTTCACCACGGGCCGAACCGATGCCCATCAGCGCCGAACCGGCGTTGCTCATCACCGACTTCACATCGGCGAAGTCGAGGTTGATCAGGCCAGGGGTGGTGATCAGGTCGGTGATCCCCGAAACGCCTTGGAGCAGCACCTGGTCGGCCTGCTTGAAGGCGTCGAGCATGCTCACGCTGCGGTCGGAGATGCTGAGCAGTTTGTCGTTGGGGATCACGATGAGGGTGTCGACCTCTTCGCGAAGGCGGGCGATGCCCTCCTCAGCGGAGTTGGCGCGCCGACGGCCTTCGAAGGCGAAGGGTCGGGTGACCACACCGATGGTCAGAGCGCCCAGGGAGCGCGCGATCTTGGCAACGATCGGGGCGCCACCGGTGCCGGTGCCACCACCTTCGCCGGCGGTGACGAACACCATGTCGGCGCCCTTCATCACCTCTTCGATCTCTTCGGCATGGTCCTCGGCGGCCTTGGTGCCCACCTCGGGGTTGGCGCCGGCTCCCAGGCCGCGAGTCAGCTCGCGGCCGATGTCCAGCTTGACGTCAGCGTCACTCATCAAGAGTGCTTGGGCATCGGTGTTGATCGCGATGAACTCGACTCCCTTGAGTCCGACCTCGATCATCCGGTTGACGGCGTTGACGCCACCACCACCGATACCTACAACCTTGATCACGGCTAGGTAGTTCTGCGGTGCTGCCACGACAGGTGCCCTTCATGTCGGTTCGGATGCGGCCTGGTCGGCCGCCTGAATGTGTTCATCACGTTGGGGAAGCTCTCCCGGGCCGGGAACTCTAACCTTGAAGTAAAGGGTTATAGTTATGTCAACCTGAGATCGTGTCCTCAAAGTAGGCGAGGAGACCGATGAGGTCGGCGCAACACGCCGACGCGATGTCGAACTTGTGTGAGTCGTGGTGTCGTCGTACGTCGATCAGCGGCGGGTCGTGGGACGTCCCGGGACGCTGACGTCGATCACCTTCACGTTGGGCTGCTTGATCAAGATGTCGAGCACCTCGGCCTTGACCTCAGAATCGGCCGCGGTCCCCCACACCACGCGCTGACCGTTGCGCATGGCCAAGGTGATCCCGTCGATGGAGGTGACCTCGAGTTGAGCCACTCGTGACAACAGCGGCGCCGACAACGATCCCAGCACCCTGGCCGCCTCCTTGCGGGCGGCGCGATCGGCACTGGCGGCGTCGGCGATCAGCGGCAGCCGCGGCGGGCGGGCGGCATAGGTGCGGAAGGGCAGTCCCGTGGCATCCATGGCGACGAAGGCCGACTCACGTTGGAGCACCGCGACCGGAGTGCGTTCGATGATCGCGATCTTCACCGTGTGCGGCCAGGAACGTGAGACTTCGACCGACTTGACCGGCGCCAGCTTGGCGACCCGGGCCCGGATCTGGTCGAGGTCGACGCGGGCCAGAGGCTGATTGGGCACGGCGGCCGCGCTCTGCACCTGAGCGGCACGAAGTACCTGGATCCCGCTGACCGAGACCCGCTCGGCCCGAAGGTACGGCGAGAAGCCCACCAACCAGACTCCTCCGGCGACCAGGGCGACCCCCACGAGCCCGAGGAGCCAGGGCCGCAGGCGTCGCAGCCGGGTTTTGCGCCGACGACGTCGGAACAACTCGGCCTCGAGGCGGATGGTCTCCTCCTGTGCGCTGCTGGCCTCGGTCGCCTCGCTGTCGGACGGATCGCGGGTGCCCTCACGAGCGCCGTCGGGCGGAGGTGGCAGGACCGTGGTCATCGGGTCCCCTCCTCTGACCGGAGTAGTGCCACGACCTGGTCGGCGACCTTCGTGACCGTGCCCGCGCCCAGCGTGAGGATCACATCGCCTGGATGTGCGCGCTCCACCAGGCGATGGGCGGTGGCGTCGAAGTCGGACTCGAGAGTGACCTGGGCGCCCGGGAGTGGCACCGCCGCTGCGATCAGCGCCGAACCCACCTCAGGGTCGGGGTCCTCGCGGGCCAGATAGATATCCATGAGCACCACCTCGTCGGCAGCGCCGAGCGCCTCCCCCATCTGGGTCCCGAAGATGCGGGTCCGCGAGACCATGTGCGGCTGGAAAGCCACCACGACCCGGCCGTTACCCGCCAGGGATCGCGCCGCCTGCAGGTCGCCGGCGATCTCGGTGGGATGGTGTGCGTAGGAGTCGTAGACCCTGATCCCGCCGACCTCGCCTTTGAACTCCATGCGTCGCCGCGTGCCGGCGTACGTCGCCAAACCTGCGGCGAGATCCTCGAAGTCGAATCCGAGGCTCAACCCGGCCGTCAGCGCGCACAACGCGTCCAGGACGTAGTGGCGTCCGGGAATCTGCAGGCGCACCTCCCCCAGCCGCAGCCCGGCCCGCTCCACAGCGAATCTCGATGTGGAGCCGTCGAAGCGCAGATCGACCGCGCGCAGCTCGGCCTCGGCGCTCTCTCCGATGGTGTGGACGGTGCGGCCGGTTGCGGCGACGTCGTGAGCCAGACGTGCGGCTCCTGGGTCGTCGATGCACGCGACCAGGAACCCCTGCGGGTCGAGGCCGGCAGCGAAGCGAGAGAAGGCCGCCTCGTAGTCGGCCACCGTGCCCCAGTTGTCGAGATGGTCGGCATCGACGTTGGTCACGATGGCCGCGAAGCTGGGATAGATCAAGAAGGCGCCGTCGCTCTCGTCGGCCTCGGCGATGAACAGCGGCCCGGACCCGTGAGCGGCATTGGTGCCGAGTTGGGTGAGGTCACCGCCGACGGCGAACGTCGGATCGGCCCCACAGTGGCGCAGTGCCACCGTCAGCATCGAGGTCGTGGTGGTCTTGCCGTGGGTTCCTGCCACCGACACCACGCGGCGACCGTGCATGAGCGAGGCAAGCGCCGCCGATCGGGGCAACAACCTGGTCCCGGCCCTGCGGCCGGCCACGACATCGGGGTTGTCGGGCCGCATGGCCGTGGACACGACGAGGGTGTTGGCGTCGACAACATGGTCGGCGGAGTGACCGACAACGACCTGCGCACCCTCGGCTCGCAGCGCGCCCAAGGTGGCCGAGTCGGTGTTGTCGCAGCCTGAGACCGCCACCCCACGAGCCAACATGATCCGGGCGATCCCGGAAAGTGCCGCTCCTCCGATGCCGACGAAATGCACCCGGCCGAGGTCCTCGGGTGCAGGGATGTGGTCGGGAACCTCGATCCTCATTCGGTCGACCTCACGAGTTCGACCTTTCCGCGATCGCGCGCTCGATGAGGTCGGCGAGCAGTTCGTCACCGTCGAGCGCGATCACCCCCGAAGCCCGTTGCCCCATGTGTGCGAGTCGCTCGGGATCGCGCAGCAGCGCGGGGAGGTGGTCACGCACCCAGCGCGGAGTGAGATCCTCATCGGCGACGAGGAGTGCTCCCCCGGCGTCCACCACGGGGGCGGCGTTGTGGGCCTGTTCGCCGTTGCCGATCGGCAACGGGACGAAGACCGCCGGCAATCCGACGCCGGCCACCTCGGTGACGGTGTTGGATCCGCAGCGGCAGAGCACGGCATCGGCAGCGGAATAGGCGAGATCCATGCGGTCGACGAAGTCCACCACGACGTACGCCGGCCCACCGTCGACGGGGACCGGATTGACCTCTCCGTTCGGACCGGCAATATGGAGCACCTGAACCCCTGCAGCCGCGAAAGCATCGGCGGCCGCCGCCGCGGACTGGTTGAGTCGGCGAGCCCCTTGCGAGCCGCCGGTGACCAGCAGGGTGGGCAAGTCCGGGCGGAGCCCGAAGTGCGTCAGCGCCTCGGCGCGCAGTGAGGACCGGTCGAGGGTGGAGATGAGACGCCGGATCGGGAGTCCGGTCATGACCGCATGGGGCAGGTCGGTGGCCGGGAACGAGGTGGCCACATGGCGGGTGAGTCTCGCGCCCAGGCGGTTGGCGATGCCCGGGATCGCGTTGCCTTCGTGAACCACGATGGGCAGGCGACGGCGACGGGCCGCAAGGTAGGCCGGCACCGAGACGTAGCCGCCGAAGCCGACCACGACGTCGGGCCGCACCCGATCCAAGACCGACAGCGCATCCTTGATAGTGGTCCGCAACCGGCCCGGAGTGCGCAGCAGTTCCATGCTGAGCGAGCGTGGCAGCGGGACTGCCGGCACCAGTTCCAGCCGATAGCCGGCTGCCGGGACCACCCGGTTCTCCAGACCGCGGGGAGTGCCCAGCGCGGTGATCTCCACGTCCGGGTCGCGGCGACGCAAGGCATCGGCGGTGGCCAGCAGGGGCGAGGTGTGCCCAGCCGTTCCGCCTCCTGCGAGGAGGATTCGGGTCATGAGCTCGCCTTCGGCCCACCCGACCCACGGCGTACGGCGCGGGCCCGAGCGCGCGAACGGGCTTGATGGGCCAGTGCACGGGCGGCTCGGGGTTCGGCACGAGCAAACGAGACCAACAGGCCGATCGCGACCAGTTCGGGAACCAGCGACGAGCCACCATAGGACACGAAGGGCAACGGCAGTCCCACCACGGGGAACAGCGCCAACACCATGCCGATGTTGATCACCATCTGCACCGTGATCCACACGGTGATGCCGGCAGCGAAGTAGCGCACGAAGGGGTCCTTGGACTGCACCGCGATCCGGATCCCGGCCCAGGCGATCCCGGCGAACAACGCCAACACCAGCAGGGTGCCGACCAGACCCAACTCCTCGCCGAGCACGGCGAAGATGAAGTCGGTGTGGGGCGCGGGGAGATTGCCCCACTTCTGCTGCGAGGCCCCGATGCCTTTGCCGAAGAAACCACCGCTGGCCATGCCGAGCAGACCGTGAGCGCTCTGCCACCCCGAGCCCAAGAAGTGGTCGAAGGGGTTGGTGAAACTGGTCAATCGCGACATGCGTTCGGCGCTCGTCGTGGCCAGGACCAGGGCGATCACACCGACGGCGGCCAGCGCCGAACCGAACAATCGCAGCGGTGCCCCCACGATCCAGAGCATCCCGAGCAGGATCGCAAAGAGGATGAGTCCGGTGCCGAGGTCACCCCCCAGCAGGACCACCAGTCCGGTCGCGAGGGCGAAGACCGGCACCACCGGGATCAAGATGTGTTTGGAGTGACGCAGCAGTTTGTCCTTGGTCGCGTAGACGTCGGCACACCACAGGATGAGGGCGAACTTGGCCAACTCGGCGGGCTGGATCTGAACCGGGCCGAGGGCGAGCCAGTTGGTGTTTCCGTTGACGCTGACGCCGAGGGACGTGCGGGTGAGCCCGATCAGCACCAGGGACACCAGGATCGCCGGCCAGGACAACTTGCGCAGCACTCCGTGGGGGATCTTGGCGGCGATCACCGCGGCCGGGATCCCGATCATCATCCAGCTCAGTTGCCGGAAGAACCAGTGGTAGGAGTTGCCGAAGGCCTTGAAGGAACTCACGCTCGAGGCGGAGAGCACCTCCATGAGCCCGATTGCCAGCAGCAACGAGGTGCAGCCCAGGAGCAGGTAGTACGGCGCCAGGGGGTGACCCGACAGTTCTTGCAGCGAGTGCCGCCAGCGGCCGATGGCGCCCTCGGCCGCGGCCACAGGGGCCCGCTGGCTGGTGCTCACCGCCGTCTCCTCACCGGCCGAGGAGGGCTGCCTGACTACCCGTCCACCCGTCGGCGGACCGCGGCCGCGAAGGCATCTCCTCGTTCGCCGTAGTTCGCGAACATGTCCATGGACGCGCAACCCGGGGCCAGAAGAACCGTGTCGCCTGGTTGGGCCATGGCAGCGGCCGAGGCCACTACCGCGTCCATGACCGAAGTCTCCCCGGCCTCGATGTGGAACACGGGCACATCGGGCGCGTGTCGGCCAAGTGCCTCCGCAATCACCGGGGCGTCCTTGCCGAGCAGGACGACGCCTCGGAGTCGGTCGCGCACCGCGATCACCAGCTCGTCGAACACCGCGCCCTTGGCCAGACCACCGGCCACCCATACGACCGGGTCGTAGGCACGAAGCGAGGCCATGGCCGCATGCGGGTTGGTGGCCTTGGAGTCGTCGATCCAGGTCACCCCGCCCGAGGTGGCAACCGGAGAGATCCGGTGGGCCCCCGGGGTGAAGGCTCGCAGCGCATCCCGGACCGCAGCAGGACTCACTCCGTGGGAGCGAGCCAGGGCGGCTGCAGCCAAGGCATTGGCCACGAAATGCGGGGCCGGAGAAGCGAGGTCGCTCAGTTGGCACAACTCCGCAGCGCTGTCGTGACGCCGCTCGATGAACGCCCGGTCGCACAAGACGTCGTCGACTAGCCCCAGCATGCCCACCGACGGGGTGCCCAGGGTGAAGCCGATGGCGCGGGCCCCTTCGGTGACGTCGGCTTCGCGCACGAGGTGCTCGGTCATCGGGTCGGCGACGTTGTAGACGCAGGCACGCTGGACCGACTGGTAGATGCGTCCCTTGTCCTCGGCGTACGCCGCCAGGGAACCGTGCCAGTCGGTGTGGTCATCGGCGACGTTGAGCACCGCCGCCGACTCACACGCCATGGTCTGGGTGTAGTGCAGTTGGAAACTCGACAACTCCACGGCGAGGACGTCGTAGGGCTCGGGGTCCATCACCGCCTCCACCAGTGGGAGGCCGACGTTTCCGGCCGCGACCGTGCGCAGACCACCGGCGCGCAGCATCGATTCGAGCATCTCGACGGTGGTGGTCTTGCCGTTGGTGCCGGTCACTGCCAACCAGGGCGCGGGTCGCTCGGGATCGCGAAGCCTCCAGGCCAACTCGACCTCCCCCCAGATCGGGATCCCGCGCGAGGCGGCCTGGGCCAGCAGCGGAGCCGTCGGACGCCACCCGGGAGAGACGATCACCAGATCCACGGCGTCGGGCAAGACAGCGGTCGAGCCAGGACCGAGTCGCACGGTGGCGCCCAGCGTCTCCAGCAGGGTGGCCTGCTCGGCCATCGTGGCGGTCTGGGCATCGTCGAGGGCGGTCACCTGGGCGCCCAGGAAGGTCAGGTTGTCGGCGGCGGCGTAACCCGAGACGCCGAAGCCGGCCACGACGACCCGCAACCGATCCCACGGGCCCCGGCGATCGAACTCGTGCAGGTCCATCAGGCGCCGGCTACCCACTCGGCGTAGAAGATGCCCAGCCCGGCGGCCACGAAGAGTCCGGCAATGATCCAGAAGCGGATCACCACGGTGATCTCGTCCCAGCCGAGCAGTTCGAAATGATGATGGAGCGGGGCCATGCGGAAGAGCCTCTTGCCGCCGCTGAGTTTGAACCAGCCGACCTGCAAGATCACCGAGAGCGTCTGGATGACGAAGAGTCCGCCGATCACGGCCAGCAGCACTTCAGTGCGGGTCAGGACCGCGAAGCCGGCCAAGGCGCCGCCCAAGGCGAGCGAACCCGTGTCTCCCATGAAGATCTGCGCCGGGGATGCGTTCCACCACAGGAAGCCGAAGCAGGCGCCGGTGATGGCCGCAGCCATGATGGCCAGATCGAGTGGGTCGCGGACCTCATAGCAAGCACTGCCCGGGCTGCGCACGCAGGACTGGTTGTTCTGCCAGATGTTGACCAGCGTGTAGGAGCCGAAGGCGGCCATGCAGGCGCCTGTGGCCAGACCGTCGAGTCCGTCAGTGAGGTTGACCGCGTTGGAGGCACCCGCGATCAGCAACACGATGACGACAGCCGCACCGGCGGCCGGGAGCGCCAGCCAGGAGATGTCGCGCAGGAACGAGACCGCGGTGCTGGCCGGAGTCATCCCGCGTTCGTCGGCCAGGCCCGGCCAGACCGCCAGGGCCGCGAAGGACACCGCGATGATTGTCTGCCCGATGAACTTGGCTTTGCTGCGCAGGCCGAGGTTGCGTTGCTTGTAGATCTTGATGAAGTCGTCGAGGAAACCCACCGTGCCCAACCCGACGTACAAGAAGATCAGCAGGAGCACCGAAGCCGAGGGACTCTGGCCGCTGAACGCCTTGGCCACGAAGTAGGCGATCACGCTGGACAAGACGATGACCAACCCACCCATGGTGGGGGTGCCGTGCTTGGTCTGGTGACTGGTCGGGCCGTCCTCGCGGATCAACTGGCCGAAACCGTGCTTGGCCAAGACCTTGATCGCGATCTGGGTCCCCACGAAGCACAGAACCAGGGCGAGTCCAGCTGCCAGCAGGATTGCTTTCACGCCTGTCCCTCCCTTCGTTCGGTGCCGTCTCCGGGTCGGTTCGCGCCTGACGCGAACCCTTCGGTCAACGCTGCGGCGACGCGGTCCAGCGCCGCACCGCGCGAGGCTTTCACCAACACGATGGCCGCTGCCGACCCGACATCTTCTCGCACCACGGCCACTGCGGCGTCGACATCGGGCGCGCGGCGTGGCGAGTCACACATGCTGGCGATGCCCTCGGCGGCCTCTCCGACGACCACCACGGTGTCGATCCCCAGTGTTCGGGTGAGCTCTCCCACGGCTTGATGCTCGGTCCAGGAGGCCTCGCCGAGTTCTCGCATCTCTCCGAGAACGGCGATCGTGCGCGCGCCGGTACGCCGACCCATCTCGGCCAGCGTCTGAAGCGCGGCGGCCATCGAGTCGGGGTTGGCGTTGTAGGAGTCGTTGATCAGCCGAAGACCGGGGCGTGGTTCGGTGAGTTCCATCCGCCACTTCGACAACCCCCTGACCTGGGCGAGTGCGTCGCCGATCGAGGCGAGATCCAGACCCACCGCCAGGGCCGCAGCGGCCGCGGCGGCGGCATTGACCGCGTGGTGGGCGCCGACGAGACCCATCGCGACTCGCACCGACTGCTCCCCTGTACTCAGCGTGAGGCTCGGTCGGCCAAGGTCGTCGAGGTGCACGTCGGTGTAGCGCAGGTCCGCTGTGCCTCCCTGGCCGAACGTGACCACCCGGCCCTGGGTGCGCTGTGCCATGGCGTGCACCATCGCGTCGTCGGCGTTGAGCACCGCGACGCCGTCGACCCCGAGCGCCTCGACGAGTTCGCCCTTGGCCGCCGCGATCGCCTCCTGTGAGCCGAACTCACCCAGGTGGGCCCGCCCGACATTGAGCACCACCGACACGTCGGGGGTGGCGATCGCACACAGATCACGGATGTGGCCACGCCCGCGCGCCCCCATCTCCAGGAGCAGGAACTCCGTGTCAGGGCCGGTGCGCAGCACTGTGAGTGGCAGCCCGATCTCGTTGTTGAACGAACCCGCGGTCGCCACGGTCGGCGCCTTCCCGGCCAGCACGTGCGCCAAGAGGTCCTTGGTCGAGGTCTTGCCCTGCGAACCGGTCACCGCCAACACCCGCAGAGCAGACCCGCCGGCGCGGCGACGCTCCAGCACATCCCTGGCCACAGCGCCCAGCGCGATCTGGACGTCGTCCACCACGACGGTCGGCGCCGTGGTCTCGCGGCTGCCCATCACGGCCGCGGCCCCGTTGGCCATGGCCGCCGCGGCAAAGTCGTGTCCGTCGGCGCGTTCGCCCACGAAGGCCACGAACAGCCCACCCGGCTGCACCTCGCGGCTGTCGATCACCGCAGGAGCGGTGACCTCGATCGTCGGGTCGGCGTTGACCACGCGGCCACCGGTGACCTGAGCGATCTGCGCCAGCGACATCGCGATCACCGCGTGCTCGCAATCACGTCGGCCAGCACCTGTCGATCGTCGAAGGGGTGCACGACTCCGGCGATCTCCTGGCCGGTCTCATGCCCCTTGCCG
>CALMLL010000024.1 GCA_937868075.1 uncultured Marmoricola sp. | reverse complement strand
CGGCCTCCTCAACAGACGCTTGCTCAACACAAAAGCCCGAGCAAGCTCGGGCTTTTGGTCTCGCTGCGCGCCTGTAGGGATTCGAACCCCAAACCTTCTGATCCGTAGTCAGATGCTCTATCCGTTGAGCTACAGGCGCATGTCCACATGGGACTCCGAGAGGATAGCCGACCCGGGCAGACGATTAGAAATCCGTTCACGACAAGCGCTTGGGCTGTCGCGACGACCAGGGTGACGATGGTCACGATTCCAACTCTGGATCGATCCAACCGGACCAAAACCAACTCTGTTCATCTTCCCGGTGTTTTCCCGCCGCTAACCCGGGCTAACTTAGGGGGAGGCACCGCCACAACGGGGCCTCGTCGACAACGGCTCGCGACGTCACACCAGTTCGAGAGGGAACCATGACCGCCGACACCACCACCGCTCCCACGACCCACGCGGGGATCCTTGAGTTCGTCTCCAAGGCGATCGAGATGTGCCAGCCCGACAACGTGCACTGGGTCACCGGCTCCGACGAAGAGTGGAACCAGCTCACCGACCTGCTCGTCGACGCAGGCACCTTCACCCGGCTCAACCCGGACAAGAAACCCAACTCCTTCTACGCCGCCTCCGACCCCAGCGACGTGGCGCGTGTCGAGGAGCGCACCTACATCTGCTCGATCAACGAGCGCGACGCCGGCCCCACCAACAACTGGATGGACCCGACCGAGATGAAGGGCATCCTCGGCGGCCTGTTCGAAGGGTCGATGAAGGGCCGCACGATGTACGTCATCCCCTTCGTGATGGGCAACCTCGACGCCGACCACCCTCTCTTTGGGGTCGAGGTCACCGACTCGGCGTACGTCGTCTGCTCGATGCGGATCATGGCCGGGATCGGCTCCGACGTCCTCGCCAAGATCGAGAGCACCGGCGCTGACTTCGTCCCCTGCCTCCACTCCGTGGGCGCCCCCCTCGCCGAAGGCCAGCAGGACGTCGCCTGGCCGTGCAGTGAGACCAAGTACATCGTCCACTTCCCCGAAGAGCGGGCGATCTGGTCCTACGGCTCGGGCTACGGCGGCAACGCCTTGCTCGGCAAGAAGTGCTACGCCCTTCGCATCGCCTCGGCCAAGGCCCGCGACGAAGGCTGGATGGCCGAGCACATGCTCATCCTCAAGCTCACCGCCCCCGACGGCGACGTCCGCTACGTCGCGGCCGCCTTCCCCAGCGCCTGCGGTAAGACCAACCTCGCCATGCTGGAGCCCACGGTTCCCGGCTGGACGGTCGAGACCCTCGGTGACGACATCGCCTGGATGCGGTTCGGCGAGGACGGCCGCCTTTACGCGATCAACCCCGAGCACGGCTTCTTCGGCGTGGCCCCCGGCACCAACGAGACCACCAACGGCAACGCGATCAAGACCCTCAACAAGGGCAACTCGATCTTCACCAACGTCGCCCTGACCGACGACGGCGACGTGTGGTGGGAGGGCCTGGAGAACCCGCCGGCCCACGCCACCTCCTGGAAGGGCCAGCCCTGGACCCCGGAGAGCACCGAGTTGTCCAGCCACCCCAACAGCCGCTACTGCACCCCGATCGACCAGTGCCCGATCCTGGCCGAGGAGTACTACGCCCCGGCTGGGGTTCCGATCGACGCCATCCTCTTCGGCGGTCGTCGCAAGACCACCGTTCCGCTGGTCGCCGAGGCTCGCGACTGGAACCACGGCACCTTCATCGGGGCCACGTTGTCCTCCGAGACCACCGCTGCGGCCGTCGGCGCGGTCGGCGTCGTTCGCCGCGACCCCATGGCGATGCTGCCCTTCATCGGCTACAACGCCGGTGACTACCTCGGCCACTGGATCGAGTTGGGCAAGCAGCACGACGCGGCCAAACTGCCCAAGATCTTCTTGGTCAACTGGTTCCGTCGCGACGAGGACGGCAGCTTCTTGTGGCCCGGCTTCGCCGAGAACAGCCGCGTGCTCAAGTGGGTCGTGGAGCGCCTCGAAGGCAAGGCCGACGCGATTGAAACCCCGATCGGCTTCCTGCCCACCCCCGGTGCCATCGACATCGACGGCCTTGACGTGAGCGAGGAGCAGGTCGCCAAGGCCCTCACCTTCGACGCCGACGAGTGGCGCAACGAGATCCCGCTGATCACCGAGTGGTTCGACAAGTTCGGCGAGGACCTCCCCGCGGTCCTGTGGACCGAACTGGACGGGCTCAAGGCCCGACTGGGCTAGTCACCTTTCACAGAAGGGGCGTCGACCACGGGTCGGCGCCCCTTCTTCGTTTTGACTACCAAGATCTACGCTGAGCAGACCTCGCTTGCAGCCTCTCCAACGCCTGGGAGAGAATGTGAGGCGTAGTCGGGTTCTGGGGGGTTCCGCCTGACCCCGCGGATCAGGAGCAGTCTGTGGTCAACGAGTACGGCGCCGAACAGCGCACGCTGCTCGAAACAACGGCGGTGGCGATCTTCGAACGAGCAGCCACCGCCGGCTATTTGCGCGCCTCAGATATCAGCGATGACGAACAGGTGGCCTTCGAACTGCTCGTCGATTTGGGCCTGCTACTCCAAGAGGCCGGGAGTTCGACGTACGCCCCGGTGGATCCGGCCATCGTTCAGGCCCGGGTGGTGGGGCCATTGGGCCAACGCGGAGCCGTCCTCCTCAACGAGGCCTCCCAATGGGCTCGGTCCTTCGAGACGGTGGGGCGCTCCTACCGGCGCGCGGCCAACGAGTCTCACCCGATCACCGAGTTGCGCGGTCTGGACAACATCAACCGGTTCATGGATGCCGCCCTTGAGGACGCCACCAGCGAACTCCTGACCGCCCAACCGACCGTCGGCCGGTCAGCGGCCGCCCTCGAGCGCGCGGCCATCCGCGACATCCGCACGGTCGAGCGCGGGGTCGCGATGCGCACCCTCTATCAGCACTCGGCCAGGCGCAGCCTGTTCGTGCAGGAGTACGTCGAGAAGATCACCCCTCGCGGCGCCCACGTGCGCACTCTGGAGGAGTTCTTCAACCGACTCATCGTCGTCGACCGCTCCTTGGCCGTCGTTCCGGGTATCGACGGGGGGCACGTGGCGGTGGCGATCCGAGAACCCGCGCTGGTGGCGTACTTGGCCGACATCTTCGAGCGCTACTGGGAACGCGCCCGGCCCTTCGACGACCGCGCCGAGACCACGCGGCGCATCGTGGCCGCCGACGTCCGCAACATGACGCTGCGCCTGTTGATCGAGGGGCACAGCGACCCGGCCAGTGCCAAGCGGATGGGGGTCAGCACCCGCACGTACGCCGGCTACATCGCGGCTCTCAAGGCCGAGTTCGCGGTGCAGACGCGCTTCCAACTCGGATACGCCCTCGGTCTGGACGAGGACCGCGGCAGCGACTTCCCCACATCGGCCGATACCCCCAAGGGCTGATTCGAACCGCGTGGCCCGCATCGCGGACCCGGTCTGATCGAGGTGGAAACCAAGAGAGGGTGGTGCGCACTGCGCACCACCCTCTTGGTTCGAGACGGCCGGGGGGGTTGGCTTGGGGGACGTCGTCGGGGGGGTTGTCGTCCACTCGTCTCGAAGGTCTTGAGTTGTCAGTCTGTGGTGGGGTCGTTATCCCCAACCAGTGTCGGTCTTGTGGGCGATATCGGACTTGCCCCAGCCGGTGTCCTTGGCAGCGTTGGCGCCGCCGCCCACACCGATCACGAGCCCGGCGCTCAGCACCAGCGAAACAACACCACGCGCGACATTCCTCAGCGTCAACATGGGTACCCTCCTTCGCCGCCGAGCCGGGTTGAACAACTTTCACTTACTAGTGTCCACATGTTTCGTGCGAACACATCATTGGCGGCGCTTCATCTCTGTGCACTGCATTTTTGTGCAACTTCGGACAGCCTGGACATCTGTGTCCAGCGTCACGAGGGCCCAACTTGCGCCGTAAACAGGAGATTCGGCGGTTCCTGGCACCGCTTCGGGCTCTCCGGGCCTCTGAAACCGATCGCACCCGCTCAGACTGCACAAACGTGCACTTATTCCGATCTGGTCGGTTTGTCTCGCAAAATTCAACAAAAAGCCCCGAGCCGACCGACAAAGCTGTCGATCGGCTCGGTTTCTGCGGAGGTGGCGGGATTTGAACCCGCGAGAGGGGTTTGCCCTCAACCCGCTTAGCAGGCGGGCGCCATAGACCGGACTAGGCGACACCTCCACGGTGCTGGGTCAGGGTACTAGGACGCCGGGGCCCGATTCCACTTGGCCCATGAGCCCATGGCGGTTCAGGCGAACCGACCCAGCAGAGTGCGCAGGTCGGCCACCAAGTGCTCCGGGTCGACCGCCAGCACGTCCACCGGAATCCGTGTCGTGCGCCCATCGCGGAGCCTGATCACCACGACCCTGGTGTCGCCGGCGTACGTCGTGGCGAGATCCTCCACATCGGTCCACTGCGCACTGCTCACCCCGGAGCCACGGATGAAGCGCACTCGATAGCCGCCTGCGTCGGTGCGGAGGAGGTAGCGGGGCCTGGCGATGAGACCCCCCACCACGACCACGACCAGCGCCGCCAGCGTGACCACGATCCCGAGGACGACCGGCGGCCAAGACAACAGCCACGACAGCAGAGCCAGGAGGAGGACTAGCCCACCGACAACCACCACGAGCCCGCCGAGGAGTCGGGTGCGCACGGCGGCAGAGAGCGGATATTCGGTGGCCACGCGTGCATTCAATCGGCCCTGCGCAACCATCTCCACCGTAGGGTTGTCAGAGAGTGGTGATCTGAGTCACACTCAAGGCCCGCTCCACCACGACCCACTCGGAGGCGGTCGCGATGGCACTGTTCGAACAAGCAGTCACCGGGGTTCGCAACGCCCTGGACCAAGCAACACATGCAAGCTGGGGTTGGCACCTGCGCAAGGAACTTCGAGCTCTGCGCGTGGCCCTGCTCAGTGAACCTCACGTCCACGAGGGCTGGCTGGTCGCCCGCTGCGCCCAGGCCCAGCGAGAACGCCAAGCCCTTCTCGCCCGCATCGCCCAACTCTCCCCCGTGGTCATGTTGGCCGAGGGTGTCGAGGACGTTCGCGCCGAGATCGAGCGTCTCCTCCACGATGCCGAACGTCACCAGCAGCGGGTCAGCAATCTGATCTACGACTCGGTCTCGCTCGAACTCGGCGGCTCGGAGTAGCGGTTCACTGTTTGGCAGAGGGGGCGGGATTCGAACCCGCGGTAGGTCTCCCTACGACCGCTTTCAAGGCGGTTCCGATCGGCCACTCCGGCACCCCTCCA
>CALMLL010000023.1 GCA_937868075.1 uncultured Marmoricola sp. | reverse complement strand
CGATGCAGGCGGGCGGTGACGCATCGGGCGATGTCATGTCGTTCCCTATCGACGATTCGGCGCCTGGAGTCGCGGAGCCGACCAGGACCAACGGCGATGTGACCACCATGCGCGCCCGCCACGGTCGGTATGCCGTCGTGATCACCTTGACCACCCGGGACTTCGACCCGACGACCCCCCTCAGTGGGGGCATCTTCGCCTTCAAAACCAACAAGGGCTTTCACGCAGAAGCGTTCGTCTTCTCCTCACAAGGCGCGGCCCCCGAAGTCACCCTGACGGTCAGCGACCGACCCCTGCGCTGTCACGGGCTGCGTGGCCGACTCGACTTCGAGGCCAATACCGTCCGGGTGCGCGTCCCGCGCAGCTGTCTCAATAACCCGCGCTGGGTACGCGTCGGGGCAGGTGCATCGACCATGGATGACACCCGCTACTACGCCGACGACGCGCAGTCACCCACGGTCGCAAGCGAATCGATCACCTTCGGGCCCCGGCTGCGGCGCGCCTAACAGACCGCGGTCAGCGAGGGCGATTCAGGAACGCCAACATCGCCTCTCGAGCCTCTTCAGAACCAAACAAAGCCGCACTCAACGCAACCATCTCGTCGGCCCCCGCGTCCAAACGGGCAAGAAGGTCACGATTGAGCACCCGCTTGGACTCCCTCAATCCCTGCGGGGCGCCGGTGGCCAGGCTCGCGCAGATCTCGGCAACTCGGAAGTCGAGATCTGCGCGAGGCACCGCCTCGGTCACCAAGCCGTACGCCGACGCGGCCCGTGCATCGAAGACCTCCCCACCCAAGGTGGTCAGCGCGGCGGCTCTCGAGGTCATCCGATAGTGAACAGTCAGGCTGATCACAGCCGCAGCCAACCCGAGTTTGACCTCGGTCAAGGCGAAAGTGGCCTCCTCGTCGGCGAGCACGATGTCGGCGGCCGCGATGATTCCGATCCCGCCGGCGCGCACCGGTCCATCGACGCGGGCCACGACGGGCTTGGGCAAAGTCACGATCTGGCGTTGCAACCCCACGATGGCGGCCGCACCCTGCGTCATTCCCCCCTCGGCCGCCTCCGACAGGTCGGCCCCGGAGCAGAAGACCCGGCCGGCGCTACGCAGTAGCACCACTCGCACGTCATCGTCGCCGGCGGCCACCGACAGACAGTCCACGAGTTCGCCGACCAACTGACGGCTGAGCGCGTTGCGGTTGTGCGGGGAGTCCAACGTGATGGTCCCGACCGCGTCGTGTGCCTCATACCGAACCAACTCGCCCATTCGGCGACCTCCGCCTGTTAGTAGGACTTGGGGAGCCCCAGGGAGTGCATGCCCACGAAGTTGAGGATCATCTCGCGGCTGACCGGAGCGATTCTTCCAGCACGCGCCGCGACGATAAGCCCACCGACGCCGTACTCCTGGGTCACGCCGTTGCCACCATGTGCCTGAACCGCGCGATCAACGGCATCGCAGGCCGCCTCAGCGGCGGCGTACTTGGCCATGTTGGCCGCCTCACCGGCACCCATGTCGTCGCCAGCCTCGTAGAGCGCGGAAGCCTTTTGGGTCATCAGGCGAGCCAACTCGATCTCGATCTTGCTCTGCGCCAATGGGTGCGCCAAGCCCTGGTGGGACCCGATCGGCGCGCCGAAGACCGAGCGCTGCTTCACGTAGTCAACAGCCCGCTCCAAGGCGTAGCGCGCCAGACCGGTGGAGAAGGAGGCCGCCATGATCCGCTCGGGGTTGAGCCCGGCGAACAACTGGATCAGCCCGGCATCCTCGTCACCCACGAGCGCATCGGCGGGCAGTCTCACGTCGTCGATGAACACCTGGAACTGGCTCTCCGGGGAGACCATCTCCATCGGGATAGGGGTGTAGGTGAGCCCTGCCGCATCGGTGGGTACGACGAACAGGCACGGCTTCAACTTGCCGGTTTTGGCGTCCGAGGTCCGGGCCACCACCAGCACGTTGGCGGCCTCGTCCATCCCGGAGATGTAGATCTTCTGGCCCTTCAACACCCAGCTGTCCCCGTCGCGGGTCGCGGTCGTGGTGATGTTGTGGGAATTGGTGCCGGCGTCGGGTTCGGTGATCGCGAACGCCATGGTCGACGTGCCGTCGGCCAGCCCAGGGAGCCAGCGATGCTTCTGCGCCTCGGTGCCGAAGCGGGAGATCACCGTGCCGCAGATGGCCGGACTGACCACCATCATCAGCAGCGGGCAACCCATCGCGGCAAGTTCCTCACACACCGCGGCACAGTCGCCGATACCGCCACCACCGCCGCCGTACTCCTCGGGGATGTTGACCCCGAGATAGCCAGCCTTGCCGATGGCCAACCAGAGGTCCGTGGTCTTCTCCCCGGCCCGGGCCTTGGCGGCGAAGTACTCCCGGCCGAACCCGGACGCCAGTTTGCGCACCTGGGCTCGCAGTTCCTGGCGCTCTTCTGACTCGGTGAACGTGCTCACTCTTCCTCCTCGACTACCGCCAGCACCTCACCGGAGGCGACCTGCTGGCCTTGCTTGACGTTGATGGCGGTGACCGTCCCGGAGACCGGGGCAGCCACGGTGTGTTGCATCTTCATGGCCTCCATGACCAGGACCTTGGCACCGGCCTCAACCCGATCACCGGCGGTGACCGCGACCTCGATCACGGTTCCGGGCATCGGTGCCAGCAGGCTGCCTGCCTCGACGATGTCGGCGGGGTCGGTGAATCGCGGCACCTCACGCAGGCTCAGCGAACCTCTCGGCGCGTCGACGTAGACCGCACGGTGACCTGGCAGGCCGGGGCCGAAGGCGATCTCGGCGTACGACGACTCACCCTCGCCGCAGTAGTCGATCCGCCAGCCCCTCGCGGTTGGGGTGGCTCCCAATACCTCGAAGTCCGCTGTCGGAAACACCGGCCAGCCGGTGTTTCCGCCCAGCCACTCCCCAAGCCACGGCTCCTCGCCGAAACCGGTGAATCTCACCTGCTGAGGTTGGCTGACCACGTTGCGCCAGCCCAAGGGCACCCCGGCTTGGACCGTGCGCCGCGAACCGGCATCGAGGGCGACCGCTGCGGTCGCCGCACACAGCAAGGGTCCGGCATCGCCCGCTGTGAGCGCGCCACCATGGCTCTCGCCTGCCTCCAGGAACGCCGTCGACACCTCACCGGCCCGGAACCGGGGGTCGGTCAATGCGGCGAGCAACTGGCCACGGTTGGTGGACACGCCGTGCAATCGGGCACTCCGGAGCGCCGCGACCAGTCGGCGAACAGCCTGCTCCCGAGTAGGTGCCCAGGCGATCACCTTGGCCAACATCGCGTCGTAGTGGGTACCCACGGTCGCCCCGGTCGCGAAGCCCGCATCGAGCCGAACACCGAAGTCCCCTGGGCCCGTGAACGCCGACTCGTGCGGGACCTCGAAGGTATCGAGGCGGCCGGATTGTGGGGTGTAGCCCGAGTCCGGATCCTCGGCGTACAACCTCGCCTCGATGGCGTGGCCCACAACGGAGGGCTCGTCGAGATCGGGCGACCGGCCTTCGGCAACCTCAATCTGGGCGGCGACCAGGTCGTGGCCGGTGATCGCCTCGGTGACCGGGTGCTCGACCTGGAGACGGGTATTCATCTCCAGGAAGAAGAAGCGCGAAGGATCCTCCGCGTCGACGAGGAACTCCACCGTGCCGGCACCCACATAGTCGATCGCGGCGGCCGCCACGCGGGCAGCCTCGTGCAGCGCATCGCGCTGGGCCTGGCTCAAGCCCGGTGCCGGCGCTTCCTCGATGACCTTCTGGTGGCGCCGCTGCAATGAGCAGTCGCGCTCACCGAGGACCACGATGAAGCCGTCCGGGTCGCCAACGACCTGGACTTCGATGTGACGGGCCCGGGCGACGTACGGCTCGATGAAGACGGTGCCATCACCAAAGGCACTGGCCGCCTCGGCGCTGGCCAGAGCCACCTCGCCGGGCAGATCGTCGAGCGAGGTCACCACCCGCATGCCGCGCCCACCGCCGCCAGCGCTGGCCTTGACCAGCACGGGGAGGTCGCCCACGGTCACGTCGGTGAGATTCGCCAGGACTGGTACGCCGGCAGCGTGCATCAGCGCCTTGGCCTTGATCTTGTCGCCCATCGCCTCCATCGCCTCCGGGGTCGGCCCGACCCAGGTGAGTCCCGCGTCGAGAACCGCCCGGGCGAACTGCGGGTTCTCGCTGAGGAAGCCGTAGCCCGGATGGATCGCATCGGCGCCCAGGCGCCGCGCGCCGGCGATGATGAGGTCTCCTTGGAGGTAGGTCTGTGCCGGGGAGTTGCCCACGAGCCGCAGCACGAAGTCGGCCTCGGCGACGTAAGGCAGCCCGGCGTCTGCTTCCGAACACACCGCCACCGTCTGGATGCCCAGTCGGCGACACGTCGCGAAGACCCGGCTGGCGATCTCGCCACGATTGGCAACCAGCAAGCGCTCGATCATGGCCGGAACACCCCATATCCACCAGCGCCACGGATCGGCGCGTTGGCGATCACGGACAGGCAGATCGCCAAGATCGTCCGGGTGTCTCGAGGGTCGATCACTCCGTCGTCGTACAACATCCCGGACAGGAAGAAGGGCAGGCTCTGCTCCTCGACACTGGCCTCGACGAAGGCCCTCATACCGGCGTCGGCGTCCTCGTCATAGGCGGCACCGCGGGACTCCGCCGCTGCCCGAGCCACGATCGAGAGCACACCGGCCAACTGGGCCGGCCCCATGACCGCCGACTTGGCCGAGGGCCATGTGAAGAGGAAACGGGGGTCGTAGGCCCGACCGTTCATGCCGTAGTTCCCGGCCCCGTAGGAGGCGCCCATGATGATCGAGATGTGCGGCACCGTGGAGTTGGAGACCGCATTGATCATCTGAGCGCCGTACTTGATGATTCCGCCCTGCTCATACTCGGCACCGACCATGTAGCCGGTGGTGTTGTGCAGGAAGAGCAGGGGTACGTCGACCTGGTTGGCCAACTGGATGAACTGGGTCGCCTTCTGCGCATCTTCACTGAACAACACTCCCTGCGCGTTGGCCAGAATCCCGATTTGGCGGCCGTGGATCCGGCTCCACCCGGTCACCAGCGAGGTGCCGTAGAGAGGTTTGAACTCGTCAAAGAACACCTCGTTGCCAGGACTCACACCGTCGACGAGATGGCGGATCACCTCTCGCGGGTCGAACGGTTCCTTGAGATCGGCCGAGATGAGGTCGAGGAGTTCCTCGGGGTCTGTGTTCGGCTCGGCGTACGTAGCGGTGGTGATGGTGTTGGCGGCGTGGGCGGTGTGGTCCGACCCGAGCCGGTTTCCTATGCGAAGACGCGATACTGCACCTTCACCGTGGTTGCTCCCTCGGTGAGGCTCCAATATCGCGTCTTCGCCGACGAAACCGGCCGGGGAGGGGCCCCGATTCAACCGAGCAACAATCCGCCGCCCAATGCGGATGGCGTCGTACTCATCAACAGCGAGGTAGTCGGCGAGGCCCGAGACCCGGGCGTGCATTTCGGCGCCGCCGAGGGATTCGTCGTCGGATTCTTCGCCGGTGGCCATCTTGACCAGGGGTGGGCCGCCGAGGAAAACCTTGGCTTGCTCCTTCACCATCACGGTGTAGTCGCTCATCCCGGGCACATAGGCACCACCGGCAGTGGAGTTGCCGAAAACCAGGGCGATGGTGGGTTGGCGTCGAGCCGAGGCCCGGGTGAGGTCGCGGAAGAGTTTGCCTCCGGGGATGAAGATCTCTTTCTGGGTCGGCAGGTCCGCACCACCGGACTCGACCAGGGAGATCGTGGGCAGGTTGTTCTCCTCGGCGATCTGGGCCGCCCGGAAGATCTTCTTCACCGTCCACGGGTTCGAAGCCCCGCCTTTGACGGTCGGGTCGTTGGCCGAGATGAGGCACTCGACCCCGGAGACGACCCCGATCCCGGTGACCACTGAAGCGCCGACGGTGAAATCGGACCCCCAGCCGGCCAGCGGGGACAACTCCAAGAACGCGCTCCCCGGGTCGATCAGCAACTCGATGCGCTCCCGAGGCAGCAGCTTGCCTCGGGCGTGGTGTCGGTCGGCGTACTTCGGGCCCCCGCCGGCCACGGCCAGCGCATGCTGCTCCTCCAGCGCACTGATCTTCTCCAGCATCGCCTCGCGGTTGGTGGTGGCGCTCATCCGGCGTACCCCAACAGTCGCGCGGCCAGATCGTTGAGCACTTCGCTGGCTCCTCCCCCGATGCCCAGGATCCGGGCGTCGCGATAATGCCGTTCCACTTCGGTCTCGTGCATGTAGCCGGCTCCGCCGTGCAGTTGTACGGCGGCATCCACCACGAAGGTGCACGCCTCGACGGCCTGATTCTTGGCCAGGCAGGCCTCGGCGATGACGTTCTCCCCCGCGACGTGCCGCCGAGCCACCTCCCGGGTGTACGTGCGGGCCACCTCGACCGCGCGGTGCATGTCGACAAGTCGATGCCTGACCACCTGCCGCGAGGCCAACGGCTTTCCGAAGGTCGCCCGCTCCTTGGCGTACGCCGACGTCAGCGCCAACGACCGGGCCGCAATGCCGTAGCCGTGGACGGCCAGGGCGATCCGTTCGACGACGAACTGCTCGGCGATCTGATAGAAGCCGGTGTTCTCCTCGCCGATGAGGTTCGCGACCGGGACCCGCACGTCGGCGTACCCCAGCGACGCGGTGTCGGAGCAGTGCCAGCCCATCTTGCGCAACGCCCGGTCGACGGTGAGGCCGGGCGTGGCCTTGTCGACCACGACCAGCGAGATCCCGCCGTGCCCGGGTTCCCCGGTGCGCACGGCGGTGGTGATGAAGTCGGCGCGGACCCCGGAGGTGATGAAGGTCTTGGCGCCGTTGATGACGAAGTGGTCGCCGTCGCGGCGGGCGCTAGTCGTGATGGCGGCGACGTCGGAGCCTCCACCGGGCTCGGTGACCGCCAGTGCTCCGATCAGGCGGCCGGCCAGCGTGGGCCGCACGAACCTGTCGATGAGGTCGCGGTTGCCGGAGGCGGCGATGTGGGGCAGGGCGATGCCGCCGGTGAAGAGTCCGGCAGCCAGACCGCTGGAGCCCCCGGCCTCGAAGAAGGCCTCCTGCAGCGCCACCGAGTCGAGCAGGTCACCGCCTTGGCCACCGACGGATTCGGCGAAGCTCACCCCGAGCAGGCCGGCTCGACCGGCTTCCTCGTGGAGCGAGCGTGGGATCTCACCGGCGTCTTCCCAATCCTGGAGGTAGGGCGTGACGTGCCGGTCGACGAAGTCGCGGGTGGTAGCGCGCAGGGCCTCCTGCTCGGGGCTCCAGAAGCCGCTCACAACAGATCCTCCGGAATCTCGACGAGTCGCGAGCGCACCCATTCGCCGAGCCCTTTGGCCTGCGGGTCGAAGCGGGTGGAGGCGGCCACCCCGGCGCCGAGCAGGCCGTGGAGCACCACGTTGACCCCGCCCAGGTTGGGAAGTGGATGAACCTCGATCTCGAGGTCGGCCCCCTCGGGCACGAGCGCCCGGACCCGGTCGGAGGTGATGAAATCGAGGAGCCAGGCGACCCGAGCCTCGCGCTTCGGTTCGTCGGCACGGACCCACAATCCGACGTTGGCGTCCCCGCCCTTGTCTCCGGAACGAGCGAAGACGAACGTCCCCAGTGGCGCCTTCATCGGACCATCACCACCGCTGGGTGGACCGCCGAGCGGTCGACGTACTCGGCGCGATAGATGCCGTACGCCGAAGCCGGGCCGGGCGTCGTGGTCATGGTGAACCCCGGGTAGGAGCCCAGCGCCAACGCCACGGCGGCGCTGCTGAACGCGCGCCCGACCGTGTCTGCGCAGGGGTCTTGGACCACACATCGCAACAGCGCGGACGCGGCTTCCTCGGTGTCGGCATCCGGCGTCGGCATGCCGCCGAGGGACCACTCCACGACCTCGGGTCGCGGGTCGAGAGCGGCCTCCAGCTGCGCTCGCACCCAGGCCGCCTTCTCCTCGATGTCGAGCCCGACGAGCACGAACTCCATCTGGTTGCGAAAGCCGCCGAGGGTGTTGACGCAGACCTTCAACCGCTCGGGGGGTGCACCCCCGGCGACCGGCCCGATGGCTACGCGGTCCTCGCCGTCCTGACGGAGCCTGATCGAGGTCAGGTCGAGGTTGGCGTCGGGGTTGAGGTAGGTCGTGCCCTGGATCTCGTAGAGCAACTGCGACGTCACGGTGTCGACGGTGACCGCGCCTGCGGTACCTCGGTGCTTGGTGATCACGCTGGACCCGTCCGCGGCGATCTCGGCGATCGGGAAGCCGAGCGGCGCGGCGTCGCGAGCCAGGCCCAGGAATCCGCTGAAGTTTCCGCCGGTGGCCTGGGTGCCGCACTCGATGACATGTCCGGCCACGATCGCTCCCGCGATCTCGCTGTACGCCGACCGGGACCACCCGTGCCACCAGATCGCCGGCCCGACCACGAGTGAGGCGTCGGTGACCCGGCCGGTGACGACGATGTCGGCGCACTCGTCCAATGCCTGGGCGATCTCGAAGCCACCGAGATAGGCGTTGGCGGTCAGCGCGCCGTCCCACCCCAGTTCGGCGGCTCGGTCGGCCAGGTTGTCCCCTTCGACGTAGGCGATGGTGGGATCGAGTCCGAGCCCACGAGCGACCTCGGCCAGACGTGCGGCCAACCCGGCCGGATTGAGTCCACCGGCGTTCGCGACGATGCGCACACCCTGCTCGAGGGCGAGCGCCAACGACTCCTCCACCTGGCGGACGAAGGTCTTGGCGTAGCCGAGGTTCGGGTCCCGCATCTGGTCCCTGCCGAGGATCAGCATGGTCAACTCGGCCAGGTAGTCGCCGGTGAGGACGTCCAATGGTCCCCCCGACAACATCTCGTGCATGGCCGAGAGTCGGTCGCCGTAGAAGCCCGAGCAGTTGCCGATGCGGATGCGGTCGCTCATGAGGGGCTCCGCCCTGCGCCGGGCGGGCCCGCGAAGGCTTGGGCGATGTCGAGCCAGGTGTCGGCGTCCGAGCCGTTGGCGACGAGATCGAGGTCGTCGCGGTGTCGTCGCTGGGTGACCAGCAGGGCGAAGTCGTAGGCCGATCCGGTCACCGACTGGGTCGCTTCGCCCGGGCCCCACGACCACTCGTCTCCGCTGGGCGCGCGCAACCTGACCGCGAACTCGGCATCGGGGGCTGCCAGCCCGTGGGTGGCGAAGGAGAAGTTGCGGGTACGCACTCCCAGGTGGGCGATATGGCGTACTCGGTCGCTGCGCTCGGGTTCGACACCGGCGGCCTCGTGGACGTCGAGGGAGTGTGCCCAGGTCTCCATGAACCGCGCTGTGGCCATCGAGGTGGCGCTCATCGGTGGGCCGAACCACGGCATCCGGACTCCCTCGGGGAGGGTCTGTAACGCCTCGGCCAGGGCCGGCCGGGCGGCGCGCCAGCGGGCCAGCAACTCCTCGGGCGGCGCAGCGGCACCCTGGGCTGCCATGGCGTCGACGAACCCGGTGGGGTCAGCCAGCGCCTGCAGGACCACCTCGTCCCAGGAGGCTTTGTCATCGTGGGCTCGCGCGGCCAGCAGGGCGACCTCGTCGGTCCACGCCAAGTGAGCGATCTGGTGGGCGATGGTCCACCCGACCGCGGGGGTCGCGGCCGCCCAGGCGACGGTGGGCAGTGCCTCAACCAGGCCTTCGAGGATGTCGCCCTCGATGGCCAGGTCCCTCAACACAGCACTGAGCAACGGGTTCACGTCAGTTTCTCCTCCAACACCTCGGCCCAGGCCTGCAGGATCCGTCGGCGGCGGTCACGGTCGTCAGTGAGGGTGTTGGCCAACCCCAGGCCCCGGACCAGGTCGAGAGTGGCCTGCACCAACTCTCGGGTGCCGGCTCGGCGCTCGTCGGCACCGAGGAGTTCCACAGTCAGCGCGTGGGTGTCTCGGCCCACCCGCCGCTCCAGCGGAGCCAGGGCCGCATGCAACGCCGGGTCGGTGCGGGCCGCGACCCAGAGTTCGAGGGCCGCGATGAAGACCGGTGAACTGAAGTGGTCACCCAGCATCTCCAGGACCGCTGCGGTTCGACCCGGCCCGTGGGGGATAGCCTGCGCCGCGGTTTGGAGTTCTACCCGGCGTACCTCGCTGAGGTGGGTGACCGCGGCCAGCACCAGGTCGTTCTTGGTGGGGAAGTGGTGCAGTTGAGCGCCACGGCTCACTCCGGCGCGTTGCGAGACCAGCGTGGTCGACGTGCCCGCGAAGCCGCGCTCGACCAAGCACTCGACG
This sequence comes from uncultured Marmoricola sp., assembly GCA_937868075.1. GTDB lineage: Bacteria > Actinomycetota > Actinomycetes > Propionibacteriales > Nocardioidaceae > Marmoricola. The sequence continues at coordinate 7,175 of CALMLL010000023.1, read as the reverse complement.
GTCGCCTCCAGCAGGCGCTGGCGCATGAGGCGGGTGCGCTCCTCCTGAGGGACGCGGATCTGGGTGAGGGGCACGTGCGAAGTGTGCTCGCCCTATCAACAAACAGTCAAGCCTGCTTGTTACTGCGCAGAGACAGCGAGCGAACCAGTCGCTAGCGTGAGTCGCACAGACACTCGGGAGAAGGAGCACTCCGTGACAGACACACCGCAGGAACCCGGCTTCGCCGGCAGCGACGTTCCCCCACCGCCACCCCCGGCGCCGCCGTACGGCATGCCGGCCGCAGGACCGAACGCCTACGCCCATTGGGGCAGCCGCGTCGGCGCCTACCTCATCGACATGCTGGTGACCCTGCCGGGCCTGATCCTGGTCTGGATCGGCTCGGCGCAGGCGGCAAGCAGCATCTCCACAGACCCGACAGCGCCGGCACCCAGCATGCCGATCACGTACTGGCTCGGGGTTCTGCTGATGCTCGCGATCTCTGTGTGGAACCTCGGATTGCGCCAGGGAGCCACCGGCCAGTCCATCGGGAAGAAGGTCATCGGCATCAAGTTGATCGGTGAGGCTACCGGTCAACCGATCGGCGCGGGTATGTCGATCGCGCGCATGTTCGTGCACATCATCGATGGACTCCCGTGCTACATCGGCTACCTGTGGCCGTTGTGGGACGCCAAGCGGCAGACGTTCGCCGACAAGATCCTCTCGACCGTGGTGGTCCCGGCCCCCAAGTCCTGAGGAACCAACCGTTCGTCCGGAGCCCTCGCCATCTCGGCGGGGGCTCCGTCTTTGCACACCCCGTCGTTGACGGTCAGGGACGCCGCGGGAACTGTCCGAAGTCGGGCTTGCGCTTGGCCTTGAAGGCCTCACGCCCTTCCTGAGCCTCCGGGGAGCCGTAGAAGAGCAGGTTGGCGTCGTGGGCCAACTGCTGGAGCCCCGCGTACCCGTCTTCGGAAGCATGGAAACTGGCCTTGAGGAGGCGCAGCGAGAACGGCGAGAGTTCCAACATCTCGCGACACCACTGCACCGCGGTCTGCTCCAACTCCGCGAGAGGTACGACGGTGTTGACCAGTCCCATGTCGAGGGCCTGCGCGGCGTCGTACTGACGACACAGGAACCAGATCTCCTTAGCCTTCTTGGGCCCGACCAGATCGCTGAGGATGCTGGCCCCGAAGCCGCCGTCGAACGAGCCCACCTTGGGGCCGACCTGGCCGAAGATCGCGTTGTCCGCGGCGATCGTCAGGTCGCAGACCAGGTGCAAGACATGGCCGCCACCGATCGCGTAGCCGGCGACCGCGGCCACGATCGGTTTGGGGCAGCGCCGCATCTGCACGTGCAGGTCGGTGACGTGGAAGCGGCCGGTCTTGCCCGGCTCGGTCTGGTAGCCGGTGTCCCCGCGCACCCGTTGGTCACCACCGCTGCAGAACGCCTTGCCGCCGGCACCGGTCAAGATGATGGCGCCGATGCGCTCGTCCTCGCGGGCCAGCGTCAGCGCCTCGGAGACCTGCATGAGGGTCTGGGGGCGGAAGGCGTTGTGAACCTCAGGACGATTGATGGTGATCTTGGCGATGCCGTCCTCGGTGATGTCGTAAAGGATGTCGGAGTACTCCCCCGCACTGATCCATTCCGTCTGGTCGCTCACGCGTTGCTTCCCATCTCTTGGCTGAGGGCCAGTCTGCCGGGTCAGCGACCCAGCCGCGAAGCCGCCTCGATCACCCGAGTCACCATCGCCAACACGGGTCTTGGAAATGGCTGCAATTGGCTATCAGTTTGCCCCGCACCCTGGACCCTCGCGCGCCAGATCCGTGATCATCGAATCGACACGAGTGCAAGGAGGAGCCATGAGCCAGCAGCCAACCGACTCGATCTCTCGTCGTGACGAGCAGAAACTAAGAGCAGGTCGGTTGGGGGCCTTGGCCGTCGCCTTCTTCGTGATCTCGGCGGCGGCACCGCTCACCGCGATGGCCGGCGGCGCTCCCTTCGGGATGCTGCTGGGAAACGGCGCCGGGGTGCCGTTCAACTACCTGATCGTCACCGTACTGATGCTCGTCTTCGCCGTGGGGTACGTCGCCATGGCCCGCCATCACACCTCGGCCGGAGCCTTCTACTCCTACGTCGCCCGCGCTCTGGGTGGGCATGCGGGCGGCATGGCCGCGTGGATCGCACTGCTGGGCTACAACACGATGCAGATCGGCTTGTTCGGCCTGTGGGGCGTGGCCTCCTCGGGATTCCTGGCGGTGGCCTTCGGCTGGAACGTGCCCTGGTGGGTGACCGCCTTCATCGCATTGGCGGTGATCGCGGTCCTCGGCTATCGCCAGATCGACCTGTCCCTGAAGGTGCTGGGGATCCTGGTTGCGTGCGAGTTCCTGATCGTGGCCATCTTCGACGTCATGGTGCTGATCAAGGGCGGCGCCAGCGGCACCGCCGGGCTGGAGGCCTCCTCGTTCACGTTCGACACGTTGCTGCACGGCGGCCCGTCGATGGCCCAGGGCCTGCTCTTCGCCGCGGCTTCGTTCATCGGCTTCGAGGCCACCACGATCTACTCTGAAGAGGCCAAGGACCCCGCCCGCACGGTCCCACGCGCGACGTACATCGCGGTGATGACGATCGGCCTCTTCTACACCGTCACCTCATGGCTGATGATCAACGCCCACGGCGACCCGGCCCACCTGCGTGACTACCTCGTGTCGAAGGACCTCGGTGGCGATCCGACGAACTTCCTGTTCACGATCTCGGTTCCCTACATGGGTGAACTCCTGGGCGTGAAGGTGATGCTCTTCCTCTTCGCCAGCTCACTGTTCGCGGCTCTACTGGCCTTCCACAACGCTGTCGCTCGCTACGCCTACGCGCTGGGCCGTGAAGGGCTGGTGCCCGAAGTCTTGGGACACACCCACAAGAAGCACTTGTCCCCGCACATGGGATCGGCCAGTCAGAGCGTGCTGGCCGCGATCGTCGTCGCCGTGTTCGCGATCCGAGGCATGGACCCGGCCACCACCCTGTTCACCTGGTTGACTCAGTTGGGCACGTTGGCGATCACGTACTTGATGGCGCTGTCGACGATCGCGGTGATCGTCTTCTTCCGGCGCAACCCTGGTCTGGAGCCGAACCCGTGGCGCAGCCTGATCGCGCCGGCTCTGGCGACGATCGGGTTGACCTTGTTGGCGATCTACTCCACCCAACGCTTCAGTTTCCTGATCGGCAGCGAAGACAGTCCCCTGGGTTGGCTGCTGCCCAGCCTGATCCCGGTGGCGGCGATCATCGGGGCCGTGTCGGCCGACTTCTTGAAGCGACGCGAACCCAGTCTCTTCGACCAGATGGGCCGCAGTCGGGCGCTGCAACTGCACGAGCCTGGGCTGGACGACTAGGACCGGGCGGTCCTGGGCCTAGTACGTCACTGCGAACTCGGTCCCCCCGACTGGGGTGACCGGGAGCGTGGTCACCCCACGCACCCGGGCGTACGCCGGCCCGACGCCGCACCACGCCACGAACTGCGCCAACGCTGGGTCAGGCCCCTCGGCATGGGCCAGCACCGAGCCGTCGGGCTCGTTGCGGACCCATCCGACCAGTCCGAGTCGGGCGGCCTCGCGGGCGGCGTGATAGCGGAACCCGACCCCTTGGACCCGGCCGGTGACGTGGATCGAGAGTGCCCCCACGTCCTCACCTCGCTGTGATGGTGTACTCCGCTGTTGACCAGACCCCGGTCACCGACTCGTTGTCGTGAACAGAGTCTCGCCCCGAGGGAAGTCCTCGGCCAAGATGTGGCCATGACACGACAGGTCATCGTCAACGTGAGCCTCGCCGGCCCCGAGCTCGACTACGACAAACAGGCGACGTTCCTCGGCCAGACGTTCCGGTTGGTTCGTCGGGGCACCGGCGGCGACGTCGACCAAGCAGTGGCGGTGGTCAAACGCTGGCGTGATCGCGCGTCGGCGTTCGCCTTCTCCGGAGTCCGCGAGGCGCGGGCGGTGGGGACCTTCGACGGTGACGAGGACGATGCGCTCGCCCGCATCCGGACCGCCTGCGCCGACGTCCCGTTCACCGACGGGCAGGCGCTCACCGATGTGCTGCAGGAGTGGGCGATCCGCGGCGTCAACACCTCCCTGCCAGGCTTCTTCAGCAACGCCCGGACCCTCGTGTTGGGCTCGGGCAATCACGCTCGCACCGCGGCGGTGTTGGCAGAGTTCACCGACAACGTCGACTACCTCGACCCGCTGGAACGCCTCGAACCCGCTGCCCTGGCCGCCGCCGCCGCGGTGCTCGGTCTGGCCGGCGAGGTCGCCTCGCTGCCGATGCGGTTGATCCCCGGGCGACTGCGCGAGCGCCTCACGCAGCCGGCGGAGTGGGTGGGCCACGCGCTGACCGGTCACCGAACCCGTGACTGCGACATCATCGTCGCGTCGTACGACGAACTGACCGGCTTCGACCTCGAACAGCTGGCCGGGACCACCTTGATCTCCTCGGCGATCTCCCCCGAACGCCTGGCCGATCTCGGCAGTCGCGGGGTGGATCGGGTCATCGACACGACCCCGCAGCCCTTCAAGCACGTGACCGTGGTCGCTGCGGTCCTCGAGGCGATGATGGTGGTGCGCAACGGCGGCCGGACCCTGAGCAACGACGCCATCCTGGCCGCGATCCAAGAGGCCGGGCTGGAGCCGCGCACGCTGATGCCCAGCGGTCCTCGCCGCAAGAGCCGCTTCGCCTTCGTCATCCATCCGCTGTCGACCCAGTACTTCCGCAAGGTGGAGCCGCTCGGCCTGATCACCCAGGTGCCGGGCATGACCACGGTGGTGGAGAAGGCGGCGGCGTACTTCCCGCCGTTCGTCTACAGCCACGTCACCGGCATCACCTCCCCCACCGGCGCCGAGGCGGAGGGCTGGCTGATCACGGTCGGGGGAACCCCCAAGGAGCTTCTCGCCCACAGCCCCGAGTTCACCTACTCGCGCCTGCTCGACGCCGCCGAGATCGCCCGCAAACTGGGCGCCCAGATCATGGGGCTCGGGGCCTTCACCAAGGTGGTCGGCGACGCAGGCATCACGGTGGCCAAGCGGGCACCGCTCCCGGTCACCACCGGCAACAGTTACAGCGCCTCGGGTGCATTGTGGGCCGCCCACGAGGCGCTCAACCGGTTGGGCATCAGCGAGGTCGACGACAAGGGCCGGTTGCGGGGGACCACGATGGTGATCGGCGCCACCGGCTCGATCGGGTCGGTCTGTGCGCGGCTGCTGGCGTTGGCCAGCGACGAGTTGTGGCTGGTCTCGCCCGAGTCGGCCAAGCTGCTGGCCCTCAAACGCGAGATCGAGCGCAACAACCCCCGCGCCAAGATCCACGTGGCCGCCAAACCCGACAAGCACCTCGCCAAGATGGACATGATCGTGACCGCGACCTCGGCGGCCGGCCAGAAGGTGCTCGACGTCATGGCGCTCAAACCCGGCTGCGTGATCACCGACGTGGCGCGTCCGCTGGACCTCTCGGCCGAGGACGTCGCCAAGCGGCCCGACGTGCTGGTGATCGAGTCCGGTGAGATCCAACTGCCCGGCGAGAACGTCCGCATGGGCGACATCGGGCTACCCCACGGGGTGGCCTTCGCCTGTCTGGCCGAGACGATCGTGTTGGCCCTGGAGGGTCGCTATGAGACCTTCACCGTCGGTCGCAACATCGAGTGGACCAAGGTCAAGGAGATCTATCGGCTGGGCCTCAAGCACGGGATGAAGCTGGCCACGATCTCCGGGGTTAACGGGGTCTTCACCGACGAGGACTTCGACCGGGTTCGCTCCCTGGCACTGGCGGCTCGGGCCGAGTCCGGCCAGTCCTAGAGTGGAGAGATGATGAAGAACGTCGCTGGTCGGACCGTGTTGATCACCGGCGCCGCCATGGGCATGGGTCGGCTCTTCGCCGAGCGAGCGGTCGCCGAGAAGGCCAAGGCGGTGGTTCTCCTCGATGTCAATGCCGAGGCATTGGCCCAGACAGCGGCGGAACTCGCCACGGGTGACACCCAGGTGATCGCCGAGGCCGTCGACGTACGCAAACTGCCGGCGATCCGGGCCGCGGCCCGGCGCGTGCGAGCCGCTGTGGGGCCGGTCGACGTGGTGCTCAACAACGCCGGCGTCGTGCGCGGGAACCACTACTTCTGGGAGACCGACCCGGTCAAGGACACCAAGTTCACCATCGACATCAACACCCTCGCTCCGATGTATGTGGCCCGGGTGTTCCTGCCGGAGATGATCGAGAGCGGTCACGAGTGCCGCCTGGTCAACATCGCGTCGGCGGCCGGGCTGACCGCCAACCCCCGGATGGCTACGTACGCCGGCTCGAAGTGGGCCGTCGTCGGTTGGTCGGACTCGGTGCGCCTCGAACTCGAGCAGGCCGGTCACCACCACGTGAAGGTGACCACCGTGTGCCCCTACTACGTCAAGACCGGGATGTTCGACGGTGCTCGCTCAGCGCCGTTGCTGCCGCTCCTGGAACCCGACGAGGTCGTCGACGCCACCTGGGAGGCCATGCTCCACGGCCAGCCGCTGCTGGTGATGCCCAAGACGGTGCTGCTCAGCGAGACCGTCAAGGGCGTGCTGCCCATCGGTATCCGTGACTTCGTCGCCGACAAGGTGCTCGGCATCTATCACACGATGGACGACTTCACCGGTCGCAAGAAGAAGTAGCCCTCAGCCCCCAGATCGCAGGCCAGCCAGCCCGCACAGCACATCATTGGCTTGACCGCGGTTGGGAAGAGGCCCCGTTCTCAGGTTCCTCGATTGCGGCTAACAGCCCAGCTCTATGCCCGGCGCGAGGGGTTGGCGCACACCTGTGGATGCTCCATCTGCTGGTGAGGTGGGGCTCCGTCGGGGCGATCGCCAGCGGCGCACGCTGGGCAGTGAAGTTCACCGTGGTCAGCGCACGTGACGGAGCTTCGAGCCCTTGGAGAGCGTGGTGGAGGCGGCTGGGCTCATCGGGATCTCGATTGGCGCACTGGGCCTTCCGGCGCCCTCTCGTGTTCGGTGAGCCGGTCGACGTGGCCCTGGTCGCATAACTCGGAGGCGCGTGCCCCGGGGTGCGGGCTAACGTGACCGGTCATGACCACCCTGCAGACCGAAGTGGCCGAGGTCGCCGAGCGCACCGGCTTCTCCGGGGCAGTCCGGGTCGACCGTGAGGGTGACACCGTGGTCTGTGCGGCATACGGGCTGGCG
>CALMLL010000022.1 GCA_937868075.1 uncultured Marmoricola sp. | reverse complement strand
TCCGGTTGCGGGTGATCAACGCCGCCTCGGACACGATCTTCAGCGTCGCCCTGGGCGGGCACCAGCTGACCATCACCCACACTGACGGGTATGCCGTCCAACCGGCACAGGTCGAGGCGTTCTACATCGGGATGGGCGAACGCTACGACGCAATCGTCACCCTCGGCGACGGAGCCTTCCCGCTCGTGGCCCGACCGTTCGGCAAGACCAGCGGCGGCCAAGCCCTGGCCATCGTCCGCACCGGCAGCGGAACAGCCCCCGACACCGGCGCCAACCCGGTCGAGCTCTCCGGGCAGGTCCTCATCGGCTCCCAGCTCCAACCCGCCGACGCGGCCAAGCTCCCCGCCAAGGACCCGGACGCCACCGTCAACCTCGCCCTGCAAGGATCGATGAAGCCCTACCAGTGGGGCATGAACGGCGCCCCGTTCGGGAAGAACGAACCCCTCAAGGTCACCGCCGGGCAACGCCTTCGAATCAACGCCACCAACATGACGATGATGAGCCACCCCCTCCACCTGCACGGGCACACCTTCGCGCTGCCCTCAGGGCTGCGCAAAGACACCGTCCTGATGGCCCCCATGCAGTCCTTCGCGATCGACCTCGACGCCGACAACGTCGGCGACTGGATGATCCACTGCCACAACATCTACCACGCCGAAGCCGGCATGATGATCGCCCTGGAGTACACCACGTGACCACCCGAACCCTTCCCCGACGAGCCCTCACCGCCGCCGCACTGATGATCGGACTCGCAGCACTGACCGCCTGCAGCCCCACCCCGACGACGACCAAGCAAGCACCGATCTCCTCGTCAGCGGCCAGCGGCACGCCAGGCTCGTCCCCCACTGCCGCGGGTCCCACGACGAAGGCTTCCGAACCGGTGACGATCACCCACATCCACACCGTCGCGCGCGACCCCAAGACCGGCGAACTCCTGCTCGCCACCCACGAAGGCCTCTTCCGCCAGAGCGCCGGCGAACTGCACCAGAGCGGGCCCGTCATCGACCTCATGAGCTTCGCCATCGCCCCCGATGGGACGTACTACGCCTCCGGCCACCCCGGGACCGGCACCGACCTGCCCGAACCAGTGGGGCTGCTGTCCTCCACCGACTCCGGGCGCACCTGGAAGGTCCTCTCCCGCGGTGGGCAATCCGACTTCCACGCCCTGGGCGCCGGGCCGCGCACGATCACCGGCTTCGACGGCACCCTGCGCACCACGAGCAACCGGACAGACTGGACCACCCGGGCCATTCCTGCCCCGCCACGCACCCTGGCCGCCGCCCCCACCACCGGAACTCTCCTGGCCACGACCCGCGCCGGGCTCCTGCTCAGCACCGACGACGGCGCATCCTGGCGGACCCTGAGCCCGCCCGAGACTGCGGTGCTCGTGGCCTGGGCCGACGAGCAAACCATCATCGCCGCCACGGCCACAGGCAAGCTGGCGAGCAGCACCGACGCCGGCGCGACCTGGACCTTGCACCCCAACCCCATCGGGCCCGCCTCAGCGCTGTACGCCCAGCGCGGGAGTGACCAGAAGGTCGAGATCATCGCTGTCGTGGGCACCAAGGTGCTGCGCACCACCAACAACGGCGAAACCACCAACCACCTCGTCTCATGAGATCTTGACCCAGCCTTCACCAAGGCAAACCCTCATCGGCACAACGGGCGGACAGCCTTGAAGACACGGGCCCACCAAGGGGCTGCCGATCCGAGGAGGACACATGGACGACCAAGACCTCACCACCCAAGCCCAGGACACACACCCAGCTCCGGCCTCGCCCACCGACGCACCCGAGCAGCACCCTCCGCACGAGCGCGGCCACAACTGGATGATGTGGTCGATGTGCGTGCCGATGCTCGTCATCATCGGCGCCCTGATCGCCACCGGAGCCCTCGGCGTAGGCGGACTGCTCTACGCGCTCGGATGCCTGGCCATGATGGGCGTCATGATGATGTGGATGAACCACAACGCCAGCGGCCCACGCCCCTGACCACGCCAGCGCGGGACCAGTCGCTCTGCCCCGGGCCGTCTGAACGTCTCTGGTATGCCAACCCGGCACCCACCCCAGGCGCCTTCGTCAGACCTCAACAAAATCGACTAGAACGGCCACCTAGCCGCGCGAGGCTTCTTCGCGACAGCCAACCGTCAGGCCCGCCTTCGCGCGGTCCACAAGAGCAAAGGAGTGACCGTGACCGTCAGCACGGACCCCCACACCCACCTCCGCCCGCAGCACCGATCGCCAGCTCGTCCCGGCCTTTGCTGCCTTGGCGGTCGCTGCTGCTGTGGTGGGCTATCTGATTCCCGACCGCACGGTGGGGGACGGGATGATGAGTGGGATGAGCATGACCCACTACATGGGTCTGCTGTCGGTCAATCAGCCGTGGAACCTCCTGCTGTTCATGGCCGCCCCCGTCATCCTCGCCGAGACCCTGGCCATCACCGAGCTCGTCATCCTCTTCCAAGCCAACCCCCCGTCCTGGGTTCGGTCCCTAAGCCGGATCGCAGGCCTGGTCGCTGGGCCGCTGATGGTCGGCATCGTCATCCACCTGCTGCGCTACGCGGTCATCTCGCTCACCACCAGTGGCGGATGGCGGGGCCCGGCCGACGTCATCGCCGTCCTGTCCTACCTGCTCGCCGCAGTGCCCCTGATCGGGATCACTCTTGTTGAGCTCGGCCTCTGGGGGCGCGACGCCGCTCAGGCACGCAAGTGGCACACCATCTGCGTCGGCGCCTTCCTCGTCATCGCCCACGTCGCCATGATCTTCGGGATGCTCGACCCCATCGTCCTGACGTCGGGCCCCACCCACCAAATGCCCGGCGGTGACACCATGCCCGGCATGAATCACTGACCAACGAAGCAGGCCGCGCCCACCCCGGCCTGCACAGGAGCAATTCACCATGAGCGCCCAAACCACCCAGACCGCAGCAACCGAGTCCGACCCGGTCTGCGGGATGACGGTCGATGCTGCAACTGGTCTCACCACCGACCACGAGGGAATCACCTACCACTTCTGCTCACAGCACTGCTGCGACAGGTTTCTTGGCGACCCTTACAGCTTCCTCAACTCCAGCAGCCACCGCACCGCCCCCGAAACCGAGAACCCTGCCCTTGGCGGGGACGTCGCGGAGTGGACCTGCCCGATGCACCCAGAGATCCGGCGAGCCAGGCCGGGGGCCTGCCCGATCTGCGGGATGGCCCTGGAACCCGTCACCATCACCGCCGACACCGGGCCCAGCCCGGAGCTGGCGGACATGACTCGGCGATTCTGGGTCGCGACAGCACTGACGATCCCGATCGTCGTCCTCGAGATGGGGCGGCACTTCCTCCCGTGGCTGCACGAACTCATCCCCGCGCGGACATCAGTGTGGCTCCAGCTGGTCCTCGCGACACCGGTGGTCCTGTGGGCAGGCTGGCCCTTCTTCGTCCGCGGCTGGGCCTCGGTGCGCACCCGCAACCTGAACATGTTCACCCTCATCGCGATGGGCACCGGCATCGCCTGGCTCTTCAGCATTGTGGCGGCCCTGGCCCCAGGGGTCTTCCCCGCCTCCTTCCGCAGCGACGCAGGCACCGTCGACGTCTACTTCGAAGCAGCCGCCGTCATCACGACGCTGGTCCTCCTCGGTCAGGTGCTGGAGCTGCGAGCCCGCGAACAAACCTCTGGCGCGATCAAGGCGTTGCTGGACCTGAGCCCCAAAACCGCCCGCCGCATCAACGCCAACGGCGACGACGAAGAGGTCCCCCTGGAGGACGTCCAGCTCGGTGACCTGCTCCGTGTGCGTCCCGGCGAGGCCGTGCCCGTCGACGGGACCATCCACGAGGGCCGCTCCGCCGTCGACGAGTCCCTAGTCACTGGTGAGTCGATGCCGGTCACCAAGTCCGACGGCGACGCCGTCATCGGGGGCACCATCAATGGCAGTGGCGCCCTGGTCATGCGCGCCGAGAAGATCGGCCGGGACACCATGCTCGCCCGCATCGTCGCGATGGTCGCTGACGCGCAACGCTCCCGGGCCCCCATCCAACGCACGGCCGACAAGGTCTCCGGCGTCTTCGTCCCAGTCGTCATCGCCGTCGCGGTGATCGCGTTCGCCCTCTGGGCCCTGCTCGGACCAGACCCGAAACTTGCCCACGCCCTGATCGTGGCCGTCGCGGTCCTCATCATCGCCTGCCCCTGCGCCCTGGGGCTGGCCACCCCGATGTCGATCATGGTCGGCGTCGGACGAGGTGCCCGACTCGGGGTGCTCATCAAGAACGCCGAAGCACTGGAGCGCATGGAGAAGGTCGACACCCTCGTCGTCGACAAGACCGGCACCCTCACCGAAGGACGACCCACCGTCACCGCCATCGTCGCCATGGACGACAGAGGACAAGACGAGCTCCTTCGTCTGGCCGCCGGCGTCGAACGCGCCTCAGAACACCCCCTCGCGCTAGCCATCCTCGAGGCCGCCACCCAACGCGGACTCACCATCCCGAACGTCACCGACTTCGACTCACCCGTTGGCCGCGGAGTCCTCGGGACCGTCGACGGCCACCGTGTCGTGATCGGCAGCGCGGCCTTCCTCGCCGCACACGACATCGACACCACCGACCTGACCACACGATCAGACGAGCTCCGCCAAGACGGCGCCACCGTCATCTACACCGGAGTCGACGGCAAGCTCGCCGGACTGATCGCTATCGCCGATCCCATCAAAGAGACCACACCCGCCGCGCTAAACGCCCTGCGCCAAGAAGGCATCCGCGTCGTCATGCTCACCGGCGACAACCGAGTCACCGCTCAAGCCGTGGCCACCACACTCGGCATCGACAACGTCGAAGCCGAAGTCCTGCCCGACCACAAGAGTGACATCGTCACCCAGCTCCGACACCATGGGCACATCGTGGCCATGGCTGGCGACGGCGTCAACGACGCACCCGCCCTAGCCGCCGCCGACGTCGGCATCGCCATGGGCTCAGGCACAGACGTCGCCATGGAAAGCGCTGGCATCACACTCCTCAAGGGTGACCTCACCGGCATCGCCCGAGCCCGTGAACTGTCCGAGAAGACCATGCGCAACATCCGGCAGAACTTGTTCTTCGCCTTCGTCTACAACGCTCTCGGCATCCCCATCGCCGCCGGCGCCCTCTACCCCGTCTTCGGGATCCTTCTCTCACCCATCATCGCCGCAGCAGCCATGGCCCTGTCCAGCGTCAGCGTGATCGCCAACTCACTGCGCCTCCGCAACCACCACTTCCGGTGATCCAGCCAGAAACCTGCGAGGCCGTATGACAACCGAGCCAAACGCCGAAGCAGGTCAACAGTCCCCGGAGACGCACCAGCAGGACCACGCTCCACTGGACACGTCGGTGGGAATCGCCACTCCAGGTCGCCATCCCCCGACAGACCACCGCGACCGACCGCGCGGAAGACGGTAGCCAAACTTCACGCGGTCCGCTCCGCTGGCTACATCGTGCAAAGTAGCCCGCACCGGACCATGCAATCATCGTTGCGCCTCGACAGCCGCGAAAGTCGAGGTCGTGAGCGATCCGCCGCTCGCCGGGGTGACGGGACCGG
>CALMLL010000021.1 GCA_937868075.1 uncultured Marmoricola sp. | reverse complement strand
ATCAGGGACTCCGCGTGGTCATCTTGACCAGCGAACTGCGTCCGGTTCCGATCCGCCGGGCGATGCAGGCAGGAGCGATGGGCTTGTGTCTGAAGTCGGACGAGCCCGCCCATATCCTCGACGTCGTCCGCGCCGCGGCCTCGGGCGAGTTCGCCGTCTCCAGCGATCTGGCCTTCGTGCTGATCTCCGACGCCGATCTCATCGCCCAGTTGGCGCCTCGTGAGGTGGAGGCACTGTCGCTGCTGGCCGACGGAGTGCCACGCAAGGTCGTGGGCGATCGGATGGATCCCCCGGTGGCGATGTCGACAGTGGTCACCTATCTCAACCGTGCGTGCGAGCGCTACCGCCAGATGGGGCGTGAGATCGCCACCCCGCGCGACGCGGTGAAGGCCGCGATCCAAGACGGCTACCTCGACGCCTGATCGTCCTGCCCCGCAGAGGTTGTCGCTGCTAACGTCTAGGTTGAGTGCATGACATCTCAACTGACTCCCTATCTCACCTTCGACGGCAACGCCCGCGAGGCGATGAGTCATTACCACGCAGTCCTGGGTGGCGAACTGTCGATCAGCACCTTCGGCGACTACGGCCAGACCGAAGGCGTCGACCCCGACGGCGTCATGCACGCTCACCTCGAGACCCCCGAGGGCCTGGTCCTGATGGCCTCGGACAACGGCCCCAACATGGACCTCCAACGCGGCAACAACATCACCGTCAGCGTCACCGGTGACGACGCCTCGCTGCGTGACTACTTCGCCGGGTTGGCCGAGGGCGGGGTCGTGACCATGCCGCTGGCCACCCAGGTGTGGGGAGACGAGTTCGGCATGCTGATCGATCGCTTCGGCATTCCGTGGATGGTGAACATCAGCGCCTCGCAGTGATGTCCCGCGCTCGTCTGGCCTGGCTGATCCCGCCCCTCCTGGCCCTTCTGATGATGCTGGGGCCCTTCTCGGTCGACACCCCCTTCCCGGCGTTCTCGGCGATCCAGCACGAGTTCGGGGTCGGCACGGCGGCCACCCAGCAACTGGTCAGCTTCTACCTGTTGCCCTTTGGAGTCATGAGCATCTTCCACGGCCCTCTGTCCGATGCCGTGGGACGCAAGCCGGTCATCATCGGCGGCATCGCCGTCTATGCGCTCGCCTCCCTGGGCTGCGCGTTCGCGCCGAGCATGACCGCGCTCTTGGGCTTTCGCATCCTCCAGGGAATGAGCGCTGGAGGAGGGGTCGTGTTGAGCCGGACCCTCGTGGCCGATCTCTATCGCGGCCCCGAGGCCCAGCGCCTCATGAGCCGCGTGATGATGATCTTCGCCCTTGCCCCTGCGGTTGCTCCCATCGTCGGTGGCTGGGCGGTTGCCTGGGCCGACTGGCGGGTCATCTTCTGGGGCCTTGCCGCCTTGGCGCTGCTCTTGATCGGCTTGGTCTGGTGGGTGTTGCCGGAGACGCTTCCCGTCTCGGGGCGAACTCCGCTCCGGCTGGGTCCCCTCGTGCGCAATCTGGGCACGGTGGCTCGAGACGTGGAGTTCGAGAAGGTGGCTCTCACCGGCGCCTTCGCGTTCGCCGGCTTCTTCTTCTACATCGGGGCCGCAGCGATCGTGGTCGTCGACATACTCCACCTCGGCGAGACCGACTTCTGGGTCCTGTTCGTGCCGCTGATTTTCGGCATGATGGCCGGCTCCTACGTCAGCGGCCGCAGTGCCGGGCGAATCCCGGGCACCCGCCTGGTCACCTGGGCGCTGCGGCTGGCCATGGTCACCAGTCTGGTCAACATCGCGCTGGCTCAGACCTCTCTGCCGTGGGTGTTGATCGGCCCCACCGTGTTGGGCTTCACGGTGCAGACCGGCTTCCCGACCGTCCAACTGCGACTCCTGGAGATGTTTCCGGCCACCCGTGGCGCAGCGACCTCCGTGATGACGCTGATCAGCCTTACCCTCAACGCGCTGACGGCCGGACTGCTCACCCCGCTCGTGGCCGCCTCGATGACCTCACTGGCAGTGTCTGCAGCGGTCATGGTGGCCTTCGCGCTGGCGATGTGGACCTGGCATCTGCGCTCCACGACGCCGGCGGAGTCCGTCGCCTAGATCACATCCGGTCGGGAAGGAAACATTCGAGTCGTTCGTTGAACCAACTGCCTCCCGGACGCCGTCTGGGAACTCACAAGGAGCAACACCCATGACCATCACCGAGACCGTGAAGAAGAAGATCGACGAGCTTGAGCTCGACAAGCGCTTCACCGAGATCGCCGGGCAGACCGAGCGCGTCTTCAAGACCGCGGTCGAGAAGGCCGGAGAGCTCGCCCACGACCGCCGCGCCGACATCGACGGCCTCCTCGACAAGGCCGAGGGCGTCCTGAACCAGCGCACCGAGGGCAAGTACGCCGACAAGGTCACCAAGGTGAAGGGCACCGTCAAGACCGGTGTCGACAAGTTGGCCGACAAGCGCCCCGTCGCCTGATTCAGCACAACCGCGCCCACCGTGGCGCCTACGCCGAGGCGCCACACCCCAGAGGGTGCGGCGCCTCGTGCATTGTCCGAAGAACGGGAGCGACTACGACGCCTTCGCGGCCAACACCGATTCGATCCGCGCCAGGGTGCGCTCCATGCTGACCCGGGTCGAGCCGGCCATGGTGGCGCGCACGAGGGCGCGCGCCGGCAGTGCCTCCGAACTGATGTCCCAGGTCTCGGTGACCATGGTGCCGCCGTCGGTGGGCTGAAGTTCATAGCGCCAGATCCGGCCGGTGAAGACCTTGTTGAGCGGCGCGGGCGCCCGCACCTGCCAGGCGATGAGACGGTCCTCGACGAACTCGACCACCACGCATCGGGTCCGATAGGCCACCCCCATGCGCATGTCCATGCCAAACACATCGCCTAGCTTGAGCCGACGCTCACCGCGACTGCGGGACGCGACGACGGTGCCGGAACCGTCGATCTCGGGATGGCGGCCCGGGTCGGCCAGCAGATCGAAGATCTGGTCGGCGGGGGCAGGGATGAGCCTGGTGGCGCTCACGGTGTTGGCAGAAGTCATGGCCACACCGTACCGAGGAGTGCCTCAGTCTCCACCAACGTGGACATGCGGGCGCCTGGTCTCATCGGGTTCGGCACGTCGCAGGATCTCGTGCGTCAACGGCGGGATGTCGCCTTCACCGGCCAGCAGGAACCTCAACACGTTCTGAGCAGGGGGCCGCTCGCTCCACTCGAAGTAGACGTGAGGAACCTGGCGGTCGAGGTTGCGCACGTGGAGCAGGACCGCGGCCAGCACGTTGGGCACCGAGGTGCCAGTGGCCCGCAGGACGCGATGGCGACCGATACGCACACTCGTGACAGGCACGGCGGAGACGAACTCGCTGGCGTCGGTGACTTCGACTTCGAGGAAGATCCGGTCCTCGTGGTCTCCGAGGTGGTTGTCGAGTTGCACCTCGGCCATCTTGGCGTCGTACTCCTCCGCATCGCCGGCTTGGAGTTTGTTGGCGATGAATCGGATCGGTCGGGGGTCGGCGATGGCCTCATCCAGGATCGCTTGGGCGCCCTTGTCCGGAACCACCCGAGCCACGCGCAATTCGGTGCTTCGACTCACCCGGGAGAAGATGCTGATCACCAAGATCATGAAGGCGAAGATCGCCGCGATCACCAGGCCCTCCGGGCGCTCGATGACGGTGTCGGCGATGGTGTAGATGAAGATCGCACTCACGACCGCGAAGAAGCCTGCCGCGCCTCGATGCCGACGCCGCCACTCGGTCAACGTCACCGCCACTGCGGCGCTGGTCATCAGCGCCAGCACGCCGGTGGCGTAGGCACCGGCCTGGTGGTCGACGTTGGCCCGGAACAGGATGGTCACGGTGATCGAGATGGCCGTGAAGACGAGGACCAGCGGTCGGATGCTGCGCGCCCAGTCGGGAGCCATCCCGTAGCGGGGGAGATAGCGGGGCACGATGTTGAGCAACCCGGCCATCGCGGAGGCGCCCGCGAACCACAAGATGCCGATCGTGGAGACGTCGTACGCCGTGCCGAAGGTGCTGCCGAGCCGCTCGTGCGCGAGGTAGGCCAAGGCGCGTCCGTTGGCCGCTCCACCGGCGGCGAACTCCGGGGCCGGAATCAAGAGCGTGGTGACCAGCGAGGAGCCCAACAGCATCACGCTCATGATCAGCGCGGCAGCGGTGAGAAGTTTGCGGGCGTTGCGGATGCGACCTCGCGGCTCGGCATCGGTGTCGTCGGGATCGCCCTTGACCAACGGCATCACCACCACCCCGGTCTCGAATCCGGAGAGCCCTAGCGCCAGCGCCGGGAAGACCAGCAAGGCGGCGCCGATGACTCCCCACGGCATCGAGTGCGTCGTGGTCATGGCATCGGCCCACGAGCCGAACAGGTCGGGGTGGCCGACCACGCCGATCAGTCCGTCGATGATCACTACGGCAGACAGGCCCAGGTAGACGACGACCAGAAAGACCGCGAGCCCGATCGCTTCGCTGAAGCCGACGAGGAAGACCGCGCCCAGCGCCAGGAGCAACAGCACGGTCACCCAGACCTGCCCACCGGCCAGCGGCACTTTGAACAGCGGATTCTCTCGGAGGTGAGCGGTGGCGTCTGCGGCGCTGAGGGTGATGGTGATGACGAACCCGGTCATCACGAACCCGATCAGGGTCAGCACGAGCAGTTTGGAGGGCCAATAGGACAACAACCGCTCCAGCATGCTCAGCGAGCCGTCCCCGTGTGGGGATTCCTTGGCCACGCGGCGATACATCGGCAACGCCCCGAACAGCGTGACCAGAACCAACACCAGAGTGGCGATCGGGGCGAGGGCGCCCGCGGCGAGAGCCGCGATCCCGGGCTGGTAACCGAGGGTGGAGAAGTAGTCGACTCCGGTCAGGCACATCACCTTCCACCAGGCCTTCTGGTGCTGGTGTGCCTTGGCCTCGGCCTCCTCTTCGTAGAAACCGCTGGGTTCAGGCCGAGGAGGCCGGTCGAGGAGCCAGGTGCGCAGGCCGTGTCGAGTCACGAGGCGACATCCTAGGCCGCTGGACTAGGACTCAATGGCAGACAGAACCCACCCCAGCAGCCGTGCCCGCTCCTGGGGGGTCGCCTGGGGCACGGCCCCGCGAGAGGTGGGTCGCGGGTGGCGGTCGTGCCAGAGCAGGCCGCCGGGTCGCCGTCCAGGCGCCGCGATCAGCCACACCGTGGTGTCGGCCCCCTCCTCGGCACTACGCAGCAGCGGCTTGAGGAAGCGGTCGAAGGTCGGCAGCGACTGGGTCACTCCCGGGGTGGCGGCCCAACCTGGGTGGGTGGCCGAAACGGTGATGCCCTGGGGTGCCCAACGCTCCTGCAGTGGCGCTAGGAGTTCGACTTGGGCGCGCTTGCTACGGGCATAGGCGGTGGCGCCGGCGTACGTGCCCTGGCGGTACTCCAGATCGTCGACGTGGAGCCGTTGGAGATACATCCCCCCGGAGGTCACGAACACCACGTGGGCGCCGGCGAGCGCCGGAAGGGCGGCCTCGGTCAGCAAGACCGGCCCGAGCACATGCAGCGCCATCGTCATCTCATGTCCCTGCCGGGACTCGGTGCGTACGGCGGGCATGGCGCCGGCGTTGTGCACCAGGGCATGCAGGACAACCCCGGAAGCAACCAGCGCTTGTGCACACCGGCGCACGCTCTCCAGGTCGGAGACGTCGCATTCCCAGACCGTGGCCGGACCGGCCAAGGAGTCTGCGAGCTCGTGACCGAGGCCGGTGTTGCGCACGATCAGGTGCACGTGAGCACCAAGATCGCTGGCCATGTGGGCGGTCGCAAGACCCAGCCCCGACGTGGCACCGGTGATCGCGACATGGCGTCCGGCCAGCGAATCCTTGGAGGCATCAGCTGGCCAGTCCGCCAGCCGAGAACGAAGCCGCATGCCGAGATTGGTGAACCCGGGAAGGACCAGGGTGTCGAGCGCACGGTCGACGACACCGCCGAGGTGGCTCATGGCTGCTTCACCAGGACGAGGTGAGCGACGTCGAGGTAGCCAGAGGCGAACCCGGCCTCGCTGTAGGCGAGATAGAACTCCCACTTGCGGCCGAAGACCTCATCGAATCCAAGTCTGGAGATCACCGGCCACTGAGCCAGGAACCGTTGACGCCAGCGTCGCAGCGTGTGGGCGTAGTGGAGTCCGAATGCGTTGACGAGGCTGATCCGCAGATGCGTCTGCTCCTCGGCGATGTGTCGCAGCGCCGCGACGGACGGGATCAGTCCACCAGGGAAGATGTGCTTTTGGATCCAGCCGTAGGAGTTGCGGGTGGCCAGCATCCGATGGTGGTCCATGGTGATGGCCTGGATCACCGCGATCCCCCCGGGCACCAGGGCTCGGTCGATCGCTTCGAGGTACGCCGGCCAGTACTCCTCCCCCACGGCCTCGATCATCTCCACCGACACGACCGCGTCGAAGGTTCCACTGACCTCGCGGTAGTCCTGGAGCCGGATCTCGACACGATCGGCCAAGCCCGCCTCCTCGATCTTGCGTTGGGCCAGATCCAACTGCTCGCTGGAGAGCGTGATGGTGGTGACGTGGGCGCCACGGCGAGCCGCCCGGAGGGCCAGTTCGCCCCATCCGGAGCCGATCTCGAGCAAACGGGTGCCGTCCCCGACCCTCGCGTGATCCAAGATCGCATCGATCTTGCGGCGCTGCGCCTCGCCGAGATCCTGCTCGGCAAAGGGGCGCGCCTCGTCGAAGACCGCGCTGCTGTAGGTCATCGAGGGATCCAAGAACGCCGCGAACAGGTCGTTGCTGAGGTCGTAGTGCGCCTCGATGTTCCGCTTGGCCGCGGTCAGCGAGTTGCGGGTCGAGGCCGGAATCGCTCGATCCACCACCCGGCGCAGACGGGTCACATAGCTGGGCAACAAGGCGCTGATCGAGCGAGCGAACGGGGTGAGGGCGTCGGCCAGGTCGGTGCCTGGTGCTGCGGCCCACTCCCCGTGCATGTAGGCCTCCCCGAGACCGATCTTGGGGTGCTCGGCCATCCGGTGGAAGAGCGCATCGGGCTTGAGCAGATCGATCACCGGAGACGTTGCGCCACCGCCACCGACGACATGACCGTCGGGGTAACGCACGCGCACCGGGACCCGGGACACGGCCTGTTTGGTGAGCCCCTCGGCAAGTGCCCGCTTGGGCGACCACCGGGCGCGGTAGGTGCGGCTCGGGCCGGCCGTCGTGGTCATGGTGCGGTCCTTTTCGAACGTGGGTGAACGGGAAGACGACGAAGCCACAGGTAGATGCCGTGGACGCGGATCAGCGCCGAGACCCGCTGCGGCATCAGCGGCTGGCGCAGTCGGGTGCGCCACACTTCGCGGCGGGTCATCGGCATCAGTCGACCCGACGTCGCGGCCACGAAGACAGAGACCCCATCACGGATCAACCGGATGGTCACCTTCGCCTCGGTTTCGCTGAGTCGGGCATGCACGTCGTAGGTGCCACTGACGTCGTTGAAGGGAGAGACGTAGAAGCGTTTGGCCACGCTGGCCCGACCGCCGCTGTCAGGGACCAGCACGTAGTTGTGCCGACCTCCATAGGTGTTGCGCACCTCCAAGACGATCGCCAGCCAGTCGCCAGCGGAGTCGAGGAGCCAATAGGCCGACATCGGATCGAAGACGTGTCCCAACACGGGGGCGTGGGCCAGCATCAACACTCGGTCGATGGCCGCCACAGCGACTCCGTGATCAGCAGCCAGGGTGACCAGCCGATCCCGCAGGTCGGCGTACGACGTGGCGGAGTCGAAGTGGTCCTGGGGACGCGGCAACCCTCGTCGGTAGTCCCCGCCCAGGTCGACCAGCCACTGGAACTGCCGGTAGGTGAAGGCGTGCCGGATCGGTCGTAGCCGAACGTGGTGGACCTTGCCGACCATGAGGGCCGGCAGCGGCGGAAGGGTCGGGGTGCTCGCGGTCACCAGATCGCTCCGAACGCGGCGGCGGCCGCCACACCGGAACGGCAGCCGTCTTCGTGGAATCCCCAGCCGTGATAGGCACCGGCGAACGTGATGACCGGCGTGGTGATCTCGCCCAGGCGCCGCTGGGCGGCCAACGCTGGCGGGTCGAAGATGGGATGGGTATAGGTCATGGAGGCGATCACGGCATCCTCGCGCACGACGTGGGCGCCGTTAAGGGTGACCACCAAGGGGTGGTGCGGATCGAGCCCTTGGAGCTTGTTCATCCAGTAACTGACCAGGGGTGGCGCTTCGGGATCGGCCTGGGCGGTGAAGTTCCACGAGCAGCGCAGGGCGCGGTTGCGTGGCAACAACCTCTGGTCGCGGTGCAGAAGGACGTTGTTGGTGGAGTAGCCGAAGGAGCCGAGAACCTCCTTCTCGGTGGCGGTGGCATCTGCCAGCAGAGCCAACGCCTCGTCGGCGTGGGTGGCGATCACGACGCGGTCGAACTGCTCGGCGCTCGTGTCGGTCAAGACCTGGACCCCGCCTCCGGCCGACCTGGTCACCGAGCGGACCCCGGACCCCAGACGTACGTCGGCCAAGCGCTGGGCCAACGCATCGACGTAAGCCGCAGACCCGCCCACCACGGTCCGCCACTGCGGCGAGCCGGTGACACTGAGCATCCCGTGATTGGCGAGGAAGGCGAACAACGATCGAGCCGGGTAGGCGAGCGCATCGGTGCCTCCAGACGACCACACGCACGAGACCAGCGGCACCGCATACAACTCAACGAAGGCCCGGGGGTAGTCAGCGATGAAGTCACCGAACGTGGTCAGATCGTCGAGGGAGGAGTCGGCAAGGTAGGCGCTCGCCTCCGCATGGAAGCGCCGGACCGAGCTCAGCATCTGCAGATAGTCCGGGCGCAGGAGTTGGCGCGGTCGGGCGATGAAGCCGATCAGTCCCTTGCCCCCGGCGTACGCGATGCCACGAGCAGGGTCGGTCACGCTCATCGACATCTCGGTGTCGCGCACCTGGACGCCCAACTCCGCGAAGAGTCGCTGCAGGTGGGGGTAGGTCCGGTCGTTGTGAACGATGAAACCCGAATCGACGCGGACCTTGGTCGTGCCCGCGTCGACGAGGTGGGTGTGGGCATGGCCGCCCAGCCGCGTCTGGTCCTCGAACAGGGTGACGTCATCGCTCCGGGAGAGGAGATAGGCCGCGGTGAGCCCCGAGACACCCGCGCCGACGACGGCGGTTCGGGGGCGCACAGGGGTGGCGTTCATAACTCAAGACGCTAGAAAGAGTGCCTTCTGGTGTCAAATGTTTGTCTAAGGTTAGGATGCGCCCATGGAGGAACACATCCGGATCGGGGACCTCGCCGCGCGGGCCGGTGTCACCACGCATGCACTTCGGGTTTGGGAGACCAGATACGGGTTGCTCCGACCTCGACGTACGCCGACCGGATACCGGATGTACGACGAGGCCGACCTGGCTCGCGTGCAGGCGTTCGTCCGCCTCCGCAAGAAGGGTGTGCCGGCGGCCGAAGCCGCGCAGCGGGTCCTGTCGCGGCACGGGTTGAGCGCGGGCACCCGGTCGGACGCCTCGGCGATCATCGACCGTATGGTCACGGCTGCCGCCGCCTACGACGACACCGCCCTGGGTCAACACCTGGAGTTCGCCCTGCGAGAGCGTGGCCTGGAGAACGCCCTCTCCGACGTGGTGTTGCCCTTCCTCCAGCGGATCGGTGACCTGTGGCAACAGGGAAAGCTCTCGATCGCAGCCGAGCACAACGCCTCGCAGGCTCTGCGCCAGCGGCTGAGCGCGCTGACCCACATGTGGAGCACCGGCACCGGCCCCGTGGCTCTGCTGGCCTGCCCGAGCGGTGAACGCCACGACCTCGCCCTCCTGGGGTTCGGGCTGCTGTTGCGGCAACGCGGGTGGCGGATCCGCTATCTGGGCCCGGACACGCCGCTGAGCGAGGTCCGTCACGCGGCCGGGGTCGGTCAGTGCCGCAGCGTGGTGCTGAGCACGACCGTGCCGGTTTCCCCTGCCGACCGGGTGTCCTTCCCGGCTGGCGTCGACGTGTGGGTCGGTGGACCGGGCGCGGACGCGTTACTGGCCATCGTCGAGGGGCAACCGTTGCCACTTCCCTTGGTCGAGGCAGTCGAAGTGGTCGCCAACTCGGTGCGGCCTTCCCCGGCCTAGGCTCCAGACATGTCGCGTGTGGCCCGCCGTCTCGATTCCATCGCTCCCACGATCTTCGGACA
>CALMLL010000020.1 GCA_937868075.1 uncultured Marmoricola sp. | reverse complement strand
AAGGAGGAGTCGAGTTCCTCACGGAAGGGCAGCCCGACCAGGCAGGCCGAGGTGGTGTAGATGGTGAGTTCGGCGAACCAGTCCAAGAGGTCGATCTCGCCCTCATCGCCCCAGTCGGCGACCGAGCGGCGGATCTCGCGCTCGATGGTGCTGGCGTGGCCGCGCATCATGTCTCCGCGCAGCGCGTGGTTCTTCAGCATCTGCTGGCGCTCCTCCGGGGAGGCGTCGAAGACGACGCCCTTGCCGAAGATCGGGGTCATGAAGGGATAGGCGGCCGCTTGGTCGAGGGTCTCGTCGGGGGCGCGGAAGAACTGCTCGTTGGCTTCGGCGCCGGAGACCAGGACGACGTCACGGTCGGCCATGCGGAACCGGCCGATGTCGCCGCATTCGTCGCGCAGACGGTGGATCAGGCCGACCGGGTCGACGCGCATCTCGGCCAGGTGGCCGTATCCGTCGTCGGGGACGGCGTAGGAGACTTCGGGTACGTCGGCGAGGGTGCCTACGGTCTGGGTCATTTGTCCTCCACTCGGGCCTCGGGGGAAACCTCGATCAGGTTGATGTGTGTGCCGCGGGGGGCGGTCACGATGCTGGTGACGGCGTTGGCGATGGCCTCGGCGGGGAGGACCCGCGGGTGCCGGGCGTGGCCGAACCGGATCCACGCGTTGATCACGACGGCCCCGGCGTCGGCGTCCCAGTCCGAGCCCATCTCGCTGGAGGTCGGACCTGGGCGGACGACGCTGGCCCTGACCCCGGTCGCCTCGAGTTCTTGCTGCAGCGAACCGACCAGTCCCTCTAGGCCCCACTTGCTGGTGGAGTACGCCGACATGAACGGCCGCGCCCGCACCGCGGTGTCGGAGGAGATGAAGACCAGGTCACCGCGGCCACGTTCGATCATCCCGGGAGCGAACCGGTGGAGCAGGTGCTGAACGGCGAGCACGTTGACCTGCATCTCCTCGGCGAACCGCGAGGGAGCCGAGTCGACGGTGGCACCGGGCCGGAGCACGCCGGCGTTGCTGATCAGCACCTCGATGTCACCGAGGGCGTCGCTGGCCGCGGCGGCGAACCGGTCGATCGAGTCGGGGTCGGCAAGGTCCAACGGCAGGGCGACGGCTTCGCCGCCTTCGTCGCGGATCTGGGCGGCGAGGTCGGCGCAGCGCTCGACCCGGCGGGCGCCCAAGGCGACCGGCAGTCCCTGGCGAGCCAGCGCCAACGCGGTCGCGGCGCCGATCCCGGAGGAGGCTCCGGTGACGACGGCGGGCCGGCGGTCGGGGTGGGTGGGGCGAGCCATCAGCGCACCACCGCCCGCATGGGCATGTGGGCGAAACCGCGCACATTGGAGGAGTAGAAGCGCCGGCACGCGGCGTGGTCGACCTCGACCGTGGCGACCCGACGGACGAGTTCGGCCAGGATCATGCGGGCCTCCAGTCGGGCGAGGTTGGCGCCGAGGCAGAAGTGCCGGCCGCCGCCGAAACTGATCGATTGGGCCCACTCGTCGGGGGATCGGTCGAGGTCGAACTCGTCGGGCCGGGTGAAGACGTCCTCGTCGCGGTTGGCCGACCCCAGCGCCAGCAGCACCCGGGATCCGGCCGGCGCGGTGCGCCCGTGCAGGGTGACGTCCTGCAGCAGGTGGCGGGCCAAGAACTGGGTGGAGGTGTCGAAACGGAGGGTCTCCTCGACCCACGCCGGCACCGCAGTTTCGTCGGCGAAGACGCGATAATGCGCCTCGGGGTGCGCGGTCAGGTGATAGACCGCATTGCCCAGCAGTTTGGTGGTGGTCTCATTGCCGGCGACCACCATCAAGAACAAGAACGCGATCACTTCCTGGTCGGTCATCTTGTCGCCGGCCAACTCCGCATCGATCAGCGCCGAGGTTAGGTCGTCGGTGGGCTGCTCGTGGCGACGCGCGACGTGGGCCTTGTAGTACTCCATGAGTTCGAAGGCGGCCTCGATCCCCACCGCCGGCACATCGCGCAGTCCGTCCTCGCGGATCACCAGCAGGTCGGCCAGGCGGCGCAGTTCGGCTCGATCCGACTCCGGCACGCCCAGCATTTCCGAGATGACGTCCATCGGGATCTTGCCGGCCGCGTCGGTGATCCAGTCCAACTCGATCTGCTCACCAGACGCCCCGGCCAGGGCCGCGTCGAAGTGGTGGTCGGTGATCCGCTGGATCTGGGGCGCCAGTTCGGCGACCCGGCGAGGGGTGAACCCGCGCGAGACCAGTTTGCGCAGCCGGGTCTGCTCGGGCGGGTCCATCGCCAGGAACGACATCACCATGCGCGCATGCGGACCCCACGAACTGGCGTCGAGGGAGACCCCCATCGCGTTGCTGTAGGCCTTGTCGATGCGCAGCGCGGAGCGAACGTCCCCATGGCGGGACATGACCCAGAAGTCGTGCTCGGCGTTGTGGTGGAAGGGGTCTTCGCGCCGCAGTTGCGCGTAGATCGGGTAGGGGTCGTCTTGCAACGCGTGGTCGTAGGGATCGCAGATGATCGGCGGTGGTGCGGTCACGCTCATGCGTTGCTCCTCATGATCACGGCGGCAGCGGCTTCGAGGTGATCGGCCAGGTCGGCGTACGCCAAGACGCCCATGCCGGCCTCCAGGAGCGCCCCGGACAGGGCGAAGGTCAAGGTCCGCAGCAGCATCGGGTCGGCGTCGGCGCCGATCGCGCGGCGGCAGCGCTCCAGCCACAGCGATCCGATCGAGAGTCGCAGTCGCTCGACCTCCGGGTCGGTGCCGAGCAGGCTCTTGTTGGCCGCGGCGGCCAGGGCCGGGGAGGACGCCACGAGGCCGGCGATGTGGCGCAGCGTCTCTTGAAGGCGCTCGGTGGTGGTGCCGCCGGTGAGTTCGGGTTCGGTGGCCAGGTCGAGGTGGCGCCAGAACAACTCGGCGAAGAGGTGGTCCTTGGAGGAGAAGTAGGTGTACGCCGTGGCCGGCGACACCCCCGCCCGCCCGGCGACAAGCCGGATGGTGAGCGCTTCGTGCCCGATCTCCTCCAGGAGCGCCAACGCGGCATCGAGGAGTCGGGTGACGGTCTCGCTCTGCTGCGGCTTGAGGCTGCGGCGGGGCGACATCGCCAGTTCGCTGGTCATGAGCCGAGCCCCAGACGTTCGGCGTGACGGCCCAGGAAGGCCACGACCTCCTCGGTGGAACGGTCGGGCAGCCCCCAGATGGCGTCGGTGACTCCGGCCTGCTCCCAGCCGCCGAGCAACTCCGGGGTGGGTTTGGCCATCGCGAGCACGTGGATCTGAGGCTCGCCGCTGCGTCCGGCCGCCGACCAGGCTTCGCGGAGTCGGTCGCACTTGCCGGTGATGTCGCCCTCCCCGGGCGTGGTCATCCAGCCGTCGGCGGATCGGGCGATCCATTCGAAGGTCTTGGGCCCGCCGCCGGCGCCGATCACGACCGGGATGCGCTCCTGGGTGGGTTTGGGGTAGGCCCACGAGGCGCCGAAGGTGACGAACTCCCCGGAGTAGGAGGCCTCCTCCTGGGTCCACAGAGCCCGCATCGCTTCGAGGTACTCGCGCAGCACCGTGCGGCGCCGGTCGGCGGGCACATGGTGGTCGGCGAGTTCGTCGGTGTTCCACCCGAAGCCGGCACCGATCGTGACTCGGCCGCCGGAGAGGTGGTCGAGGGTGGCGATGGTCTTAGCCAGGGTGATCGGGTCGGATTCGACCGGCAGACACACCGCGGTGCTCAGCCGGATCGTGCTGGTTGCCTGGGCGGCGGTGGCCAGGCTGACCCACGGGTCGAGGGTGCGCAGGTAGCGGTCGTCGGGGAGGGTCTCGTCCCCGGTCCCGGGGTGGGCGGCGTCCCGGCGCACCGGGATGTGGGTGTGCTCGGGCACGTAGAACGAAGCGAAACCGGCGCTCTCGGCGGCCGCGGCCGCCTCAGCCGGGCGGATGCCGCGGTCGCTGGTGAACAAGACGACGCCGTGTCGCATGGGGGTCTCCTTCTAGTACGCCAGGAAGAGGATCTGCTCGCGGTCGTACTCCAGGCCGGGGTGCTTCTCGGCCAGGTGCTCCTGGGCGTTGGTGACCAGGTCGTCATCGTCGGTTCCCCGGATCACCTCACCGCACGGGCAGGTCAGTCGCGTCGCCATGGGCGTCACCGTAGCAAGGCACTGAACACTTGACTAGACACCTGTCCAATCTATTCGCTGGCCTGCTTCGCGGCGCGGGCCTCGGCCCGCCGACGCTCGCCGATGATCTTCTCCACGGTCTGCATGAGGTGGGTGCCGTTGCCCCACCCGGCGTAGTAGTGCAACTGCAGGGCCAACTCGCGCAGTTGGTCCTCGGTGAGTTCCCCGGCACTCAGGGCGCCCTTGAGTTGCACCTCCAACAGGTCGGGTCGCCCGAGCATGGCGGTGGCTCCGACCGTGAGCAGTCGCCGGTCGCGCAGGGTCAGGTGGGGGCGGGCCCAGACGTTGGGGAAGAGGTGATCCAGGGTGTGCTGGTTGGAGGGCGACTCCAAGGTCTCCTCGGTCATGAACAGGTTGAAGCCGGGTCCGTAGACGCGGTCCATCATCACCCGGCCGCGCTCGCGATCGTCCTCGGGCATCGGGGTGTCCAGGTCGCCGGCGTACACCTTGCGGATGCGGGCCCGGGCCAGGTCGGCCAGCCCCACTTCGACGCCGAGTTCGGCCGCGAGTTCCTGGGCCGCGGCGAGGTCCTTCTGCGCCAGGCCGTCGGCCCAGGCCACCTTGTCCTCACCGAGGTGGTAGTCGGCGGCCAGCAACTGCAGGTGCAGCAGGGTCATGTCGTCGGCCTCGGCCAGCACGCTGTTGAAGGTGGCCGGGTCGACTCCGCCGGCGGCCGCCAACGACGCGGCTTCGCGGACCACGCTCCAGATCGCGTAGGTTGTCAGGTTGCGGGCCAACTTGGTCACCATCCCGGCGCCGAGCGGGCCGCAGTGGACCACCGACTTGGAGAAGGCTTCGAGCACCGGCCGGGCTGCTTCGAAGCCCTCGTCGGTGCCGCCCACCATCGTGACCAGCCCGTTGTCGGCGGCCTTGTCGCCGCCGGTCACACCGGCGTCGAGCAGGGTGACCCCGGCCTCGGCGCACAGGTGAGCGAGGTCGCGCACGGCGCTGAGCGCCACCGTCGAGAGCAGCACCACCACGCCTCCCGGGGTCAGGGCGCCCAGGACCCCGTCGTCCCCGGTGAGCACCGAGCGGGCCTGGTCGGCGTTGACCACGGCCAGGAGCACCACGTCGCTGGCGCTGGCCACGGCGGCGGGCGAGGCGGCAACAGGGGGTACGCCGTCAAGCCCATCGGCAGCCTCGGGGCGGACGTCGTAGACGGCCGTGGCCGGGTGGCCGCTGCGGGCCAGGCTCACCGCGACCCCACCGCCGATCATGCCGAGGCCGATCACACCTGCTCGGGGTTGGGTTGGATTGCTCACGTCGTCCCTCCATCGTGGGCGGCGCGACGACGCCACCTGGACAGGAGACTAGACAGGTGACCAGCGGCCGTCCAGGGGTCCGCTCACCAGAGCAGGACCGCCTTGACGACTGCGCCCGACTCCGCGTCGGCGACGGCGGCCGCGATCTGGTCGGCGGGGTAGGTGGCGACGAGTTTGTCGAGCGGGAAGGCGCCGCGTTCGCGCAGGGCCAGCAACTGGGGGATGAAGGTCTGCGGGTCGGCGTCACCTTCGATCGAACTCCGCACGATCTTGCCCGAGGGGAGCAGGTCGGTGGCATCGAGCACCCACTCCTCGGGACCGAGCCCGAGCAGCAGCAGGGTGCCGCGGTTGGCCAGACTTAGCTGGGCCTGCTTGGCGACCTGGGGCACGGCGGTGGTGTCGATGGCACCCATCGGGCCGCCGTTGCTGAG
>CALMLL010000019.1 GCA_937868075.1 uncultured Marmoricola sp. | reverse complement strand
GAGACTCCCGAGTTCGTCGTCCTGTTCGTGCCCGGTGAGTCCTTCCTCTCCGCCGCTCTCGAAGCCGACCCCAGCCTGCTCGACCATGCCGCCGGTCGACAGGTCGTGTTGGCCACCCCCACCACGTTGATCGCGTTGCTGCGCACGGTCGCGATGGGCTGGCAGCAGGTCACCATCGCCGAGCGGACCCGCGAGATCCATGCGTTGGGTCGCGACCTGCACACCCGCTTGGGGGTGCTGGGCGGCCACCTCGACAAACTCGGGCGCTCCCTGCGGGCCACCGTCGAGTCCTACAACCGAGTGGTCGGCTCGGTGGAGTCCCGCGTGCTGGTCACCGCCCGCCAGTTCAGCCAACTCGGAGTCACCGACGAGTCCTTGGCAGCACCCACTCCGGTGGTCGACTCACCCCGCGCGCTATCGGCGGTGGAGTTGCTCGAGGCGGTCGCCGAGCCTCGCGACCCACTTCCCGAACTCACCAAAGGTGCTCCTGTGACTGATGAGCCTGAGGAGACATTCACGGCGTGGCGCGCCTGAATCGGCGGGGATCGCACCTAGCGTGAGCCGCGTGAGCGCACCCACCCTCTGGGAAGAGGGCCGCATGACCGGCACGCGAGTCCTTCGCCTTGCCGCGATCTCGATGGCCCTCGTCATCGGACTCAACCTGCTCATCGTTGGGCGGTTGGGCGTCTTCTTCGACGTGCCGTTCGTCGTGGTGTGTGTTGCTGCGGCACTGGCCGTCAGGCCGCGCGACTTCTTCAAGGTGGGCGTGCTGCCTCCCTTGCTGATGCTCTCCGTCATGGTGATCGTGGGCCTGGTCCACCGGGTCTCGATCGCAGCAGCCAACGACGGACTCGTGCAGGCGGTCGTCTCCGGCCTGGCTCATCACTCCGGGGCCCTGCTCGCCGGCTGCGTCACTGCTCTGGTGGTGCTGGCGATCCGGCAACGCGTGCGCGCCGTCAGGATCGATCGCGTCGCTCGGGCTCGGTCGCCCTACAACGTGCGGGCTCACTCGAAGCGGGAGGCGTCTCCGGCGCCGTACCTGATCACTTCGGCGACGCCGGAGGAGAAGTCCACGATCGTGGTCGACTCCGAGGATGCCTCCCCGGCATCCAAGACCGCGTCGAGTTTCTGACCCAACTCGTCGTGGATCTCCCACCCCTGCGTCATCGGGGTGCGCTCGCCGGGCAGGATCAAGGTGCTCGACAGCAGCGGTTCGCCCAACTCACCCAGCAGCGCTGAGACGACCCGGTGGTCGGGGATCCGCACGCCGACGGTTCGCTTCTTGGGGTGCATGAACGCCTTGGGGACCTCCGGTGAGGCCGGAAGGATGAACGTGTAGGACCCCGGCGTCGCCGCCTTGACCGCCCGGAACGCGATGTTGTCGAGGTGGACGTACTTGCCCATCTGAGCGAAGTCCTTGCACACCAGCGCGAAGTGGTGACGGTTGTCGAGTCGTCGGATCTCGCGGATCCGGTCCAACCCGTCGCGGTTGCCCAAGCGGATGCCGAGCGCGTAGCCGGTGTCGGTGGGATAGGCGATCAAACCGTCGTTGCGCAGCAAGTCGACGACCTGGGCCAAGACCCGCGGCTGCGGGTCGACCGGATGGACGTCGTAGTAGCGAGACATCAGGCCTGCTGGGCGGCTCGAAGGTCGCGACGCAACTCCGGCGGAAGCGCGAAGATCAGCGACTCCTCGGCCGACTGCACCGCGCGTACGTCGGGATAGCCCCGCTCGGCCAGGAAGGCCAAGACCCCCTCCACCAACTCCTCGGGGACGCTGGCCCCGGAGGTCACGCTGACCGTGTTCACCCCGTCGAGCCAGGATTCCTCGATCTCACCGGCGTCGTCGACCCGGTGGGCGTCCTTGGCGCCGGCCTCCAGGGCGACCTCGACGAGGCGCACGGAGTTGGAGGAGTTCCCCGACCCCACCACGATCACCAGATCGGAGTCCTTGGCGATCTCCTTGACCGCCAGTTGGCGGTTCTGCGTGGCATAACAGATGTCATCGGAGGGCGGGTCGAGCAGATCGGGGAAGCGCTCGCGGATCGCGGCGACGGTGGCCAGGGTCTCATCGACGCTGAGCGTGGTCTGGGACAACCAGGCGACTTTCTGCGGGTCGCGGACCACGATGCCGGCGACGTCCTCTGGCCCTTGCACCAACTGGATGTGATCAGGAGCCTCCCCCGAGGTGCCTTCGACCTCCTCGTGGCCGGCATGCCCGATCAGCAAGATGTCGTAGTCCTCGCCGGCGAAGCGCTTGGCCTCGTGGTGGACCTTGGTCACCAGCGGGCAGGTGGCATCGATCGTCTTGAGCGAGCGGGTGGCCGCTTCGGCATGCACCGCAGGGCTGACCCCGTGGGCGGAGAACACGACCGTGGACCCCTCGGGCACCTCGTCGAGTTCTTCGACGAAGATCGCCCCGCGCGACTCCAGATTGGCGACCACGTGGAGGTTGTGGACGATCTGCTTGCGCACATAGACCGGCGCGCCGTAGAGATCCAACGCCTTCTCCACCGTGATGACCGCCCGGTCGACTCCGGCGCAGTAGCCGCGCGGGGCGGCCAGCAGGACCTCCCGTTGACGGTCACTGAGAACGGTCGGGGTGCCCAGGTCAGTCATGCGGGCCAGTCTACGAGGGCCCCCAGGCGGCTCCGACCAGTCGCCGGACCTCGGTCGGGTCGGTGGCCGCGGTTAGGCTCAGCGAGCGATGAGCATGCAGACCTCCCCCGATCAGCCGGCGCAAGTGCGCACGGTCGCTCGGGCGATCGGTCAGTGGATCGACCGCCTGGGCGTGATCTGGGTGGAGGGTCAGGTCACCTCGATAAGTCGCCGTCAGGGCATGGGGACGGTGTTCATGACGCTGCGCGACAAGTTGGCCGATGTGTCCATCTCGGTGACCGCGCCACGCACGCTGGTCGACTCCCTGCCCACGCCGTTGGTCGAGGGAGCCTCGATCGTGGTGCAGGCCAAGCCGTCGTACTACGACACCAAGGGGACCCTGTCCCTGGCCGCCCGCGAGATCCGTCTGGTCGGCATCGGTGAACTGCTGGCCCGTCTGGAGCGGCGACGTCAACTGCTGGCCGCCGAGGGCCTGTTCGCCGAGCACCTCAAGCGCCCACTGCCGTTCCTCCCCCACACCATCGGCCTGATCACCGCCCACAACAGCGCCGCCGAGCGCGACGTGGTCGAGGTGGGCCGACGCAGGTGGCCCGGTGTCCGCTTCCAGATCGCGTACGCCGCCATGCAGGGGATCAACGCCACCCGGGACGTCATCGAAGCCCTCCAGCGCCTCGACGCCGCCTCCGACGTCGACGTGATCATCGTGGCCCGCGGCGGCGGCTCGCCTGAAGATCTCCTGCCCTTCTCCGACGAGGCGATCATCCGGGCGGTGCATGCGGCTCGCACCCCGGTGGTCTCGGCCATCGGCCATGAGTCCGACTCACCCCTGCTCGACCTGGTCGCCGATCTGCGGGCCGCCACCCCGACCGACGCCGCCAAACGGGTCATCCCCGATGTCGTCGACGAGGTCGCCCGGGTGCGGGCCGCCACCGACCGCATCCGGCAGGCACTGCGCCAGCGAGTGGCGATCGAGGAGCGCCTCCTTCACACCCTGCGCGACCGACCGGTGCTGGCCGACCCGGCCGCAGGGCTGCAGGCCCGCGCCGAGCACATCCTCGGCCTGCGCGAGCGCATGCACCGTCATCTCGACCTGTTCCTCCAACGAGCCAACGACGATCTTCATCACCGCCGGGCCCGGGTCCGGGCACTCTCGCCGCTGGCCACCCTGGCCCGCGGGTACGCCGTGGTGCAATCCGCCGACGGCCACGTGGTGACCTCCGTCGACTCGGTCACCCAAGGCGCACCCCTGAACATTCGCGTGGCCGATGGCCGACTGCACGCAACCGTGACCGGAAAGGACTCCGCCGATGGCGAAAGCGACTGACCACGACGACTCCACGCTGAGCTACGAGCAGGCTCGAGACGAGTTGGCCGACATCGTGCGCCGCTTGGAGCAGGGTGGTGACTCGTTGGCCGAATCCCTCACCCTGTGGGAGCGCGGCGAGACCTTGGCGGCGCTGTGCCAACACCACCTCGACGGTGCCCGAGCGCGACTCGACGCCGCGTTGGGCGCCGGCGACGGCTCAGCGGACTGAGGCACTGACCACGCTACGGACCTCATCCGGAGTCGCCGACCCGCCGATCAGGTAGGTCGTGGGCCCCTGGGTGGTCGTCATCGCGAAGTCACCTCCGGAGTCGGTCCAGGTGGCCCAGGTGCGACCGGACAGGTCCTCGTCGGTTCCGGCGACGGCCTCTTTGTCGACGTACGTCGCGACCAGGGTGGGCACCGACTCGGTTCGCTCCTCGATGCCGACGTACTGGTCGTCCTTGGTGAGCATCCCGACGTGCCACGTGGGGCGTTCACCGGGAACGAAACTGATGCTGGTGATCCGCCAACCCGCGGGCACCGGTGTCGGCAGCCAGGCACTCATCCCGGCCTCGCGGGCCGCGGTCGTGACCGCGCGCACCTGATCGGTCGGCACCGTCGCAACCGGGCGCGAGGCATCGTTGCGGTTGATCGCCCGAAAGGCGACGAACCCGGCCACCACGAGCAACAGCACCACCATGGCTCCGATGAGGCCACTCGTGCTGCGTTGATAGCGCCCCGGCTGCTCACTCACGCAGGCCATCCTGCCTGACCCGAGCCGCCCGCACCAAAGGGTCTCGATGATCCGCATGTACGGCGCAAGGCTGGACATTGTCTCCGCACATGCGGTTGAGTGCGGTGCATGACGACCTACCGGATCGCCGAAGCAGCCGACGTTCTCGGCGTCAGCGACGACACCGTGCGCCGCTGGATCGACCAGGAGCGACTCAGCGCCCGAGACATGGGGGGACGCCTCTGCATCGACGGTGCCGACCTGGCCAGGGCCGCCGAGGAACTGGCCGGGGAGGACGACCACGTCCGCTCCCAGCAGATCAGCGCCCGCAACCAGTTCCCCGGCATCGTCACTCGGGTCGTGAAGGACACCGTGATGGCCCAGGTCGAGATGCGGTGCGGGACCTACCGCCTCGTGTCCTTGATGAGCCGCGAAGCCGCCGACGAACTGCGGCTCGATGTCGGTGTCCGCGCGATCGCCTCGGTGAAGTCGACCAACGTCGTCGTGGAGCGGGCATGAACCGGGTCGTGGCTGCCCTGACCGGCCTGGGCATCCTTGCTGCCGGGCTCACCGGGTGTGGCGCCAACACGTCGCCGTCGACACTCACCGTGTTGGCCGCCTCGTCGCTGACCGAGGTCTACACGAGGTTGGCAACGACTTACGAGAAGGAGCACCCCGGCGTCTCGGTCAGGTTGGTCTTCGACTCCTCGGCAACCCTGGCTCAGATGGCCCAGCAACACGCCCCTGGCGACGTCCTGGCCACCGCGGACCAGCGGACCATGGACGCCGCCGTCGCCGACAAGGCTGTCATCGGCACGGCGACCCAGTTCGCCACCAACGTCATGGTCCTGGCGGTGCCGGCCGCCAATCCCGCCCACATCGAGTCGATCGCCGACCTCGGCCGGGCCGACTTCGTGATCTGTGTGCCGACCGCCCCCTGCGGCGCGGCCGCAGCCACCTTGCTCAAGAGCAACCACATCAGCGCCGATCCGGTCAGTGAGGAGGTCGACGTCAAGTCGGTGTTGGCCAAGGTCGCCGCCGGTGAGGCCGATGCCGGTCTGGTCTACGCCACCGACGCGAAAGCCGCTGGGAAGGCCGTGACCAGCATGGCGATCCCCGGTGCCGACCAGAACCCCAACACCTACTGGGTCGCGGTCACCGCCGCCGCGAAGGAAAAGCGTCTGGCTCAGGACTGGATCACGCTGCTCACCAGTTCGGCAGGGCGGCAGGCCCTCCTCAACGCAGGCTTCGGGACGCCGTGAGACCACCCCGCGGAATGGTCATTCCGGCCGCGATCGGAGCCGCCTTCCTCGTCGTACCACTCGTGGGGTTGGTCGCACAGGCACCGTGGGGTCGGCTTCCGACCTTGCTGCTCACCGAGGCCACCCGCAGCGCGCTGTGGCTCTCGCTATGGACCTCCACGGCCGCGGCCGCGTTGTGCATCCTCGTCGGCACTCCCCTGGGCTGGGGATTCGCGCGAGCGGCCATCCCCGGGCGCCGCGTCCTTCGCGGGCTGGTCCTCACCCCGCTGGTGCTGCCGCCCGTCGTGGCCGGTGTCGCCCTGCTCTCCGCCTTCGGGCGCTCCGGGATCATCGGGGCACCGCTGCGCACCGCCTTCGGGGTCTCGATCCCCTACACCTCCCTCGCGGTCGTGCTGGCGCACGCGTTCGTGGCGATGCCCTTCTTCGTGCTCAGCGCCGAGGGCGCGTTCCGGGCACTCCCCGATCGCCTCGAAGCCCAGGCCGACTCGCTGGGGGCGAGCCCGTGGCGGGTGTTCGCCTCGGTGACCCTTCCGTTGGCCGCTCCCGGGCTGTTGGCCGCGACCGTGCTGGCCTGGGCCCGTTCGTTGGGCGAATTCGGGGCCACGATCACCTTCGCCGGCAACTACCCGGGCACGACTCGCACGCTGCCGCTGGAGGTCTACACCCAGTTGCAGGCCGACCCGGCAGCCGCCACCGCAGTGTCGCTGGTCCTCTTCGCCGTCTGCCTCGGCGTCCTCATCGGGTTGCGCGAGCGATGGTGGGGGGCCCTTCGATGAACGCTTCTCGGCTCACCGCCACCATCGGTGTCCCCGGTGTCCTCCACGACGTGTCCCTCGACGTAGGCGCAGGGGTCACTGCCGTCGTCGGCCCCAACGGGGCCGGCAAGACCACCCTGGTGCGCGCCATCGCCGGGTTGGTCCCGGCCACGGGAACCCTCCGCGTCAACGGCAGGGAGTGGTCCGGGGTCCCGGCCTTCCGCAGGGCAGTGGGACTCCTCTCCCAGGGCAGCGACCTCTTCCCACATCTGCGGGTGCTCGACAACGTCGCCTTCGGACCCCGCTCTCGCGGTGCCGGCCGAGCCCACGCTCGGCGTACGTCGACGGAGTGGCTCGAGCGACTTGGGATCGCCCACCTGGCGCAGCGCTACCCCAACACCCTCTCCGGCGGGGAGACCCAGCGCGTGGCCATCGCACGGGCGCTGGCGATCGCCCCCGACGTGCTCGTGCTCGACGAGCCCTTCGCCTCCCTCGATGTCGGCGTCGCCGAGCGACTGCGCCACGACCTCGAGCCCTACCTGCGCGAGCGGATCACCCTGCTGGTCACCCACGATCCGATCGACCTGTTCACCCTGGCCGACCGGGTGGTCTCCCTGGAGGCGGGAGTCTGCGTCGAGGCCGGCACGGTCGAGAAGATCGCTGCCGATCCGGTCAGCACCCACGCGGCTCGGCTGACCGGAGCCAACGTTCTGCGCGGCTACAGCGACGGCACCAAGGTGCGTCTGGCCTCCGGCGAGGTGATCACCACGTCCACAGCCCACACCGGCGCTGTCGTGGTCACGTTCCCGGCCACCGCGGTCACTCTCAGCCCCGACGAACCCTACGGATCGGCCCGCAACGTGTGGCCCACGACGGTGCGCGGACTCACCACCCGTGGCCACACCACCCGGGTCCATCTCGACCCACCCACCATCACCGCAGACCTCACCACCGGAGCCGCCACCGAACTGCGGGTGGCGCTGGGAACCACCGTCTTCGCGGCCGTCAAAGCCACCGAGATCCGCGTCGTCGGCGCGACCTGATCGGGTCGGCTCGATGCCGATACGATCGAGCCATGACCGAGTCGATGCCCCACAAGGAACTCCTAGCCGACAAGGGTCGCCCCGACCGCAACCTCGCTCTCGAACTGGTTCGAGTGACCGAAGCCGCGGCCATGGCCGCCGGGCGCTGGGTGGGCCGTGGCGACAAATACGGCGCCGACGAGGTCGCCGTCAACGCCATGCGGGTGCTGATCTCGACGGTCGGCATGAGAGGCACGGTCGTGATCGGCGAGGGCGAGAAGGACAACGCCCCCATGCTCTACAACGGCGAGGAGGTCGGCGACGGAACCGGACCCGAATGCGACGTCGCGGTTGACCCGATCGACGGCACCACGCTGACCGCGAAGGGCATGGCCAACGCGATCGCCGTCCTCGCGGTGGCTCCCCGTGGCTCGATGTATGACCCGTCGGCGGTGTTCTACATGGAGAAGCTGGTCACCGGACCCGATGCCGCCGACGTGGTCGACATCCGCAAACCGGTGGCCGAGAACATCCGTCTCGTGGCCGAGGCCAAGCGCAGTCACACCGAGGACGTCACCGTGGTACTCCTCGACCGGCCGCGCCACGCGGCGCTGGTCGATGAGATCCGGGCCACCGGAGCCCGGATCAAGTTCATCGTCGACGGCGACGTCGCCGGGGCGATCATGGCCGCCCGTGCCGGCACCGGTGTCGACCTCCTCATGGGCATCGGCGGCACCCCCGAAGGGATCATCGCCGCCTGCGCGATGAAGTCGCTGGGCGGGGTCATCCAAGGCCGGCTGTGGCCGCGCGATGACGACGAACGCCAGCGCGCTCTCGACGCCGGGCACGACCTCGACGCGGTGTTGTCCACCAACGACCTCGTCACCGGCGACGACGCCTTCTTCGTGGCCACCGGGATCACCGATGGTGAGTTGATGCGCGGTGTCCGCTACCGCTCCGGTGGCGCCTCGACGCACTCCCTGGTGATGCGTTCTCGCAGTGGCACGATCCGCTCCATCCACAGCGACCACCAGCTCTCCAAGCTGGCCGAGTACGCCGACGTCGACTACGAGCACTGACCATGATCGTGGTGGTGGGCGAGTCGCTCATCGACATCGTGATGGATGCCGGCAAACCCAAGGAGTTCGTCGGCGGCGGCCCGCTCAACATCGCGGTCGGTCTGGCCCGGCTCGACCAGTCGGCGTTGCTGATCACCCAGACCGGACACGACGATCATGCCGACCTGATCTTCGAATACCTGCACGACAACGAAGTGGCGGTGGTCGCCTCGCCGACCACGTCCGGACGCACCAACACCGCCAAGGCCACGCTGGACGGCAACGGTGTGGCCGACTACGACTTCGACCTGGAGTGGACCCTTCCCCACCAGGAGTTGCCACGCTGCGACGTACTCCACGTCGGCTCGCTGGGAACCGTCTTGGAACCCGGCCGGGCCAGTGTGCTCGACCTGGTCGACCAAGCGTGGGGACGCGACGTGGTGGTCAGTTTCGATCCCAACCTGCGCGCGCAGTTCCTCGGTTCCCCCGAGCAGGCGTGGCGCGATATCGAAGCCATTGGTGAGCGGGCCACCGTGATCAAGATGAGTTCCGACGACGTCGACCTCGTGCATCCCGGTGCCAACCCGGCCGATATCGCCCGGGCGTTGCTCGAAGGCGAGCGCACCGAGATGGTCGTGATCACCCACGGACCCGACGGGGCGTTCGCCTACCTCGACGGTGGCCTCGAGGTCCATGCCCCCGCGCCGTCGATCCGGTTGGTCGACACCGTGGGTGCCGGCGACTCGTTCATGTCGGCAATGCTGGCGATCTTGATGGACAAGGAAGCGCTGACGTCCTACGGCCCGGGGTTGCCGAGCACGGCTGCCGGAGTGCGTGAGGTGATCTCGGGGGCCGCGACCGCGGCCGCGATCACGTGTTCACGGCCGGGCGCGGACCCGCCTTGGCGGAAGGACCTGCCACGTCACTGGCCGGCATAGCCGCCGCGGCTTGGGCAGCCTCGAAGGAGCGCAGCGACGCCACTACGTGGTCGAACGTGATCGGATCCAGTGCCATGCCGACGTGGGAGGCTCGCACTTCGATGTGCTGCTGGGCGTAGGGGTCCAGGCAACTGCTCGGGCTGACGATGCCGTCGCGCGGGGAGAAGATCGCGGTGAAACCGACCTCGGGTGCCAACGGTTGGCGCATCTCCTCGAAGCTGTTCTTGGCACACGGCCCGGACATGCAGTCCGAACCCATCGTCTTGGCAAGACCCGCGCGGTTGAGGCGCCCGAGGAACTCGGCGTCCCAGGCGAGCAACTGGTGGATCGCTCCGGGCGCCATCACCGGGCTGCCCATCGTGACGATGCCGGCGACCAGGTCGGGACGGCGAGCCGCCAACCCCCGGGCGAGCATGCCGCCGAGAGAGTGCCCGACGATCATCGCCTTGGTGCCGCGGCGCAGCACGATCGACTCCACCCGCTGCTCGAGTCGATCCACCGATTCCGCGGTGCAGCCGACATTGATGCTGATGTGGGAGCGGTAGGTACGAAAACCTTCCAGACGCAGGCCGGCGGCCATGCGGGCCAAGGACCAATCACCGGCCATGAAGCCTGGGATCAGGAGCACCGGAACGGTGGCTGCGCGGCGATGGGCGCCCGCGTAGGCCTTGGACCTGTGATGACGCCTCTTGGACCGGGTGTCCCGCACGTGGTGGACCGCCTCCAACACCACCGAACCTTCCCGCGCCAGAGCCCGCAGGCCCTGGGGACCGGCGTATCCAGGCGGGGAGAGGAACGACCCGAGCGGAGAAGTCACGAGGTGCAATGTAGGCGCTGACGTGGCCTGGGTCACGCACCAAACGGCTACAAGACGGACACAAGATGCCCGCAGTAAACTCGGCAGTAACCCGACACCACACCCTCAGCGCCCGGGAGCGAGTCACGATGAGCACGGCACCTGTCAATGCCAGCATCCCTGTCTCCGGGGAACTCTTCGCCCCGGTCAGCCCGGGCATGGAGTTGTGTTACCAGACCTTCGGCGACGCCTCGGGCGAGCCTCTGGTCCTGGTGATGGGCCTGGGCGGGCCGATGAACTGGTGGGATCCGACGTTCTGCACCCGCCTGGCCGAGTCGGGCTTCTACGTCGTTCGCTTCGACAACCGCGACACCGGCCGGTCCACCAAGATCAAGGCCAAGGCCAGCCGAGCCGCGTTGGTGCGGGCCTTCGCGGGTCGCGGTTCCACGCCGCCGTACACCCTGTCGGACATGGCCGGGGACGTCTTCGGGCTGATGGACCACCTGGGCTGGGAGTCCGCCCACATCGTCGGGGCTTCCATGGGCGGCATGATCGTGCAGACCATGGCCGTCGAGCGCCCCGCGCGGGTGCGCTCCATGACCTCGATCATGTCCACCCTGGGCAAGCGCACGGTGGGCTGGCAGCACCCCAAGCTACTGCCGATCCTGATCGCCCCACGCGGCCCCAGCCGCGCTGCGTACGCCGAAACGTCGGCCCGCCTGTGGCAGATGATCGGTTCTCCTGGCTACCCCACCGACCTCGCCCTTACCAAGGCGCGTGCCGAGGAGACCTTCGACCGCGGCTTCAACGCCAGCGGCGTGATGCGGCAGATGCTGGCCATCTTGAACCAGCCCAACCGGGCTCGGGCCCTCCGCTCGTTGCGGATGCCGGTGTGTGTCATCCACGGCGACTCCGACAACATGGTCCACGTCTCGGGCGGTCGTGCCACCGCAACCGCGATCCCGGGGGCCGAACTGCTGATCATCAAGGGCATGGGGCATGACATGCCGGCCCAACTGTGGGAGACCTTCATCGAGGCGATCCGGCGCACCGCCGATCGAGCGCGCACGCCGCGCTGACGAACCGCACCCGACCAACAAACGGGCCGCCCCAGAGATCTGGGACGGCCCGTTGTCCGTGTTCAGTCTGGTATTACTCCGAGAGTCGAGCCCCCGAGTCGGTGTCGAAGACGTGCACGCTCTTGGCGTCGGTGGTGACCCGGATGGTGTCGCCTCGCTTGACCGAGTCGCGGCCCGAGATTCGCACGATCACGTTGCTCTCGGCGCCGCCGGCGGTGGTGGTTCCGTAGACGTATCCGTCGGCACCCAACTCCTCCACGACGGTGACGTGGACGGGCAGGCCGTTCTCGCCCTCACCGACCAGTCGCCACGCTTCGGGTCGCACGCCCACGGTCACGTTGCCCTTCATGGTGGCGGCAGCGGCCGCGTCGACCGGCACGACGTAGTCGCCGATCGTGGCCTTGCCGTCGGTCACCGACGCCTCCATGAGGTTCATCTGCGGGGAGCCGATGAAGCCGGCCACGAAGAGGTTCACGGGGTGGTCGTAGAGGCGCAGCGGGCTGTCGACCTGCTGCAGGATGCCGTCCTTCATCACCGCAACCCGGTCGCCCATGGTCATGGCTTCGACCTGGTCGTGGGTGACGTAGACGGTGGTGACGCCGAGGTCGGCCTGAAGCTTGGCGATGTCGGTGCGGGTCTGCACGCGCATCTTGGCGTCGAGGTTGGACAGCGGCTCGTCCATGCAGAAGACCTGCGGCTTGCGCACGATCGCGCGGCCCATGGCAACACGCTGACGCTGACCACCCGAAAGGGCCTTGGGCTTGCGCTCGAGGTACTCGGTGAGGTTCAGGATGCGGGCAGCCTCTTCGACTGCCTTGCGGCGCTCCTCCACAGGCACCTTGGCCATCTTGAGCGCGAAGGCCATGTTCTCGGCCACCGTCATGTGGGGGTAGAGCGCGTAGTTCTGGAAGACCATCGCGATGTCGCGGTCCTTGGGCGGCAGTTTGGTGACGTCGCGGTCGCCGATGAAGATGTGCCCGTCGTTGACCTCTTCGAGGCCGGCGAGCATGCGCAGGGTGGTGGACTTGCCACACCCAGACGGTCCGACCAGGACCATGAATTCACCGTCGTTGATCTCCAGGTCGATCCCGGGGACGGCGGGCTTGTCGGCACCGGGGTACCAACGCTGCGCCTTTTGGAAGCTGACTCCAGCCATGACTTATCTCCTCAAACCGGCAGGAACGTGCCGGACGATCCGTTGTAGGGGTGACGGCGTTCACACTAGCCGTGGTGACAACGTTGGTACACCCCCACGAAGTCAGGTGTTCAACTCCAGTCCACGACCGTCCTCTCGCCACCGGATCGGCACCGGATCGGCGATGCCTCCGATGAAGCCGCCATCGGAGTCGTCGTTGCGAAAAGCCAGGAAGT
>CALMLL010000018.1 GCA_937868075.1 uncultured Marmoricola sp. | reverse complement strand
TGCAACATCCCCGGAAGGGTGATGTTGTCGGTCCAGCGGGTGCGCCCGGTGATGAGGCGCTGGTCCTCCTTGCGGCGCCGGCCTCGACCGATCTCGGGCTGGGTCTGTTCAGCGGTGGCGGTCACTGTCCGGCCCCCTCTCCGGCAGCGTGCAGGACGCTCTTGACGATGTTGTGGTAGCCCGTGCACCGGCACAGGTTGCCCTCCATGCCCTGGCGGACCTCGGCCTCGCTGGGATGGGGGTTCTCGTTGAGCAGGTCGACGGCCTGCATGATCATGCCCGGCGTACAGAAGCCGCATTGCAGACCGTGACACTCGCGGAACGATGCCTGGACGCGGTGCAACTCACCGTCGGTGGCCAACCCCTCGATCGTGGTGATCTCGGCGCCATCGGCCTGCACCGCGAGAACGTTGCACGACTTCACCGACCTGCCGTTGAGGTGAACGGTGCAGGCACCACAGTTGCTGGTGTCGCAGCCGATCACGGTCCCGGTCTTGCCGAGCCGCTCACGCAGGTACTGCACCAGGAGCATGCGGGGTTCGACGTCGTCAGAAACTCTGGCTCCGTCGACGGTGAGGTTGATCTTGGTCATGGGCAGGGGCCTCCTCAGCAAGGTGTGAGGTGGCTCACGTTAGGCCTGCCCGGTTGGGAGAAGGTTGGAAGGACTCGTGGACCCTCCGGCCTCACGATCAGTCGGGCTCAGCGCGCCACAGGCGACCCTGTCCAAGGGTGGGTCCGTCGTCTTCGGAGACGGTGCGCCAGTTGATCGCGGGCGACACCGTGCGCCAGTTGCGGGCGACCCGCTCCCCCCAGACGGCGGCGAAGTCGGCGTTGTAGGCGGCAACGTCGGCCGGGCTGTCGTAGATGGAGGTGAACTCGTCGGAGTAGTTGCCCAGAGCGGTGAAGTTGCACGTCCCCGAGATCACCACGGCCGCGTTGGGGTTGCCGTTGACGTTGCCGAGGATGGTGACGTACTTGGAGTGCAGATAGGTCTTGAGCGCCCCGGTGGCATCGTGGGTGACCACCCGTTTGGCTGGGATCGGCCCACGGCCCGACCGGGAGCGCAGGATGGTGCGCGTCGACTTCGACCCGATCCCGATCTCGATAGCAACGTCGCAGCCCTGGTTCCACAACGAGCGGACTCGTTTGGCCAACCAGACGCCGCGGGCGTTGAACCATGCGTACATCGCGATCCGGATCTTGGTGCGGACCACGGTGTTGTCGGGTTGCGTGGTCAGGCACTGCACTCCGGCCAAGACCGGCGACACCGGATCGGTCGCCTCCGAGATCGTCGGCATGGGGAAGATCCACTCATCGCCGAACGGGGCACTGACCATGTGGAGGGTCACCGGTGAGGCCGGCTGGTCCAGTGTCATCTGGTTGAAGACGCCAACGAGTTGGTCGTAGACGGTCTGGTCGATGACGGTCTTGGCGTGGTTCCATTGGCCGCGCACGGCGTACGTCGTCAGGTTGGCCGAACCGGTGACACTGACCCACTGAACCCCGGAGACGTTGTCGAAGAGGTAGTACTTCGCGTGCATGTTGCCGCCGACTCCGCGGCAACTGTGATTGCACACCATCGCCCAACTCGGTTTGGTGTGGTCACGCCCCAAC
The DNA here is from genome assembly GCA_937868075.1 of uncultured Marmoricola sp. Classification (GTDB taxonomy): domain Bacteria; phylum Actinomycetota; class Actinomycetes; order Propionibacteriales; family Nocardioidaceae; genus Marmoricola. Next base: position 13,717 of record CALMLL010000018.1, on the reverse strand, counting down.
GCGCGCCGCAGACGCACGAAGCCGGGCGAATACAGATCGTGCTTCGGGTTGACCAGGTGGGCGTCGCCGATCACCTGCACGCTCACACCCCGGTTGCGGGCCGCGATCAGCGCATCGACAGCGGTGCGCGAGGCGATTCCGAAGGCGGCGATCTTGATCGTGGAGCCCGCCGCGGTGCTGTTGATCATCCGGATGATGTGGCGCGAGATCTGACCGCGATCGGACCGGAAGGGGTGATTGAAGAGCAAACCCTCCGCCGGGACATAGGTGTCCGGAGGGGCTGGGGGGACCAGTTGACTCACGGCCGCGGCGTTGCCGCCCGCCCTGACCGGTTGGGTGTTGGCTGGAGCCGCGCTAGCGATCATCCCGAGAACGAGTGCCACCACACTCAGCACGCGTAGCGTGCGCCCGCCTGACATGAATCCCACCCCTCTCACTGGCGGCAGGCTAACTCATCAGGCCGCCGGTTCAGACCTTTGCCCACCTATCGCAGCGCCGCGGCGAGCTTGCCTTTCAACAAGGGCTTCACCGGATGCGGCTCGGCGCCGAGTGCAGCAAGGCAGACTTCAAGGACCTCGGTGTCGTAGGGGGCGATCTCGCTGTATCTCACCACCGCATCCGGATCGGGGTCGGCGAGAAGGGCCTCCCGGACCGCGACGGCCACATAGTCGGCCAACTCCGCCAACGCCGGGGAGTTTGTCCCCGGCAACAGGTCGCCGCCATAGATGGCCAGGGCATCGCGAATACGGCGCTGTCGGACCAGGGTGATCACCGCGTTGACGTCTAGTCGGACCGGAACGGTGAGTCGATAGGGACGCGAGGACAACTGACCACGCAGGGCGCTGCGTAGGTGGGACACCTCTGCCTTCAGCGTCGAGGCGGTGACCGACTTGTCGCCGTACAACAGCGCGTGCAGAGCCTCCACGGACAACCCCTCGGGATGGAGGGCCAGCAGGGCCAGGATCTCGGTCTGACGACGGTTGAGCAGCAGCCGGTGCCCATCGAGGTACGCCTCGGCCGCCCCCAGCAATCGCAACGAAACCCCCGGGGTAGCCGGTCGGGTCACCGGGTCGGTGCCCCCTCCTCCCGAGGGCATCGCGGTCTCGATCAGCCTGGCCATCAACTGGGCAGTGGCCAGGCCGATGGGGTGGGTGCGGTCCCACGTGGTGGAGAGGTCGAGGACTCCGATCTGCGACCCGGTGACCGGGTCGTGGAGCGGGGCGGCCCAACAAACCCAGTTGTGCACGATCGGGGAGTAATGCTCGGCACTGAAGACCATGCTCGGGCGGCCGTGACGGTTGGCCAGGTCGAGGGCGTTGGTGCCGACACTCTGATCGTCCCACCGGGCACCGGCAACGAAGTTCACGGTCTCGGCTTTGCGGCGCATCACCCGACCGCCGTACGTCCACAGGATCCGCGTGTCGGCGTCGGTCACCGCGATCACGAGGTCACCGTCCTCGGCGGTTCGCCGCAACTCCGGTTCCACCCGCTCCAAGGCAGCACGAAGTGGGGAGTCTCGAAGGAAGGCAGCCGTGTCGGACTCGTCGGACATCGGAGCCTGCGACACCTCGAGGTCCAGCGCAGCACCCGAGCGGATCCAGGAGTCGATGATTTCGGGTCGGATCGCGTCGCTGGCGGCGTCTCCGTGCTCGACGAAGGAGGTCCAGGCGCGCACAGTCTGCATGCGCCGAGCAGCCAGGTGAGGGTCCCAACCGGCCATCAGACCCCCTTCTCACCCACCTCTGCGGATTCGTCCACCAGTGATCCCGCAGTGATCGCCGTCACATTAGCCCAGCGCACCTGAGGACCGACAGATGTGCCGCCACAAAACCACCGGCGCCGGGCCCGCTCTCAGCGAACCCGGCGCCGCGCCCCGTTCAGCGCGCAACCACCCCCGAACGTGTGGCTCTACGACTGCGCGCTGTTCGAGCTGGCGATGCACAACGCACAGTCGTCCTGAAGTGCACATCGTCGATCGCACTCATCAATTGGCCTGTCGAGGCGTCAACAGATATGAACGTCCGTCACGTTTGCTGGATATTGCACACCGGGCCGGACGATTTGTAAATACCTGTCAGGTTGTCGGCTCGGCCGGGTTCCGGGGCCTCCTGGTCAGGCGTCGTGGTGGATGCGCCCGTCCGTCTCGGCCAAGCGCTCACCACTACCGCCCCATTGCCGGGCGATGATCTCCGCGGCGATGCTGATCGCCGTCTCCTCTGGGGTGCGAGCACCCAGATCGAGTCCGATCGGAGAGGAGAGCCTGGCCAGCAACGACTCATCGACCCCGCGCTCTCGCAGTCGCCGCTCGCGGTCCTCGTGGGTACGCCGAGAGCCCATCGCCCCGATGTAGGCCAGGTCGAGTCCCAAAGCGATCTCCAGCAGCGGCACGTCGAACTTCGGGTCATGAGTCAGCACGCACAGCACCGTGCGGGAGTCGATCCGTCCGGCCGCGACTTCCCGGGCCAGGTATTTGTGCGGCCACTCCACGACCACCTCGTCGGCATCGGCGAAGCGCGTCTTGGTGGCGAACACGGCACGGGCATCGCACACGGTCACCTGGAATCCCAGGAAGGAGCCCACCCGCGCCACCGCGGCGGCGAAGTCGATGGCCCCGAAGACCAGCATCCGCGGCGCCGGGGCGAAGGCCCACACGAACACCCTCATCCCCTCGCCGCGACGCTCGCCGTCGGGGCCGTAGGTCACAGTCGCGTTGCGTCCGTGGGCCAGCAGTCCCACGGCATCGTCGGCCACCGCGGCATCGGCGCGAGGTGAGCCCAACGTGCCGTCGACCTGCAATCCCGAGGCCGCCGCGACAGCCGACGGAGCTGCCCCCGGGCGCACGATCAACCGCCGACCCACCCAGGTCGGATCAGGATGTTCGACCACGGTGGCCACGGCAACAGGACGGCCGTTGCGAAGATCGGCGGCCACCTCCCCCAACTCGGGGAACGTGTCGCGGGAGACCTTCTCGACATACACGTCGAGGATCCCACCGCAGGTCAGACCGACCGCGAAGGCATCGTCGTCGGAGATGCCGTACCGCTGCAGCACCGGCTCGCCACTGGAGACCACCTCTTGGGCGAGTTCATAGACCGCACCCTCGACGCAGCCGCCTGAAACCGAGCCCACGGCCTCGCCTTCGGGGCCGACCAGCATCGAGGCACCCGGAGGTCGTGGTGCCGACCGGAACGTCGCCACGACGGTGCCCACACCGATCTCGGCGCCGGCGTCCCACCAGCCCAGGAGTTCGTCGAGCACCTCACGCATGCGCGATCACCTCCACCAACTCCTCAAAGGCGCGCAGCGAGTGCCCGGCCACGAAATCGTCCACGTGGGGCAGCACCGCCTTGATGCCCTGCTGCAGCGGTTGATAGCCCTCTTTGCCCCGGTGGGGATTGACCCAGACAAGGCGATGAGCCAGCCGATGAAGTCGGGCCACCTGTTCGCCCAACTCGATCGCGTCGCCCTGCTCCCAACCGTCACTGATGACGACCACCACGGCTCCCCGGGCCACGCCGCGGGCCCCCCATCTGTCGTTGAAGGCTCGCAGGGTCTCCCCCAGCCGGGTGCCGCCGGCCCAGTCGGCGACTTCATCCCCGGCGCGGACCATCGCACGCTCCACGTCACTGGTACGCATCGGTCCGGTGATCTGGGTCAGGCGAGTGCCAAGGGTGAAGATCTCGGTGTGGGCTCCGGCGTACCTGTGGACGAGGCGCAGGACGCTGTCGATGTAGGGGCGCATGCTGGCGCTCACATCGATCAGAACAACCAAGGAGCGCGGTTGGGTGCCGCGGTGTCGATAGGAGATCCGGCCCGGCTCACCCATGTTTCTCAAACTGGCGCGCAGCGTGCGCTGCAGGTCGACGTCACCGCGTCGGTGAGGAGTACGCCGAGGGGCGCGGCGGCGGGGGTGACGGGGTCGCAACGCCCCCAGCAGGGCATCGAGGAGCGCCTTCTCTCGCGGTGTCAACGACGCGACGTCGCGGTGTCTGAGCACCTCCACCTGACTGGCCACGGCCTCGATGCGATCGCCTCCGTCTGCAGTCCCGGCGCTCTCCCGGTCGTCGAGAGGAAGCGGGTTGCGCGTCGACGTACCAGCCTGGCGTGGTACCTCACGCGGCAATCCTTCGAACGCTGCGAACCATGCCTCGAAGACCTGGTCGAAACGCTCACGGTCATCGGGGCTCGAACACAAGGTGGCCCGCCCAGCGACATAGACGGCGCGGGGTTGGGCGGCGTCGAGGAGAGCCGTGGCCTCCAAGAAAGCGGCCGCGCGGTCGTGGGTCACCCGCACGCCGGCGCTACGCAGCGCCCGGGTGAACCCGAGCAGCACCTCGTCGGGTTGGACGCTCACGCCGACAGCACCCGATCGATGGCCTGCTTGACCCGGTCGGCGTCCTCGCGGTACTTCACCACGGCCCCCAGGGTGCGGGCCGCGGACTCGATGTCGAGGCCGTCGGCGCCCAGGACGGTGAGGGCCCGCGCCCAGTCGATGCTCTCGGCCACACCCGGAGGCTTGAGCAGCCCTTCGGTGCGCAGGGTGGCGACCATGGTGGCCACCTGTCGGGCGAGAATCTCGGTGACCTCGGGCAGCCGGCTGCGGATGATTGCGACCTCGCGCTCCAGGCCCGGGTGGTCGATCCAGTGGTAGAGGCAGCGCCGCTTGAGGGCGTCGTGGAGTTCCCGGGTGCGGTTGGAGGTCAACACCACGAACGGCGGCGTGGTTGCCGACACCGTCCCCAGTTCGGGGATGGTCACCTGCCAGGTGGACAGCACCTCGAGCAGGAATGCCTCGAACTCGTCGTCGGCCCGATCCACTTCGTCGATGAGCAACACGACCGGCGCTCGCCGAAGTGCGCGAAGGATCGGTCGTTCCAGCAGGAACCGCTCGTCGAAGAGGCTGTGCTCAGCGGCCACGACATCGAGTTCCCCAGAACCCGTCCGGGCGGCTTCGAGCGCCCGCAGGTGGAGGATCTGGCGAGGGAAGTCCCAGTCATAGAGGGCTTGGGTGGCGTCGATCCCTTCGTAGCACTGCAGGCGGATCAACTCTGCACCCCACGCCTCGGCCAGCGCCTCTGCCAACGCCGTCTTCCCGGTGCCGGGCTCTCCCTCGAGCAGAAGAGGACGCGCCATCGCCGCGGCCAGGTAGGTCAGGGTGGCCACGTCGTCGTCGGCCAGGTAGCCGGTCTGCTCCAGGGCACGGGTGACCGCCTCGGGTGACTCCATGGGACCCCACCGTAGTTCGCTCGGGTTGGACGCCGGTTGGGTCATGGTGGAACGTCTCGGTCGACCCCGGTCGCGAGGTCACCACACTCGACCAGCTCGGCGGGGTGCTCGGCGAGGTAGTCCCGCGCCCCGCGGTCACCGGTGGCCACGGCGCTGATGCCACTCCAATGGGCACGCCCGATCACGACCGGGTGTCCAGGCTCGCCGAGGTAGGTGGCTCGACGCAGCGTCCCAGCATCGACCGGAGCATCCAGCAGCCGGCGTACGACGTCGCCGCCCACGTCGGGTACGTCGACGAGCGAGACCACCGCGACGTCGGCATCGAGCGCTGCCAGACCGGCGCGCAACGAGGCCCCCATGCCCTCCGACCAGTCGTGGGCCACCACGATCTGCACCTCGTCGGCGTGCTCTTCTCGCAACATCTCGGTCGGTCCCACGACCGCCGCCCCCACAACGACGGTGAGGGTGTCACAGCCTCCCTCGGCCAGGGCCGACACCGCCTGCAACAGCCACGGCCCGTGCTCGTCTCGGACCAACGCCTTGGGCTCCCCCCATCGGCGCCCCGCACCAGCGGCCAACAACAATCCCGCGATCCTCATCACACCTCACGTCTCCCGGCCCAGAAACTGGCATGCACCCACCGGTTCGTCTCTGCCATCCTGCCCCGGTGAGCAACCCCACCAAGCCCCCCGCGCTGAGCGACTTCTGGTCTGCTCTGCCCCGCGAAGGGCGCTTGCTGCTCAGTGTGGTCGCTTTCCAGTTCATCGGCACCGGTCTCGTTCTGCCCTTCTGGGTCGTCTACCTCCACGAAGTGCGCCATTTCCCGGTCAGCACCGTGGGGCTGCTGCTGGGGTGGCTGTCTCTGGGCGCGATGATCGCGACCGTTCCTGGCGGGGTCCTGATCGATCACATCGGACCCCGCAAAGTCATGGTGGCCGCCGGAGTGGCCACCTCGGTCGGCCAGGCACTCATGGCCTTCGCCACCTCCGTCCCGATCGCCGTCGTGGGGTTGGGTCTGGTCGGGATGTCGTTCGGGGTCTCTTGGCCGGCCTCTCAAGCCTTCGTCAGCGCGGTGATTCCCGAGGAGTTGCGGCAGCGCTTCTTCGGGCTCAACTTCGCCTTGCTCAACCTCGGGATCGGCGTCGGCGGGGTGCTGGGCGGGTTCATCGCCGATGTCCACAGGCCGCAGACGTTCGTCCTGATGTACCTGTGGGAGGCGGCGTCCTACTGGCCGGAGATCCTGCTGCTCCTGATACCACTGCGTCACGTCGGCGGGCGGGTCCCCCATCCCGAAGGCGAGCACGCCGTCGCGCCCAGTTATTGGCAGGTGATCAAGCGACCCGCGGTGCTGTCGCTGATCGGGATCAACTTCATGGCCGCCTTCGTGGGCTACGGCCAGATCAACAGCGGTGCGGCGGCGTACGCGCGGTTGATCGGCCACGTCTCCACCCGAGGTCTGGGCCTGGCGTTCGCGGTCAACACCGTCGCCATCGTGGTGCTCCAACTGATCGTGCTGCGCCGCATTGAAGGGATGCGTCGCACTCGTTTGGTGGTGGCTCTCTCGATGATCTGGGCCGTCGCCTGGCTGGTCCTCTCAGCCTCCTCCTTGGTGCCCAAGACACTGGGAGCAACGGTGTTGGTGGCCGCGTTCATGGGGGTCTTCGCTCTGGGCGAGACGCTGCTTCAGCCCACGGTGCCGGCAATGGTTAACGCCATGGCACCCGACCACCTGCGCGGCCGCTACAACGGGATCTGCTCGGCGTCCTTCCAGTTCGCCAGCGTGGTGGCCCCGATCGCCGCGGGTTTCCTGATCGACCACGATCTGGGGTGGGCCTACATCGCCTCCCTGGTCGCAGGCTGCCTGCTGATGGCGGTCTTCTCGGTGGTCTCACTCGAACCCCGCCTGACCCCTGCCGCCAATGGACTCCTGACACCTGCTGACACGCCCAGGTAGGCGGTCTCACCAGACGTTGAGGGGCCGGAACTGGATCGAGATCCGGGGGCCGACCGCTCGCGCGGTCTTGGGTACGCCGTGCAGGAACGTGCGCTGACACGAACCGCCCATCACCAACAGGTCTCCGTGCCCGAGCGGATAGGTCGCCACGGTGGGTCCGGTCAGTGGTCGCAGCTGAAGTTTGCGGGCCGAGCCCAGACTCACGATGGCGATCATCGTGTCGTGTGAACGGCTTCTGCCGAGGTTGTCCCCGTGCCAGGCGACCGAGTCGCGGCCATCTCGGTAGAGGCAACAGCCCGCGGTGACGAAGTCTTCGCCCAACTCGGGTCGATAGTGGCGGCTCAGCGCGTCGCGGGCCTGCGTCAGGATCGTGTGGGGCAACCCGGCACCGACCCCGTAGGTGTGGACCAGGCGTGGCACATCGACCATCGTGGAGTACATCTCCCGGCGTTCGGCCCGCCATGGGATGTCGCGGATCAGGGACTCGAAGACCTCGTCAGCGCCACGGACCCACCCGGGGAGGACGTCGACCCAGGCGCCGTGGCCTAGATCGCGGCGGCGCAACCCGCCCAGATCACCCAGCCAGGGCGCGGGTGCATCGTCGAGCAGCGAGCCCTGGTATGCAAGATCCACGCGTGCAGACTAGCGCACGGAATCGAACATATGTGCTATCCGCCCACGCGGTCCCAACCACGTCGCGTTGCCGCGTTGCCCAGGGGGCGACGGTCACGCGAGCGATAGACGATGTAGGGCCTGGTGAGGTAGCCCAGCGGCGCCGAGAACACGTGCACGAGCCGAGTGAACGGCCACAGGGCGAAGAGTCCGAAGGCGACCAGCGCGTGCAACCGGAATCCGATCGGGGCGTTGGCCATCAACTCGGGCTGCGGGGTGAATGCCAGGAACGAGCGGTACCAGACCGAGACGCCCTCGCGGTAGTCGTAGTGCCCGCCGACGGACAGGATCGAGCCCGCGATGGTGTTCCACATGCCCAGCACGATGGCCGCCCCCAAGAAGACGTACATCACCTTGTCCATGCGAGTCGTCGCCGAGAAAACCGGCCCGACGGTGCGCCGGCGGTAGATCAAGATGGTCAGGCCCAGCAGGGCCATGATCCCGGCGATCATGCCGCCCACGACGGCGGCGAGGTGGTAGATCTCGGGCGTGATGCCGACCGCGTCGGTCCAGGACTTGGGGACCAGGAGTCCGATGATGTGGCCGCCGACGACGCCGAGCATGCCGAAGTGGAACAGCGGTGAGCCCAACCTCAACAGCCGGTCTTCATAGAGCTGGGAGGAGCGCGTGGTCCACCCGAACTTGTCGTAGCGGTAGCGCCAGACGTGGCCGACCGCGAAGGTCGCCAGACACAGGTAGGGAACGATCACCCACAAGAAGTTGCTCACCGCGGCATCCCTAGAAACTCGGGCTGAGGAGTTCGGGCCTCGCTCAGCAATGGATCAATGGCATATGGCTCGAGCCCGACCGCTTCATCGGGTGGACCCTGCTCGACGAGTCGGCGCACAGCGTCGGCCTCCTCGCCACGGAGTTCGGGAAGCGTCTGGCAGACCGCGGAGACGGCGCCGAGCCACGGCGAACCCACAGAACCGTCGTCGTTGCGCCACCCGGCCAGGGCCAGGCGCAGCATTTCCACTCCGGCGCGGTGGTCGTTGAGCAGCCGCCAGGCGATCTCGGCGTCCACGGTCGCTCCGAACTGGAGTACGACGCACAGGTGGTCGGGCAACTCTTCGCTGTCCTCGTCGAAAACGACCCCGGCCTTGCGGTAGGCCTGCTTGAAGCTGACCATCGCGACTCCACGGCGACGGGTGTCCCCGTAGGCGAAGTAGGTCAGATAGAGAGCGCATTTGCGGGTGTGGTCGAAGGTTTCGACGTACTCGGCCTGCAGGGACTGCAGATCGTGCGTGCGCAGATGCGTGATCAATCCCGACAACTCCGGGTGGTCGGGCGCCAGCGCCGCGATCTGGTCGAGGGAGTCGATGAGATCGGGGGTCGGGTAGTCCAGCAGCGCCGCGGCCGCTGCCCAGATCCCCTCGGTGCCCTCCGGGCGCCGATGAGCACGGGAGAACCGGAACATCAGGCACCGTCCTCGGGCTTGTTGCGACGGATCATCGGGATGCCCAGGAACGTCCCCCGCCCGGCGCTGGCCATGGTGTCGGAGGTCTGCCGCTCCTGCAGCATCCGGAAGTTCTCCACCGCGACCGGCGTGAGTTCTCCCGAACCTTCCCCGAAGATCTCCGGGTTGCCACCACCGAAGTCGGAGACCGGGCAGTCGGTGGCCAGTTCTTCCAGGGCGTGAGCCTGCTCGGCGTGAGCGGTGGGGATGACGTAGCGCTCGGAGTACTTGGCGAGGGCGAGCAGGCGGAACATCTCGTACATGTCCTCCTCGCTCATGCCGACCGCGGCCGGGATCGCCGGGTCCGCCTCTCGACCGAGGTTGATGTCTCGCATGTAGGAGCGCATCGCGGCCAAGGTGCGCAGCACCCGGTTGACCGGTTCGACATCTCCGGCGGTGAAGAGGTTGGCGAGGTACTCCACAGGGATCCGCAAGGCCTCGATCGCCGCGAACAGGTTGCCCGGGTCCTCGGCGTCGTGGCCGGTCTCGCGGATCACGTCGACGACCGGGGACAGCGGCGGGATGTACCAGACCATCGGCATGGTGCGGTACTCCGGGTGCAGCGGAAGGGCGACCTTGTAGCGGCTGATCAGCTTCCACACCGGCGACTTCTTCGCTGCTTCGACCCAGTCGCCGGGGATGCCGGCCTGCTCGGCGGCGCGCTGGACCTCAGGGTCCTCGGGGTCCAAAAACACCGAGCGTTGGGCCTCGTAGAGGTCGTGCTCGTTCTCCACCGAGGCCGCCTCTAGGACCCGGTCGGCGTCATAGAGCACCAGGCCGATGTAGCGCAGACGACCCACGCAGGTCTCCGAGCACACCGTCGGGATGCCGACCTCGACGCGTGGGTAGCAGAAGGTGCACTTCTCGGCTTTGCCGGTCTTGTGGTTGAAGTAGACCTTCTTGTAGGGGCAGCCAGACACACACATGCGCCAGCCACGGCACCGGTCCTGGTCGACAAGGACGATGCCGTCCTCGGCGCGTTTGTAGATCGCACCGGAGGGGCAGGACGCCGCACACGAGGGGTTGAGGCAGTGCTCGCAGATGCGCGGCAGGTAGAACATGAAGGTCTGCTCGAACTCGAACTTGACCTTGTCCTCGATGCCCTTGAGCATCACGTCGCGCGCGGCATGCTCCTTGGAACCGCCGAGGTCGTCGTCCCAGTTGGCCGACCACTTCACCGACATGTCCTTGCCGGTCAGCAGCGACTTCGGCTTGGCCACCGGGAAGGTGTCGGTCTGCGGGGAGTTGAGCAGGTTGTCGTAGTCGTAGGTCCACGGCTCGTAGTAGTCGTGGATCGAAGGCAACTTGGGGTTGGAGAAGATGTTGAGCAACTTCTTCACCCGTCCACCGGCCTTGAGGCTCAGTCGGCCGTTGGCTCGGCGCACCCAGCCACCCTGCCAGGTCTCCTGGTCCTCGTAGGTCCGGGGGTAACCCAGACCGGGCCGGGTCTCGACGTTGTTGAACCAGACGTACTCGGTGCCGGCTCGGTTGGTCCACGCCTGCTTGCAGGTGACCGAGCAGGTGTGACACCCGATGCACTTGTCGAGGTTCATCACCATTGCCATTTGAGCCATGACGCGCATGTCAGTACTCCACGTTCTGGTTGGTCCGGCGCCGGATCATCGTGACTTCGTCACGGTTGTTGCCGATCGGGCCGATGTAGTTGAAGAAGTACGCCAGTTGCGCGTATCCACCGACGATGTGGTTGGGCTTGAGCAGGATGCGGGTCAGCGAGTTGTGGATGCCGCCGCGCTTGCGGTCCCGCTCGGTCAGCGGTACGTCGATCAGCCGGTCCTGAGCGTGGTGCATGTAGACCGTGCCTTCGGGCATCCGATGACTGACGATCGCCCGGGCTGCCACGACCCCGTTGCGGTTGACCATCTCGATCCAGTCGTTGTCCTTGATCCCGACCTTGTCGGCGTCGCGATCCGACATCCACACCGACTGCCCACCGCGAGAGAGCGAGAGCATGAACAGGTTGTCCTGGTACTCGGAGTGGATGGACCACTTGTTGTGTGGGGTGAGGTAGCGCACCGACACACCCAGTTCGTTCTGCTCTCCCAGGGGAGCCTCCCCGAACAGGGCGGTCATGTTCAGCGGCGGGCGATACACCGGCAGCGCTTCACCCATGCCGAGGAACCAGTCGTGGTCGACGTAGAACTGCTGGCGACCGGTGAGGGTGTGGAACGGCTTCTTGCGCTCGATGTTGATCGTGAACGGGCTGTAGCGGCGTCCCCCCGACTCCGAACCCGACCACTCCGGTGAGGTGATCACCGGGACCGGCGCCACCTGGGTGTCGGCGAAGGTGATCTGCTTGCCCTCGTGCTCGGCGGCCAGGTCGTGCAACTGCGTGCCGGTGCGCTTCTCGAGGAACTTGAACCCCTGGGTGGCCAGATGGCCGTTGGAGACCCCGGCCAGGTGCAAGATCGCATCGGCCATGTGGATGTCGGTCTCGACCTTGGGCTGGCCGTCACCTGCTCCGCCGCGGGCCGTGCCGTTGCGGTGGCGCAGAATGTCGATCTCGCGTTTGACGTCGTAGGCGACACCCTTGGTGAGCATGCCGACCTTCTCCATGAGCGGGCCGATCGAGGTCATCTTGTTGAAGATCTGGGTGTAGTCCCGCTCGGCGACCGCGATCACCGGCATGGTCTTGCCCGGCACCGGCTCGCATTCCCCGAGCCGCCAGTCCTTCACCACTCCGTGCACCGTGGCCATGGCCTCGGGGGTGTCGTGCCACAGCGGCTTGGCCACGACGTCCGTGCGGGTGCCGAGGTGATCCACGGCCAGTTCGGAGAACCGCTTGGCGATGGTCTTCCAGGCGTCCCAGTCGGACTTGGTCTGCCACGGGGGCGCGATCGCTGGATTGAAGGAGTGCACGAACGGATGCATGTCGGTGGTCGACAGATCGTGCTTCTCATACCAGGTGGCCGCGGGCAGGACGACGTCGGAGAAGATCGTGCTGCTGGTCATCCGGAAGTCGATGGTCATCAGCAGATCCAGCTTGCCTTCGGCGGCCTGGTCGGCCCATTCGATGGTGCCGGGCCGCTGCTCAGGGGCCGCCTCACGTGCGGTCGCAGCGCTGTCGGTGCCTAGAAGATGCCGCAGGAAGTACTCGTTGCCCTTGGACGACGACCCGAGCAGGTTGGAACGCCACAGTGACAAGATCCGGGGGTGGTTCTCGGGAGCCTCGGGGTCCTCGACCGCGAACTTGAGGTGGCCGTCCTTGAGCTGTCCGGCGATGTAGGCGGGCGCCTCCATGCCCGCTTCGGCGGCCTCGTCGGCCAATTGCAGGCTGCTGCGGTTGAAGGTCGGGTACGACGGTGTCCAACCCAGCCGAGCGGACTGGGCCAAGAGGTCCATCACGCTCCTGCCGGCGAAGACCCCGGTCCCGGAGTCGAGGTCGTCGGCGGTGAAGGTGTCGTAGCGGTATTGGCTGGTGTTGACGTACCAGTACGCGGTCTGGTTCATGTGCCGCGGCGGCCGGTGCCAGTCGAGCGCGAAGGCCATGTGCTGGAAGCCCATGATCGGGCGGATCTTCTCCTGGCCCACGTAGTGCGCCCAGCCGCCGCCGTTGCGGCCTTGGCAGCCGGTGATCGTGGTCAGCAGGAGGATCGCGCGATAGATCTGGTCGGAGTGGAACCAGTGGTTGGTGCCCGCGCCGAGCAGGATCATGCCCCGGCCCTGGGTGTCGATCGCGTTCTGGGCCCACTCCCTGGCCAACGCGATGACCTGGGAGGCCGGCACACCGGTGTGCTCCTCCTGCCACGCAGGCGTCGCTGGGACCGAGGTGTCTTCGTAGGAGGAGGGCCACTGCCCGGGAAGCCCCTCGCGGGCCACGCCGTACTGGGCGAGCACCATGTCCAACACGGTGGTGACCAGGCGGTCCCCGACCCGCTTGACCGGCACGCCGCGACGCTCGTAGCGGACCTTGCCATCAGCGGCGTCGAAGCGAGGCAACTCCACCTCGATCGACTCGCTGACCAGGCCGAACAAGGACAGGGCCGGGTCGAGGTCACCGAGTTCGAGGTTCCACTTGCCCAGGCCCTCATCGCCGTAGCGATCCCCGATGGAGCCGTTGGGGATGGCCACCTCGCCCGTGCGGGCATCCAACACAGCCGGCTTCCACATCGCGTTCTCGGAGGTGCTGGCCGGACCGCCCTCGATGTCGCCGGCCACGAGGTACTTGCCCGGGCGGGCGACGCCGTCGCTCACGTCGAGGGTGACCAGGTAGGGAAGGTCGGTGAACTGCTTGTTGTAGTCGGTGAAGAAGGGCACCTGCTGGTCGACGAAGAACTCCTTCAGCAGAACGTGACCCATGCCCATGGCCAGGGCACCGTCGGTGCCCGGCTGCATCGTGACCCACTCGTCGGCGAACTTGACGTTCTCGGCGTAGTCGGGGGCGACCGCGA
>CALMLL010000017.1 GCA_937868075.1 uncultured Marmoricola sp. | reverse complement strand
CCAGGCCGAGAGACGCTCGTCCGGGTCGGCAAGATCGAGTCCGAACTTGGTTTCGGCTCGACCCAACCGGTAGCGAAGCGTGTTGGGGTGCACCTGGAGGTGCTGGGCCGCCTCGCCGATGTCGCCTTGCGCATCGAGCCAGGAGAGCACGCTGGCGGCGTACGCCGTGCCGCGCTCGCGATCGTGGGCAGCCATCGCCTCGACCTGCGGATGCCGCAGTCTCGGGTCGTGGGAGAGTTCGTCGGCCACGCGATCGAGCAGCAACGTCGTGTGTACGTCGGCGACGCTGGCAATGGTCGAGTCGTGACTCTGACTGGTGGCACGCAGGATCGCATCCACTTCTCGGCGCAGCGCCACCAGTTCCGCAGCGCCTTGAGCCGGCGCACTGATCGCCCCCCGCACCCGCACATCGCTGGCTTTGCGCGTGCTGGCCAGCACTCCTTCGGCGAAGCGACGGGCCCCGGTGGCCGATCCGGGCACCAGGAGGTAGACAGCGTCCAGGGTCACGGTGGTGACCACGTCGGGGCGGTAGGCCGCGGCGTACTGGTCGGCGGCCTTGCCCAGCCGGTTGAGCAGCAGCCCGCTGTCGTCGGTCTCTGCGCTGGACAACGCCACCAGGCAGATCTCGGCGTCGGCGGGCAGCCCCAGCCGAGCCCCGGCCTCCCTGGTTGGTTGAGCACCGGCCAACACCGTGCGTAGGAACTCCCCCCGCAACTGGGCTTCGCGCTCACGGACGTCCTGCTCACGCAACATGTGCAGCGCGGCCACCCTGGCTCCATCGAGAAGGGCTTGGTGACCCTCGGCCGACAACCCCTCGTTGCCTTCGATGGCCCAGATCGTGCCCAGGGGCAGGTCTCCGGCGCGCACCGCCAAGGCGGCTCGCGGCAACTCATCGCCCAGGGCCGGGAACCTGGTGACCCCTGGGCTCTGCAGCACCTGGAGGTACTGCACCCGGTTGTGGGGTTGATCCGGCACCCGACGGTCGAGGATGCCGCGCTCGCGCAGCGGGTCGATGCGCTGCGCCTCCACTGAGGAGTAGGCCAGCACGTTCTGGCTGAGGTCCTCGATGGCGACCGAGCCCCCGACGATGGCGGCCACGGCGTTGGCGACAGCGAAGAGGGCCTCGCCCCGGCCGCTGACTCCGTCGGCTTCACCCCTGCTAGCGCCGAGCACCGAGACCAGCAGTCCGTCCAGGTGGCGCCAGGGCACATCGTCAGCGGCGGCGAGCAGTGAGATGGCGGCGTCGTTGGCCGCATTCAGAAGTCGGTCGGGGGCCGCGCCGCGCAGTTTGATGACCACGCCGGTGAACCCGTGGCCCGCGGCCTTGGCGATGATGGCCGGAGCTTCCGCCGAGTCCGCGCGCACACCGACGAGGATCAGCAGGCAGTCCTGGCCCAGCGGAATAGGGTCCACGGGGTCATAGATGACCGTCCCGCGGACGGGCACCTCCAGTCCGGCCGGCGTAACCAAGGCGTCGAGCAGGGTCGGGCCCAGAGCAGACAGCAGAGTCCCGATGGGGGTGGCTGCGGAGCCACCACTCTTTGAGTTCCCGACAAAGGACACTCTTGGACATTAGTCAGTTGACCAAAATCCCACCAGTGCCCTCGGGGCAAGATTTCCAGCACGCCGAAGACCCCAGGGGGGACTATGAGAAACACCATCATTCGTCGCGCAGCAGTCGGGCTGGTGGCCATCTCCATGCTGGCCGCATGTGGCGGCACCTCTGGAGGCACCTCCGGTGGCACCTCGTCGGCGCCCCAACTCCTGCGCGTGGGCTCCGACGATGAGATCGACTCGCTGAACCCGTTCGTGGGTCTGAACTCATTGACGTTCTCCACGTTCGAGCTCACCTACCCCTACTTGGTGATGTACGACAAGAAACTCGAGTTCGTGCCGCACTTCGCCAAGGACTGGTCGGTCAGCGCCGACGGCAAGGTGTGGACCTTCCACACCGTCCCCAACGCCACCTGGTCAGATGGTCAGCCGCTGGACGCCGAGGACGTGGCCTGGACCTTCAACACCATCGTCAAGTTCCAGGACAAGGGCGCCGGCAACTGGGCCAGCACCGTGGCTCACCTGACCAAGGTGACCGCCCCCGACAAGAACACCGCCGTCTTCACCTACGACGCGGCCGTGGCCAACGTGCTCTCCCAGGTCCAGCAGGTGCCGATCCTGCCCGAGCAGTTCTGGGGGAAGTACGCCGACAAGGGTTCCTTCAAGTCGGTGCGCATGACGACTCCGGTGATCTCCGGTGGACCGTTCATCGTGGAGGCGTACGAGAAGAACGCCACGGCTGCGTTGAAGGCCAACCCGAAGTACTGGGGCACCAAGCCCAAGATCGCCGGCATCAGCCTGACGATGTACAAAGAGGACGACACCATGATCGCGGCGCTGCGCAACCATGAGATCGACCTCATCGAGAGGCTGCCACCCAACGGGGTCAAGCCGCTGGAGACAGCCGGGTTCAAGATCGACCAGGCAACCTCGCCGGCCCTGCAGGACTTCATCTTCAACTCCAACCCGAAGAAGCCGCGCAACCGAGAGTTGCTCGACCCGCAGGTGCGGGAGGCGTTCGCTGCCTCGTTCAACCTCCCGGAGATGGTCGACACGGTCTGGCTGGGCAAGGCCAGCCTGGGCAACTCGATCGTGCCGCCGGCTACCGGCAAGTGGTCTGACCCCAGCCTCAAGGCAACGGCGTACGACCCGGCCCGGGCCAACCAGATCCTCGACGACCTCGGCTACAAGCCGGGTGCGGACGGGATCCGCATCGCCAACGGTCACCGGATGAGTTACGAGATCGTCTCTCCCGACCTGATCTCGGGTGACCGGATGTTTGCGATGGTTCGAGACTGGCTCAAGGCGATCGGGGTCGAGGTCAAGCAGAAGAAGGTCGACGACTCCACCGCCTTCGACCTGGTGACCGCGCCGAAGGGCAAGTACCTCGACTTCGACCTGGCCATGTGGACCTGGGGCATGTTGCCCGACCCGGACTTCGCGTTGTCGGTCATGCTGTGTAGCCAGTACGGCAGTTGGAACGACACCGGCTACTGCAACCCGACGTACGACAAGTTGTACGAGGAGCAGGGCACCGCGATCGATGAGGCCAAGCGCAAGGAGATCGTCTACAAGATGCAGCAGATCCTCGCGCACGACCGGCCCTACATCTTCTTGGGCTACAAGGATCACATCAGCGCCTACGACAAGGCGTGGTCCGGATTCCAGATGACGATGTACGGCCCCTTCAACGGGCTCGCGGTGACCTCCATCATCGGTGCCCACAAGAACTGACCGCGCGCAGCGGGGCAGAGGGGACTGAGAAGTGAACCGAGCGCGCTATCTCGGACGGCGAGTGGGGGCAGCCCTGCTCACCGTCTGGGTAGCGGTGACGTTCAACTTCCTGCTGCTGCGGTTGATGCCGGGCAATCCGACCAATCGGTTGGCCCGGGTGCCTAACGGATCCGAAGCGGTCCGGAAGGAGTTGGTGAAGCAGTTCGGTTTGGATCGGCCCCTATGGGAGCAGTACTGGGCCTATCTGCGCGAGTTGCTGCACGGGAATTTCGGTATCTCGTTTACCGATCAGCAACCGGTGTCCGAGCACCTGTTGCTGGCCCTGCGCAACACGTTGCCGATGGTCGCCCTGGGCACGGTGGTGGCCATCGTGCTCGGGGTGGCCACCGGCCTGCTTGCGGCCTGGTGGCGCGGCCACCCGATCGAGAAGCTGATCACCTTCGTCTCGATGTTCTTCTACTCCCTGCCGACCCAATGGCTCGGACTCATGCTGGTGCTGATCGTGTCGGTCGGTTGGGGGTTGTTGCCCTCCTCGGGCCTGCATGATCCGGGGCTGCTAGCGGCGAAGGAGATCGGGCTGCCGGTCAGTGACGGCGCGATGCTGCGCGATCGGCTGGTCCACATGCTGTTGCCCTCAGCCACCTTGGCACTGGTTCTGTTCGGCGAATACACGCTGCTGGTGCGCTCCTCACTCCTGGAGACCTTCGGCGAGGACTATGTGCTCACCGCACGGGCCAAAGGCCTCCGACCGCGCACGACGCTGCTGCGACACGCCCTTGGCAACGCAATGCTTCCGGTGGTGACGTTGGTGGCGTTGTCCTTCGGCTTCATCGCTGGAGGTTCGGTGCTCATCGAGACGGTCTTCTCGTGGCCAGGGATCGGGTTGTTGACCTATGAGGCCATCCAGGCTCGCGACTACCCGATGATCCAAGGCACCTTCCTGGTGATCACCTTCTCGGTGATCTTCTTCAACCTGCTCGCCGATCTCCTGTACGCCCGCCTCGACCCGAGGATCAGCTCGTGAGCGCCCCGCTGGCCACGCTCGAGGGCCTTCCCGGAGACAACTCGCGAGGCTGGTCTCCCTGGCGGGTCATGCGACACAACGTCGCCGCCTCGATCGGGTTCGCCATCTTGATCGGCTCGATCCTCGCCGCGATCGCGGCACCGCTGCTGGCTCCCACCGACCTCTATCAGAAGATGGGGCCTGGGTTCGACCCGCCCTCTGGAGCCCACCCACTGGGCCTCGACGACGGCGGCCAGGACATTCGCACCCTGTTGCTCTACAGCACTCGGGCCACGTTGATGGTCGGGTTCGGAGCCACCCTGATCGCGGTGGTCATCGGGACCCTCGTCGGCGTCATCGCGGGGTACTCCGCCGGGCGTACCGAAGGGCTGCTGATGCGGATCACCGACTTCTTCCTGGTGATCCCCGAAGTGCCGCTGATGATGATCATCGCTGCGGTGTGGGGCACCGGCCTGTTGAAGTTGATCGTCGTGATCGGTCTGATCTTGTGGACCTGGACCGCCCGGGTGATCCGGGCCCAGTCCAAGAGCATCCGCGAGCGGATCTACGTACGCCGAGCCAGCGCGATCGGCGCCGGCCACTTCCACGTGATCACCCGACACGTGCTGCCACAACTGACCCCGTTGATCCTGGTCAACGCGGTGCTCGCCTTCGCCGTGGCGGTCTTCGACGAGACCGCGTTGAGCTTCCTGGGGCTAGGCGACCCGAGCCTGCCGTCGTTGGGTCGCATGATCGCCTTGGCCTCCGGTGGCGGCGCGGTGTCCAACAACGCCTGGTGGGCGATCCTCTATCCCGGCCTGGTGGTGACCGCGATCATCTTGAGCCTGACCATGATCGGCACCGCCCTGGAAGACGCACTGAACCCGCGGCTCAAGGTCTCGCACCTCTCGCGTCGGCACTTCCGGGTGCTCCCCAGTCGGTTGCCGCTGGGTGACGCCGCTGATGACAAGGCGAGCCGATGACGACGCCGCTGTTGGAGATCAAGGATCTGACGGTCGACTTCCGCGGCCGCGACGAGTCGCTGAAGAAGATCGTGCGCGGAGTCTCGCTGACCCTGAATCCGGGCGAACGGATGGGTTTGGTCGGTGAGTCCGGGTGCGGCAAGTCCACCCTGCAACTGGCCGCGATGGGGCTGTTGCCGCCCAATGCGGAGGTCAGCGGTTCGGTGCTCATCGACGGGGTCGACATCCTGGCCGGCGGCGAGGCCAGCATGCGCGCCCACCGGGGCACCGACCTGGCGATGGTCTTCCAGGGCGCCATGAACGCCTTCAACCCCACCCGCACCGTGGGTTCCCAAATCGTGGAGGCGATGGTGGTGCACGGCGGGACCAGCAAACGGGCCGCCCAAGACCGCACCCGCGACCTGCTGGGGCTCGTCGGCATTCCGCCCGACCGGGCCGAGCGCTACCCCCACCAGTTCTCCGGTGGCATGCGGCAGCGAGTCGCCTTGGCAATGGCGCTGGCCAACCACCCGCGGGTGCTGCTGGCCGACGAGCCGACCACAGCTCTCGACGTGATCATGCAGGCCCAGATCCTGGAGTTGCTGGAGAAACTGACCAAGGAATTCGGTCTGGCACTGCTCCTGGTCACCCACGATCTTCCGATCGTCGTTGAGACCTGCGATTGGGCTGCGGTGATGTACTCCGGGCGCATCGTGGAGCGCGGCCCGATCGATGAGATCCACCAGCAACCGACCCACCCCTACACCCGACTCCTCTTCGCCACCGTGCCCGGACCGGACGTGGACCAGCGGGTCGCCTCGCTGCCCGGGGTTCCCCCGGATGCCAGTGAGGAGCCTCCCGGCTGCTCGTTCGCCCCCCGCTGTGACCGGACCATCGACATCTGCCACAACACCCGTCCCCAGCCCGGCCCGATCGGGCCACGTCACATCGCCGAATGCCACGTCGCGGTGCCGACCCGCACTCGACCGGCCGTGAGGGAAGGTGACAGCGATGACTGACCTGCTGGCAGTGGAGGGCCTTGGGGTCGAGTTCGACGGCGGCCGCGGCCGGGGACTGTTCGGTCGGCGCCTCGCCGGCGTACGCGCCGTCGATGCGGTGAGTTTCTCGGTCAATCCCGGCGAATTGATCGCGCTGGTCGGCGAATCCGGCAGCGGCAAGACCACCGCGATCCAGGCAGCGGCGCGGCTCCTGCAGCCCACGGCGGGCACGGTGCGCTTCCAGGGCACCGACCTGCACGGGACCTCCAAGAAGGAGATGCGTGCGCTGCGCCGCCAGATCCAACTCATCTATCAGGACCCCTACGAGTCCCTGGACCCCCGCTACCGGGTCGAGCGGATCATCGAGGAGCCGTTGCGGGTCCACGGTGTCGGGTCGTCGCGTGCGGATCGTCGCGAACTTGTGTTGCAGGCGCTGCGTGAGGTCGGGCTGAGCCCTCCGGAGAGCTTCTTGGACCGCATGCCCCACGAACTCTCCGGAGGGCAGCGTCAGCGCGTCTCCATCGCGGCTGCGCTGGTCTTGAAGCCGGCGCTGTTGATCGCCGACGAGCCGGTGAGCATGCTCGACGTGTCCGTGCGGGCCGGGATCCTCGACCTCCTCGACGGACTGCGTCGCAAGGGGCTTGGCATCGTCATGGTGACCCACGATCTGTCCACCGCAGCGCACTACGCCGACCGGATCGCGGTGATGTATCTGGGGCGCATCGTCGAAACCGGGCCCTCACGGGCGATCATGACCGACCCCCAGCACCCCTACACCCAGGCGCTGTTGGCCGCGGTCCCCAAGATGCAGCGGCGCACCGGAACCCGAGCGCTCCTGCAAGGCGAGTCCCCCGACGCCTCGGCCATGCCGACAGGCTGCCGGTTCCACCCGCGGTGCCCGATCGCGGTCGACGAATGCCGGGTCGTGGACCCCGAGATCGGCCCCACCGGCACCACTCCAGGGCATCAGGCGGCCTGTCTCCTGCGCCGGCGTACTCCGACCGACTGAGATCCCCTAGGCCCGGGCTCCGACCGCTTCCAGGTGGAGACGATCGCCGACCCAGTGCATGCGCACGCACAGCCCAGGGTGAACCTCGGCGGCCAGGAGGGCTTCGTCCCAGGCCTCGTCGCCACCGACGAAGGTCCAGCATGGCCCGGTGATTGCGAGGCGGTGGCTGATCCTGCCCGTCGGCGAGTTCGCCAGGGTCCAGGGGAAGGCCGCCGGCGGGGCCAAGGCCAGCCCGGTCTCTTGAGCGACAGCCCAGAAGGCGAGGGCTTCGCGGGAACCCGCATCCGGTGTGGCGACGTACAACGCCGGGCCGTCGAGTCCGGCCTCCGCGAGGGTCTCAGCGGCCCAGGTCGCGGCTTCGTCGGAGGCGCCCGTCAGCGGCGGACTGATCCAGCGCATCACGGCCTCCCGAGGATGAGGGCGGAGTTGAGTCCACCGAAGGCGAAGCCGTTGCTCATCACCCACGCCAGCCCAGCGGCCTCGCGGGGAGTGGTCACCACGTCGATGCCCAACTCCGGGTCGGGTACGCCGGGTGCGGCACTCACATTGGGTGGGATCAGCCCATCGCGCAGCGCGAGAGAGGCGATCACTGCCTCGATCGCGGTAGCCGCACCCAGGGTGTGGCCGATGGCTCCCTTGATCGAAGAGACCGGGGGTGGGTCCATGAAGACCGACCGGATCGCCAACGACTCGGCCGCGTCCGAGCGCGGAGTGCCGGTGCCGTGGGCCGAGATCCAACCGATCGTCGAGGGCGCATTGTCGGCCTCGCGCAGTGCCGCCGTCATCGCGGCGGCCATCCCGGAGCCGTCTTCCAGCGGCGCGGTCGGGTGGTGGGCGTCGGCGGCGAGCCCCAGCCCTCCGACCACGGCCAGGGGCTTGCCGCCCCGGCGGGCACAGTGCAGGGCCGACTCGATGACGACGATGCCGGCTCCTTCGCCCAGGCTCATCCCGCGCCGCTGGCTGGTGAACGGCTGGCATCCGGCCGGGGCCATCGCCCGCATGCGGCCGAACCCCACGAGCGCGATCCGGGAGAACGGCTCCACTCCTCCGGCCAGAGCGATGTCGCAGCGGCCGGCAGCCACCGCACGGGCGGCGAGACCCACCGCGTAGTTGCCGGCGGCGCAGGCGGTGCCGAGGGTGCGCACCGGGCCACCCAGACCCCACTGGGCCGCGATCGCCTCGGCGAAGACGTGTCCGCCTCCTTCGGCCAAGGTGAAGCCGGGCTGTTCGAAAACAGCCGACTCACCCATCGTCGTGCCGACGAAGACCCCGACTCGCGACGCCTCGGGGAGGCCCGCCGGGGTGAGGAGCCCGGCGTCGCTCAACGCGGCGGCTGCGGTGAGGCGGGCAAGGGTGCGACCGCGCTGGGGGCCGTCGGGGACGCGGTCGTCGACCACCCGCGCCGCCACAGGCAACCCGAATCCCTCCTGCTCGAGGTCCTCCCAGCGTTGGACGGCACTGCGTCCGGCGAGCAACCGCTCCCAGGTGGTCGTGGCATCACCGAGGGCGGTGAGCGCACCGACGCCGCTGATGACGATGCCGCTCATGACTGGTCACGCAGGTAATCCACGACGTCGTCGAGGGTGGCCAGCGAGGTCCAGGCCTCGTCGGGCACGACGATGCCGAAGCGATACTCCAACCGCGCCACGAACTCCAACATCGCCAGCGAGTCGACGTCGAGGTCGTGACGCAGGTGGGCGTCGGTGGCGGCGTCGGCGGGTACGTCGGGAGCGGCGACGGCCAACTCCTCGCGCACTGCGGTCAACACATCGGTGGTGGTCAGGGTGTTCATCAGGCAACCTCCTGGGTGCGAGTGGTGTGGATTGCGCCGACCAGCGGCGCGGTTTGGATTGCGTCGCGCAGCGGCGCGGTCGGATCTCCCAGCAGCCGGTAGCTGGCTGCATGCGGGTCGTGCGGGACGACCTGGCTGAGCAGGTCGCCGATCGTGGCTGCCGCTGGCAGGGCTGCGGCGAGCCGCACCGCCCAGCGGGCGTTGGCGGTGTGGTGGGTCGGCTCGACCGCCCCGACCGCGGCAGCGGCGACGGCGGTGAGCGGGATCGCTTCGGCGAAGGAGAGGCCGGTGCGGCGTCGGCTTGCGGTCTTGCAGGTCAGTGACACGATCGCTCCGGCCGGTTCGGCATCGGTTCCGGGCTCCAGGTGGTGGGCCCGCATGCCGGCGTACCCCACCCAGCCGATGGGTCGACCGTGCCCGACATAGAGCCCGAGGGCTGGCCCGGTGTGCAGACGGGAGACCAGTTCCTCCCGACCCATGTCGTACGCCGTCCACCGCTCCACCTGCACACCGGTGTGCTGAGCCTGGCGAACGATGCGGTCGGCGAGGCGTTCGAAACGTGGCTGTCGCTGGCTGAGCACCCCCAGGCGTCCGGGTGTGGCAGCGCGGTCGTGCACGCGGGCCGCAGCCAGGGCGAACTGTTGGATGCTCTCCAAAGACACCAGTGGCAGCCATGCCGTCGGCACCCACCGCTCCCCCGCGGTGACCCCCGGCCCGGCCAGCGCCGTGCGTGGAGAGCGGGCGCGGGGCCCGATCACCAGCACGGCGTCGGCCGTTTGGGCTAGGTCTGCGACCTGCTCAGCCGGAGGCATCTGCGGCTGCAGCACCACCGTCGGTGACCACCGGAAGAGCAGGGGTGCGAGCGCGGTGACCACCCGGTCACCTCCGCCGGCGACGACCACCGCGACTCGCACCATCACGACACCGCTCTCAGGCTGCCCGGACGACGTCGATGTAGGGCTGCCACGCAGCGGCGTCCAACGGCGGCTGCACCAACATGGTGCGGGCGTAGTAGTGCATGACGATCTGGGCCTGCTGCTCGGGGTTGAAGGAGTCGAAGTCCCCTGCCGCCGCGTTCAACTCGTTCTGGCCGCCCTCGCCGACCGCTCTGCCCCCGTTCATGCTCTCCGTGCCCGTGCCGAAGTCGGTCTTCACGGTCACGCTGGCCGCGGTCTCGTCGTACCCGTAGTTGTAGGCGTCCCCGCCCACCCCAGCTCCAGTGGCCTGGGCGTACACCGCGTCGGCCATGTATTGCGAGCTCTGCGTCTGGTACTGCCAGACGTGGGTGAGTTCGTGGATCAGGGTGCTGCGAGTCAGACCGTCATCGACGTCGAAGTTGACGTAGGAGTCGGTGACGAAGGCTCGCGACTGCGGGCTGCCGGAGAGGAAGTCCTGAATGCCGAAGACCACGTCGTTCACCACCGAATCGGTGGTCAGGAAGATGTGGTCGTAGTCCAGGCTGGGTCCGAACACCGTCTGGGCATCGGCCCGCTCCTGAGTGGTCAACCGGCGGTAGTCGGAGACCGAGTTGAGCAGGATGGCGATCGCGGTGCCGATCGCGGCACCCACCAGACCAACCAGGGCCAGCAGGATGTCCGCCACGGCTTGACCGGCTTCCTTGGCGGCCAGGACGAAGGCCTCGAAGGTGTCCTCACCCAGGCTCCAGGCGGCGTCGGCGACATCGCTGAGCGCGGTGCCGATGGCGTCGAATGCCTTGAGCAGGTTGTCCAACGACTGGCTCGGGTCGGCCATCGTTGCCGCGATCAGTTCGGCGATCGTGACACCCAGGGCCAGCAGCGTCTTGGTCACCTCGACCAGGGTGGTGAAGGCTCGATCGAGCGCCCAGACGAGGAACTTCGCTGCCGCATAGCCGGCGGCCATCGCACCCTTGATCACCTTGCCGATGGCGGGCAGGACGTCGTGCTCGACCAGGCTGAGGACGTATTCCACGCTGTTGCCGACACGCACGGTCGCCTCGCCCAGCCATTCCAGGGCCTTGTCGCCGACGGCTTCGGCCCAGGCCACGACCTTGGCCAACGCGGCGCCAACCGACTCGATGGAGCGCAGGATCGTGTCGAAGACCGCGCTCGTCTGGGTGAGGGCCCAGTCGAGGATCTCGGTGACGGAGTTCTTCACGAACCGGATGCCGAGCACCGCCTGACGCCACAACGCGCTGGTCAGCGCCTCGCCGCGGTCCAGCAGCCACTCGAAGATGTCGCCGACCGGGCCGAGAGCCTGCAAGACGCCGTTGACGATCTTGCGGAACACGTAGTAGCCGGCGCTGACGACCGCCTCGAGCATGTCGGCAACGGCTTCGCCGACTTCGAGGGCGGCCTGGATGAAGCGGGCTGCCAATCGGTAGCTGAACTCCACCATCGACTTGGTGAACTCCACGATCGTCTTGCCCAACTCGAAGGCGGCCTTGAGGACGTCCTTGAGCACGCCGAAGGCGATGTGCGCCAGGTCGCGGAGTACGCCGACAAGTGAGTGCCCGAGGTCGAACAGGGCCTTGGTGACCTTCTTGATGGCCGCGAAGCCGGCCTGGGCCACGTTCACCATCAGGTCGACCAGGGTCCGGCCGGCGTCGAGGATGCCCTTGATGATCGCCTGGGCGATGTCGGTGGCGGCGTCGACGGCAGCCTGGGCCAGGTCGGCCAGGGACTCCCCGATCCGCATAGCGGCTTCGGCCACTCGGCGTACCATCTCCGCGCCGGCGGCGATGGTGTCGTTGATCAGCTGACCCAGTGTCTGGCCGAGTTCGGTGAACGAGCGCACCACCTGCTGGAGCAGGTCCTGCGGGCGGGTCACCAGCGTGATCATGATGTCGGCGACGGCGTGACCCAGGGCCAGCAGCGCGGAGACGACGTTCTTGACCAGGGTGAAGCCGAACTGGAGGGCTTGGAAGAGCAGGTTGCCGACCGTCTTGCCGATCTCGATCAGCGCCTCGATGGCCTTCTTGACCAGGTTGGCTGCCGCCGTGGCGATCGTGCTGAGCAACTCGCCCAGGGTGCGACCGAGGGAGTCGATGGCCCGGAACACGTCGACGATGACGTTCTTGGCCAGGTCGAGAGCGGCCGTGACGATGTCGCGCATGGCGATGCCGATCTGTTCCAGGCCGTTGAGCATCGTGCGCAGGACCTGGTAGCCGGCTTCGACGAGTTTGCCGACCAGTTCACCGAGGGTGGCTGCGGCCTCGTAGAGGGCGTGGGCCAGGTCCTTGACCGCTTCGATGGTCCAGTTGACGACGTCTTGGATGGCGGTGATGAACGCGTTGCCGATCGCGGTGAGGGCATCGACCACGGCGTTGACCGCGTCGGAAATGGCATCGCCCACGTCTTCGAAGAACTCCACGACCGCGTCATCGAAGTCGGGAGCAGGCAGCCCCTGAGCGTGAGCGCGCATGACCGCGCCGGCCTGCTGCAACCAGAGGCCAACCTCCTTGGCTGCGGCCTTGTCGGTGGTGCCGTCGGGCTTGAGGATCATGTCGCGCATCAGGGTGTGGCCCTGGGTCCGCGGCAGCAATCCGATGGCGTGGACGACGCCGCGCGATTGACCTTCCTTGCGGTAGCCGGCGATCAGTGCCCGTCGGTGGTCCTCACTCATGCCCGCAACGGACTGGAAGAGCTGGCGGTGCTCCTCGACGGTGGTCAGGTTGGCGGCGTACGCCCGGGCGAGGGATTCGGCCCGGTTGGGGCTGCGCTCGAACGCCTCGGCAAAGGCCGGTGCGGCCTCCACTGGGCTGAACTTCGCCTTCTTGACGGCCCGGCGCATCGCGTCGAGGTCCCTGATCGGGATGGTGCTGGTTGCTGTCGTGATCCGATTGCTCATCGTGGCCTCCATGGACATGCAGCCCGACCGAGATGGGGGCTGTTGAGTCAAGGAGGCGCGGCGTCGCGGGTTTGATACCTGAACGGCTACCGCCCTCCGCCTCGCCGATTGAGCGGCCCCACACCCGCGCTGATTGGGCGCCCCCACACCCCTTGGTGATTGAGCGGCCCGACTCCTCCGCCGATTGAGCGGCCCGACACCCCCGCTGATTGAGCGGCCCGACACCCCCGCTGATTGAGCGGCCCGCGAAGCGGGCCAGTCGAAATCACCGCCCAGCAACCCCATTGACCTCCTGGACCCCGCCGCTCCATGATCGGGAGAACTGTTCGGGGGACACATGAAATACCGCGCCTCGGTTCTTCTGTTTGGCCTGGCTCTTCTCGCTGCTGTGAGCGGTTGCTCCTCTCAACCTGCTGCCGGCTCGAACGAGCCGTTGCAGATCAAGGTGCCCCGAGGACCTGTCGGCCTGGCCCCGACCGACGATGGCGTGTGGGTGGTGAGTTCAGGCGCCGACTCGGTCACCAAACTGAGCGGCAGCGGCAAGGTGACTTCCACCGAACAAACCCCACCCGTGCCCCTACGCGCGGCTATGGACGGGGACCGCCTGTGGGTCACCAGTTTCGAGGACAACGTGGTCGCGGAGATCGGCGGGGGCACCGTCGATGTTGGCGATGGCGCCGAAGGCATCGCCGTCGATGGCCAGCGAATTTGGGTGGTCGCTCAAGACGACGGAAGACTGGTCCGCCTGGACGGCGGCAAGGTCACTGCCCGCATCAACGTGGAGACGGGCGCTCGACTCGTGATTGTGGGCGAGAAGGCCGTGTTCGTCTCCAACTACGCCCAGGGAAACATCGTCGCGATCAACCCTGCCCACAACAAGGTCAGGTCGTCGAAGTTCGTCTGCGCTGGACCTCAGGGCATGGCACTCCATGGTGACCTGCTCTGGGTGGCGTGCACCCTCGGCGAGTCAGTGGTGGCCGTCGACCCAGTCTCACTCAAGATCCGCCACGAGATTCGATTGCCGGGCTCACCTGACGCCGTACGCGCCACGGACGAGGCTGTGTACGTCGCTCTCCAGGCGGGCCCCACACTGGTCAAGATCAACCCCGACTCCGCCATGGTCGAGAAGAAAGTCAGCCTCGGCAAGCAACTCGCCCTCGCCGATCAAGCCAACATCGATCTAGCCATCACCGGCGACTACGCCTGGATATCGTCGTTCAGCGAGGACGCCGTTTACCGCGTGAACCTGCCGTAGCGCACCTGAACTTCGCCATTGGGCACCCCTGTGCTCACAAGCGGCCGGGCAGCGTCCTCTGCCTCAGAGGCAGTTCCCTTCTCGATGGGTGCGTTGAGGCCTTGAGCGCAGCCGTGCGTCGGCGGCGGCACTAACGTGATCGCTATGACCGAGACCGCATTTTCGACACTTCGCTCGCCCGACGGTCGAGACCTGGAGATCGCCGTCTCCGGGCCTGACAACGGGCGGGTGCTGCTCTTCCACCACGGCACGCCCGGGGCCCGACTGCAGACGCGGTCGATGCGGGAGGCGGCACATGCGCGCGGCCTGCGGCTGGTCACCTATTCGCGCGCTGGCTACGGCGGGTCGGCTCGTCGCCCCGGTCGCACCGTCGCTGACATGGCCGACGACGCGGCGGCGATCCTCGACGCAGTGGGAGCACAAAGCTGCCTCACCGCGGGCTGGTCCGGCGGCGGCCCACACGCTCTAGCCTGCGCTGCCCTGCTGCCCGACCGGGTCGAAGGCGCGCTGGTCATGGCGGGAGTCGCGCCCTACGACGCCGCGGGTCTGGAATTCCTTGCCGGGATGGGCGAGGACAACCTCGCAGAGTTCGCCGCGGCGCTGGACGGCGAGGCCGAGTTGCGCGGCTTCCTCGACCAGATGGCACCCGAACTGCGCGAGGCCACGCCAGCAGACATCGTCTTGTCGCTGGCCAGTCTGTTGCCCCAGGTCGACCGCGACGTCATGGACGACGAGCACGGCGCGGAACTCGCCGCCTCGTTCCACGAGGCGCTGCGCGTCGGCGTTGACGGCTGGCTCGACGACGACCTCGCCTTCTGCCGGCCATGGGGATTTGACCTCGCATCGATCACCCGCCCGACGTACATCTGGCAGGGCACCCACGACCTGATGGTGCCGTTCGCCCACGGCGAGTGGCTCGC